>JBEIEH010000065.1:0-12218 GCA_040383055.1 Burkholderiaceae bacterium
AAGTAGTCGTACTCGATGGCGTAGCCCGGGCGCAAGATGTGGGCGTTTTCCAAACCCTTCATGGAGCGCACCAAGTCGTACTGCACGTCAAACGGCAGGCTGGTGGAAATGCCGTTGGGGTAGACCTCGTGGGTGGTCAGGCCCTCGGGCTCCAGAAAAATCTGGTGGCTGTCCTTGTCGGCAAAGCGGTTGATCTTGTCTTCCACGCTCGGGCAGTAGCGCGGGCCCACGCCCTCGATCTTGCCGGTGAACATGGGGCTGCGGTCAAAGCCGGAGCGGATGATCTCGTGGGTGCGGGCGTTGGTGTGGGTGATCCAGCAGGGCAGTTGGCGCGGGTGCATGCTCGCCCGACCCATGAAGCTGAACACCGGCACCGGCTGATCGGCGGTGTCCGAGCCCGGCATGCCGTCGCCGGGCTGTTCGGTGCATTTTGAATAGTCGATGCTGCGGCCGTCGATGCGCGGCGGGGTGCCGGTCTTCAGGCGCCCTTGCGGCAGCTTCAGCTCCTTCAAGCGCGCCGACAGCGACACCGCCGGCGGGTCGCCCGCGCGGCCACCTGCGTGGTTGTTCAAGCCCACATGGATCTTGCCGTCGAGGAAGGTGCCCGCCGTCAGCACCACCGTCTTGCTGCGAAAGCGAATGCCAACCTGCGTCACCGCGCCCACCACCCGCTCGCCTTCGACCATCAGGTCGTCCACCGCCTGCTGGAACAACCACAGGTTGGGCTGGTTCTCCAGCATGCGGCGGATCGCGGCTTTGTAGAGCACCCGGTCGGCCTGGGCGCGGGTGGCGCGCACGGCAGGGCCTTTGCTGCTGTTGAGGATGCGAAACTGAATGCCGCCCTCGTCGGTGGCCAGGGCCATGGCGCCACCCAAGGCGTCCACCTCTTTCACCAGGTGCCCTTTGCCGATGCCGCCGATGCTGGGGTTGCAGCTCATCTGGCCCAGGGTCTCGATGTTGTGACTGAGCAGCAGCGTGGCGCAGCCCACGCGCGCGGCCGCCAGCGCAGCCTCGGTGCCGGCGTGACCGCCGCCAACAACAATGACGTCAAATTCCTGTGGGTACAACATGGTGGGAGCTCCGGGGCATGGCGGCGCTGCGGCATGCCCGACAATCGGGACAGGTGTGTTTCACGTGAAACACAGCACCGGGGCAGACCAGCCACCGGCGCGAACCCGGAATTGTCCCATCTTTGCTCGCTCCACACACATGCCCGCCCCCACCGAGGCCATGGCCTGCCGCCCCGGCTGCGCCGCCTGTTGCATCGCACCGTCGATCAGCAGCCCCATGCCGGGCCTGCCCCAAGGCAAACCAGCCGGTGTGCCCTGCCCGCATCTGGACGAGACCTTGCGCTGCCGCTTGTTTGGTCGGCCCGAGCGGCCGACGGTGTGTGGCTCGCTGCCACCGAGCGCGGAGATGTGCGGCGACCGCCGCGAATACGCGCTGGTGTTTCTGCAGCGGATGGAAGAAGCGACCCGCCCGGCTTGAGCGTTCGGCCCTATTGGGCTACCCAGCAAGCGCGGGCTCAGTCGATAGAAAAATGCGCCAACAGCGCCTCAGCCACATCGGCGGCCAGGGCCAAGGTCAGGGCGCACAGCACCCGGCCCGGGCCGTCGGGCTGTTGCTGCACATTGGCGTCCCAAGCACCGCCTTCATCGAGCGGGCCTTGCCGATCGCCAAACCGGCTGCGCAGCCAGCCCAGCACCGCGTCGATCTCGGCCCGCACCGCCGGCAGGTCGGCGGGTGGCACGCTGGCCATCGCGTCCAGCGTCACCGCGCCGTCGGTGTCTTCTGTGCGTTCAAAGTCGAGGTAGCTCAGCGTCATGGGCGCCGAGCATACCCGGGCCTCACTGCTTGACGGCCTCGATCTGGATCACCAGGCGCACGTTTTTCGGGAAGCCCCAGTCCACGCCGTAGTTCAGGCCAAAAGCCGAGCGGACGATGGTGGCTTCAAAGTCGCCGCCACACACCTCGCGCTTGAGCATCGGGTTGTCGTAGCAGGTGAACTGGGTGGCCTTGAGCGTAACCGGCTGGGTCTTGCCCCTCAGGGTGAACTGGCCCTGCACCTCGCTGACCTTGTCGCCGTTGAAGACGAACTTGTCGGACACAAAACGCGCCTGTGGGTGCTTGGCGGTGTCGAACAAATCCGCGCTCTGCAGGTGCTGGTTGAACATCGGCGTGCCGGTGTTGACCGAGGCCACGTCGATGCGGATATCGACCTTGCCGGTCTTGGCTTGGCGGTCAAACGCGATGGTGCCTTCCTTCTTGTCGAAACGGCCGCGGTTGGTCGAGGTGCCAAAGTGGCCGATCTCAAAGGTCACAAAGGTGTGGGTCGGGTCGATCGCATAGTCGGCCGCCTGGGCGATACCGGCGGTGGACAACACGACCGCAGCGGCCAGCAAAGACAAAGAAGCGCGCATACAAAAACTCCTAGAGGTTGAAACAAGAACAGAGAAAACAAACCAAAAATCAAAGCGCCATCAACAACAGCACCGGCGCGCGGGTCCGCCGCCATGCGCCGCTTGCAAGCCACGCCTCCGGAGCGAGCACCCCCATCCAGGGCTCCCATGGGTCCGGCTCCGCCGGCCCATCGGGAGCGTCCCCCCTCGGGGGGGAAGCCGCGCAGCGGCGCAGGGGGGCCACCTCACAGCTTGGGCACGCCGCTCAGGGACAGCTTCACATTCACTTGGACAGGATCGGCCACCATGCTGGTGTCGGACCACTCCTTGTCGCCGATGCGGAAGGTCAGGCGCTGGATGGTGAAGCTGCCCGTGGCCACGGTGGTGGCGCCTGGTTGGGCCAAGGTCACCGGCACGGTGACCGGGGCGCTCACGCCTTTGATGGTGAGCTGGCCGGCGACCTCAAAGCGGTTGGGCGCCACACGCTTGACCGCGCTGGACTGATAAGTCGCTTTGGGAAACTGCGCCACGTTGAACCACACCGGCTTGGGCAACTCAGCGTCGGACTCGCGCACGCCCAAAGTGGCGCTGCCGGTGTCGACCGTGAAGGCGATGCGGCTGGTCTCGGGCTTGGCCGGGTCAAACGCCAGCTGTGCGTCGAAGCGGGTGAACTTGCCCTGCACCGGCACGCCCATCTGGCGGCTGACAAACGCCACCTCGCTCTGGGCAGGGATCAGGGTCTGTTGGGCCAAGACGGGCGTCAAAGCGAGAGCGGTCAGGCCCAGGGCCACCAGCGTGTGTTTCATGACAAGGCTCTTTCTTGCAAACGAGGGAAGGTCAACGGCCCCAGCCCATGCGAGCGAGCAAGCCGTCGCGGTCGATCAGCTGGTGTTTGAGCGCGGCGGCCACGTGCAGCAGCACCAGCGCGCCCATGCCCAAGGCGGCAAATTTGTGCGCCTGCTTCAGGGCCTCGGCCAGCGGCTCGCTCACCGGCACCCAGTCGGGGAGCGGCCACAAGCCAAACAACACCACCGGAAAACCGGCCGCCGAGCTGAAGGCCCAGCCCAGCAGCGGCACGGCAAAGAACAGCGCGTACAGCGCGTGGTGGGTGCCGTGGTGGGCGATGTGCTGCCAACGCGGCATGGCCTGGGCCACCGAAGCAGGCAAGGCGGGTGGGCGGTGCGTCAGGCGCCAAGCCAAGCGCACAAAGGCCAGCGCAAACAAGATCACCCCGGCCCATTTGTGCCAGCTGTAGAGCTGCAGCCGGCGCGGCGAAAACGGCAGCTCGTGCATGTAAATGCCCAGTGCGAAAACGGCCACCAAAGCCGCTCCCAGCACCCAGTGCAACAACACCGCCACCGGGTGGTAGCGCTGCACCAAAGAAGTGTCAGATGAGGAATCCATGCCGGGCAGTGTAGGCAGCCCGGACGCGCCAGACGGCCGACGGCCTTGAAGCCTCCATTCAAATAACTTGAACTCAAAGCCGCCAACCGTTCGCGCAGCGACCCGGGGCACCCGGCCTAGAATGGCCCGCATGAGCACCCAAGCCGACCAGCTGCGCCAGCGTTACCCCGCCTTTGCCGGACTGGGCGAGGCGCTGGACGCCCTGCCGGTGATGGCGGTGCCCGCCGGCACGGTCTTGTTTGACGAAGGCTCGGCCTGCGCCGGTTTTCCACTGGTGATCGAGGGCGAGGTGCGGGTCAGCCGCCACGCCGCCAGTGGGCGCGAACTGGAGCTCTACCGCGTCTCGCCCGGCGAGCTGTGTCTGGTGTCGTCCAGCGCGCTGTTCGCCGGCCAGGCCTTGAGCGCGCGCGGGGTGAGCCGCACGGCCACCACCTTGGCGCTGCTGCCGCCGCCCGCTTTTCGCGCCGGATTGGCCGACGCGGCGTTTCGCGACTTTGTGCTGGGCCTGTTCGCCGAGCGCATGGCCGATTTGTCGGCGCTGATCGAGGCGGTGGCCTTTGCCCGGCTCGACAACCGCCTGGCCACCGCCCTGCTCGGTCACGGGCCCGAGCGCCACACCACCCACCAGGCCCTGGCCGACGAGCTGGGCACGGTGCGCGAAATGGTGACCCGCCTGCTCAAGCGCTTTGAGCGCGACGGGCTGGTCGCCCTCTCGCGCGAACGCATCACCGTGCTCGACGCGGCCGGGCTGCGCGCGGTGGCCCAGGCCGGCGCGGCCTGATGAATGCTTTGTAACTCAGGTCACAGACGCAGCGGGCGCGCTGCGGTTCAATGCAGGCAGGTTGGGCCACGGGGGTCCACCGGTTTGCACTGGAGATTCGCATGAACAAAAACGTGGGCGGCCTGGACCGCACGATCCGCATCGCCGCTGGCCTGGCCCTGATTGCCGCCGCCGCCACCAACACCTTGGGCGCTTGGGCGTATGTCGGCGTGGTGCCGCTGCTCACCGGCCTGATGGGCTGGTGCCCGCCCTACAAGCTGCTGGGCATCAACACCTGCTCGGTCAAGCAGTAAAGCGTCTCAAGCAGAGGCGCGCTGCACAAAGGCGCTCATGCCGTCGAGCACGGTGCGCAGGCGCATCAGCTCGCGCGAGCGGTTGATGCGCGCCGACCAGCGCGCCCAGCGCTCCACCCGCCGCAGACGCGGCAGCAGCTGTGCCACAAAGCCGCGCACATCGGCGCGCGGGGTTTGGGCGCTTGCACCCACTTCATCGGCGGCGCGCTCATAAGCCTCCAGCACGGCGGCCACCGCCGCCGGGCCCAGCGGCACCAAATAGCCCGCCAGCGACAGCACCAGCTGCAAGGCGTCGTAACGCTGCACCGTGGCCAATGGCAGGCCCGGCACCAGCGGTTCTTCAAAGTCCAATCGAGCAAAACGCTCGCCGTCCCAGGTGATGTTGCGCGACTGCGCGCCGCCGTGCCAATGGCCGCGCGCGTGAAAACGCGCCAAATCGGCGCTGGCCGCGCACATCAGCGCCAAGCGCTGGGTCGGCTCGGTGCGGTGCAGCGCGTGGTCCAGGGTGGTGCCGATGTCGCCGGTCTCCAGCGTGTGGCCGTCAAAGGCCAGCACCGGTGGCACCGCTTCACCCGCCGCGCCCAAGGCCAGCAGGCGCTGGTGCTCATAGGCCAGCAGCGCCGCGCCATCGGTCTGGCTGATGGCCACCCATGGCACCGGCACCCCCACCCACCTGGCGAACAACCAAATGCCCAAAGACTTGCGCCAGCTGCGCAAGGGGCGGTCCGCGGTCTTTCGCCAGGACTTGGGGAGTGTGGAATCGGTCACAGGGTGGGCATTATCCCCAAAGCGGGCAACACCCCCCTGAACACAAAAGCATTCACCCTCAGAAGCGGTCGCCGTAGCGCGCCCATTCCCAGCCGCCGACCTGCTGGGCCCAAACGTCCCATTCGGCGCGGCCATAAGCCAAATGCTCGGCCACATAAGCCGGCCCCAGAACCTCGGTGAGCCGGGTATCGGCGGCCAGGGCGTCCAGCGCGGCACACAGGTCGCGTGGCAGGCGCTCTGGCGTGGCGTGCCCTTGGGCGTGCGCTTGGTACAAATCCACCTCGGTCGCGGGCACCGGTGGCAAGCCACTGTCCACACCATCCAGCGCGGCGGCGATCACGCCGGCCAGCGCCACATAGATGTTGCACGACGGGTCGGGCAAGCGCCACTCGATGCGGCCGGCCACCGCCCGCACCAGCGCGCTGCGGTTGTTGCTGCCCACCGCCTTCCACACCGGCGACCAGGTGGTGCCGCTGGCGCTCTGGCTCACCGCCAAGCGCTTGTAGCTGTTCACCGTGGGGGCGCACAGGGCCGACAAGGCATCGGCGTGCGCCAGCAGCCCCGCCACCACCGCGTGCCCGGTGGCCGACAAGCCCAGCGCGCCGGCAGGGTCGGCCATCACCTGCGCCCCCTGCGCGTTGGTCAGGCTCAAGTGAAAGTGCAGGCCGCTGCCCGGCTGATCCGCAAACGGCTTGGGCATGCACGAAAACACCAGTCCGTGCGCCTCGGCGGTGGCGTGGGCAGTGAGTTTGAAGAGCTGGTAGCGGTCGGCGGCGGCCAGCGCGTGGTCGTGCGCGTAATTGATTTCAAACTGGCCGCAGGCGTCTTCGTGGTCGGTCTGCTCCAGCGCAAAGCCCAGCGCACCCAAACGCTGGCACAGGTCGTCCAAGAACGCCCGTTGGCGCATCAGGGCCTTCAAGTCGTACGAGGGCTTGGCCAACTTGTCGTGCGCGTCGGCCGGCACCAGCCGACCCTGTGCGTCGCGGGCAAAGACAAAAAACTCCGGCTCCACCCCCACCCACAGGCGCCAGCCGCGCTCGGCCAAGCGATCGGTCTGGCGCTTGAGCAACTGGCGCGGGCAGGTGTCCAGCGGCGCATCTCCCGCCCAACCTTCACACACGCCGTGGGCCACGCCCGGCCAATAGGGCAAAGGGCGCAGCGTCTCGGGCAGCAAACGGCCCATGTATTCGCTGCGCGGGCCCAGGCGCGGCAAGCCGGTGCCCCAAATGCTCGGCCCGGAAAACCCCGCCCCTTTGGCCACCGCCGCGCCCAGGCCACTCAAGGGCACCAGCTTGCCCTTGGGCACACCCGGCAGGTCGGTGAAGGTGCAGAGCACCGAATGCACACCCTGCGCCTGCAAGGCCTGCACCGTGGTGTCGAGAGAAGCGTGGGGCATGGAGCCTCCAGAAAACAACAAGGGCCACCGCTCAGAACGGGCTGTCGAGACGGATCCAAGTGGTCTTGGTCTCGGTGTATTTGTCAAACGCGTGCAGCGACTTGTCGCGCCCCACACCGCTTTGTTTGAAGCCCCCAAATGGCACGGTGATGTCGTCTTCGTCGTACTGGTTCACATGCACCGTGCCGGCGCGCAGCGCCCGCGCCACGCCGTGCGCTTTGTTGATGTCGCGCGTCCACACCGCCGCCTGCAGGCCGTAGATGTTGTTGTTGGCCTGGCGCACCACATCGGCCGCGTCGGTGAAGCTCAGCACCGACAGCACCGGACCAAAAATCTCCTCGCGCGCGATCGTCATGCTGTTGGTCACGCCATCAAAAATGGTCGGCTGCACATAACAACCACCGGTCACCGGCGCCACCCGCTCGCCACCGGCGAGCAGCTTGGCGCCCTCGCTCTGGCCCAGGCCGATGTAGCGCATCACGTTGTCGAGCTGCACCTGGTCGACGATGGCGCCCATCACCGTGTTTTTGTCCAGCGGGTTGCCCGGCTGGTATTGCGGCACCTTGGCCAGCGCCCGCTCCACAAATGCGTCTTTGATCGACGCCTCCACAAACAGGCGCGAGGGCGCGTTGCAGCTCTCGCCTTGGTTGAAGAAGATGCTGCCCACCGCCGCGTCCACCGCGCGGTCCAGATCGGGGCAGTCGGCGAACACGATGTTGGGCGACTTACCGCCGAGTTCGGTCCAAGCGCGCTTCAAATTGCTCTGGCCGGCCATCACATGGATCTGCTTGCCCACGCGGGTGCTGCCGGTGAAGGCGATGCAGTCCACGTCCATGTGCAGCGCCAGCGGGCTGCCCGCCTCGGGGCCAAAGCCCGGCACCACGTTGAGCACACCGGGCGGAATGCCGGCCTCCAAAGCCAGCTCGCCCAGGCGCAGCGCGGTCAGCGGGCTTTTCTCCGACGGTTTCAAGACCACCGAGTTGCCGGCCGCGAGCGCGGGCGCGATCTTCCAAGCCGCCATGATCATCGGGTAGTTCCACGGCACGATCACGCCCACCACGCCCACCGGCTCGCGGGTGATCAGGGCCAGGGAGTTGCTCGGTGTGGGCGCGATCTCGTCGTACACCTTGTCCACCGCCTCGCCGTACCAGCGGATGCAGTTGGCCGCGCTGTTCACGTCCACGCCCTTGGCGTATTTCACCGGCTTGCCCATGTCCAGGGTTTCGGTCAGCGCCAACTCGTCGCCATGGGCCGTGATCAACTCGGCGAACTTGATCAGGATGCGCTTGCGCACCGCGGGCGCCTTGCCGGCCCAGCGCCGGTCTTCAAAGGCCGCGCGGGCCGCCGCCACCGCCGCGTCCACATCGGTCGCACCACAGCGCGCCACCTGAGTCAGCAGCCGGCCGTCCACCGGCGAGAGGCAATCAAAAGTCTGGCCGTCGGCGGCGGCTTGGCGCTCGCCGTTGATCAGGGCGCGGCCATCAAACGTCGGGGTCTTCACATCGGTCATGGGCAAAAGTCTCCGTGGGCAATTGGCACCATGCTAAACGCTGTAAGGGCCGGTGTCTGCAACCACTTTGTGGACCTGGCCAGAACCACTGGCCCGGCGCGGCGGGCTCACAGTCGCCTGACAGCGGGCACAAAAAAGGGCTTGCCTCGGCAAGCCCTTAAACCCCACCCGCGCCGCTCAGCTGCGCAGCGCGGCCGCCATTTCGCGCTCGCGCTTGCGGGTGCTGCGCGCCACCCACACCGCGTAGCTCACGATGACGATGGTCACGGTCACGATCAGCAGCGTGGCCGCCGCGTAAATGGTGGGGTTGATGCCCCGGCGCGCATAACCAAAGATCACCTGCGGCAAAGTGTTCACCCCAGGACCGGACAAAAACTCGGAGATCACCACGTCGTCAAACGACAAGGTGAACGACAGCAAAAACGCCGCCAAGATGGCCTGAAAAATGTTGGGCAACGTCACCAAGAAAAACACCTGGTGCGGCCGCGCGCCCAAGTCCATGGCGGCCTCTTCAATGCGCCGGTCCATCTCCATCAAGCGGCTCTGGATCACCACCATGCCATAGGCCATGCCCAGCAGGGTGTGGCCCAAGATGATGGTCAACATGCCGCGCTCGGGCCAACCGAAGACGTTTTGTGCGCCCACCATCAGCAGCAGCAGCGACAGACCAATCACCACCTCGGGCATGACCAACGGCGCGTTGACCATGCCCGAAAACGCGGTGCGGCCCAAAAACTTGCGGTAGCGCACCAGCACAAAAGCCGCCAGTGTGCCCAGCACGGCCGACAACACGCCGGTCACGGCCGCCACCTTCACCGACAACCAAAAGCCGTCGACGATTTTGGTGTCGCGGGTCAGCGCCTCGTACCAGCGCAGCGAAAAACCGGTGAAGTTCGCGTCCTGCCGGGTGCTGTTGAAGCTGAACACGATCATGAAGAACAGCGGCACGTACAAGAACACATAGACCAGCGCCATCCAGGCCTTGCCGAAGTGCTTTTCCAGAACGGTTTTCATGCCTTGCCTCCTTCGGCGCGTTCACCGGTGTAGTGGTAATAAATCGCCAGCGGAACCACGATGAACAGAATCATCACCACCGCCAAGGCAGACGCGCGTGGCCAGTTGTTGCTGGTGAACATCTCGTCCCACACCACCCGGCCGATCATGATGTTCTCCGGCCCGCCCAACAGCGAGGGAATCACAAACTCGCCCACCGAAGGAATGAACACCAACATAAAGCCCGCCACGATGCCGGCCTTGGACAGCGGCACGGTGATCAGCCAAAACGCCTTGAACGGCGTGGTGCCCAAGTCATACGCGGCCTCCAGCAGACGGAAATCCATCTTCACCAGCGTGGCGTACAGCGGCAGGATCATGAAGGGCAGGTACACATAGGTCATGCCCACCAGCATCGACACATCGGTGTAGAGCATGTGCAGCGGTTCGCTGATGACGCCCAGCGCCAGCAGCGTTTTGTTGACCACGCCGTTGTCGCCCAAGATGCCCTTCCAGGCGTAGACCCGCAGCAAGAACGAAGTCCAAAACGGCAGCATGACCATCAACAGCAGGGCCGGGCGCACACTCGGCGACGAGCGCGCGATGAAATACGCAAACGGGTAACCGATCACCAAGCACAAGAACGCGGTGCACAGCGCGTACCAAATCGAGCGCAGATAGGCCTCGATGTAAATGGTCTTGAACAGCGCCCCGTCCTCACCGTCGCGGAAGATGCTCCAGTAGTTCTCGTACTTCAGGCTCAGGATGCCGGTCACCGGATCCCACAGCGGCTTGAACGGGTGGATGCTCTCCCCCATGTCCACAAAACTGATGTAGAGCAGGATCAGGAACGGCAGGAAAAAAAAGACCAGCAGCCACACATAAGGCACGCCAATCACAAAACGTTTGCCGGGCACCGGAAGCGCAGAAGAAGCCATGGGTCGCTCCTAAAAAACGGTGAGAGAGAAGGGTCTTCGGTCAAGGGTGCGGTGGAACCGGCTTGGCCGGGCCACTCGCACCGCCCCCTGGGGGGTGACGCCGCAGGCGGCGCGGGGGTCAGTCTCTGAGCACCACCGCATCCCGGTCGTCCCACCAGAAAAACACCTCGTCTTCCCAGGTGATGTCGAGCAACTCGTGGCGCGAACCGTTGGGCTCGGTGATCTTCACCTTGGTGCCCTGTGGCGTCACCACAATGTAGGTGTTGTACGAGCCGAAATAGCCAATCTCTTTGACCCGACCGGCGAACAGGTTGTGGTCCACATCGGCCGGCCGCGTCTTGGCGATGCTGATCTTCTCGGGCCGCACCGCCACCGCCACCGCCATGCCCATGGCACCGCTGATGCCGTGACCCACATGGATGTCGCCAATCGCGGTGGTCACGGCACAACGGTCGGGCTCGTCGAGCGTGAGCTTGCCGTCGAACAGGTTCACATTGCCAATGAAGTCGGCCACAAAGCGGTTGCTCGGGTATTCGTAAATCTGCTGCGGCGTGCCCACCTGCAGCACCCGACCCTTGCTCATGATGGCGATGCGGTTGGCCATGGTCATGGCCTCTTCTTGGTCGTGGGTCACCATCACCACCGTCACGCCCACTTTTTCAATGATGTTGACCAACTCAAACTGGGTCTGCTCGCGCAGCTTCTTGTCCAGCGCCCCCAGCGGTTCGTCGAGCAGCAAGAGCTTGGGCCGTTTGGCCAGGCTGCGCGCCAGCGCCACCCGCTGTTGCTGGCCACCCGAAAGCTGGTGCGGCTTGCGTTTGGCGTAGGCGCTGAGCTGCACCAGCGCCAGCATTTCGTCGGTGCGTTGTTGCACCTCGGCTTTGGGCAGACCCTCGCGCTTCAAGCCAAAGGCCACGTTTTCCCAAATGTCCAGGTGCGGAAACAGCGCATAGCTCTGGAACATCATGTTCACCGGCCGCTCATAGGGCGGCATGCCCGCCACGTCCTGACCGCCCAACAAAATCCGGCCCTTGGTCGGTGTCTCAAACCCGGCGAGCATGCGCAGCAAGGTCGACTTGCCACAGCCCGAACTGCCCAGCAGCGCAAAGATCTCGCCCTTGGCGATCGAGAGCGACACCTCGTCCACCGCCACGGCGTCGTCGAAGCGCTTGACCAGTTTTTCGGTGACCAGGTATCCGTCACCCGCTTGTGTCTCAGCCATGGTGTGTCCTTTTGTATTAAGGGCTCGTCGGGGTAAAAAAAGGGCTGTTTATACCCGGGTACAAACAGCCCTCTCGCTGGGCGCCTAGGCACCCTCAAGCCGCGCTCACTTGCCCTTCTTGAAGGTGTTGTAAGCGCTGGCCATCGCTTCGCGCGCTTCGTTGGTGAAGCTGCTGGGCGGAATCATCTTGCCGAAGTAATCCGACTCCACAAAGATGGTCTTGTTGCCGGCGATCTCGGGGTTGACCTTGTCCATGCCCGCCTTGTTGCCGGTGGGGTAGCCCATCTCGTTGGCCATGGCGGCGGCGTTCTCAGGCTTCAGATAGAAGTTGATGAAAGCCATCGCGTTGTTGGGGTGCTTGGCGTCTTTGGTCACGGCCATGGTGTCAAAGAAGATCAGTGCGCCGGTGCTGGGCAGCAGGGCCTCGATCACGTCCTTGCCACCGTTGTCCTTCACCCGGGCCGCGGCCTGGTTGATGTCGCCCGACCAGCCAATCGCCACACAAGCCTTGCCA
>JBEIEH010000066.1:0-12192 GCA_040383055.1 Burkholderiaceae bacterium
ATGATGACCTGAAGAACCTCGCGGGCCAAGCGCCATGCCGGTGGAGGTCCCGCTCCAGCGAAGGGTTAGGGGTCGCTGCGCCAAGCTCAGTTTTGGATGGAAACGAGCACGTCATCCTGGAAGTAGAGGTAGTTGCCGCCTCTGTAGACCCACTGTTCGCGCGTGCCGTACGCGTTGGTTGTTCGATTGATACGTTCAGGCTTGCCCCAACTGCTTGCTAGAGCATCAGCCTTCGACATGCCGATGCGAACGCCTTCCGATCGTTTGCGGCGCGCCTCGGCTGCGGCTTCTTGCTTTTCCGCTGCGGCTATCAGCTTGGGGATCTCCGGCTGATACTTGGCGCCAATGTCTGGGTAGTCGCGCGCTAGCATCTCAATGGCGCGAATCTTGTCTCGCAGAGGCGTCTTTGGGCCATTGATCTCGGCAAGGTGTGACTTGACCTCAGCCTCCTTAACGAGCGCCAAGAGATCGGGATTGGCCAGAACTTCCGCGCATTGACGAAGCTGAAGCGCTGCGTCCCAGTACTTTCGCTCCTTGATGTACGAGTCGTACTTCTCGCGCCTCTGTGAAATCGAGCTGTTGCAAGCCTCTTGTTGTTTCGCAAGATCAGCGGCAGCAAGCTCCTGTGCAGAGGACGGTGCCTTTGCTGGCAGCTTGGCGGAAGGGCTTGCAGAGGGCGTTGACGAAGTCGACGAAGGTGAAGAGCTGCACATGCTGTAAAGCGCAACTACGGCGATGGTGACGACAACAAGCCGAGCCCAAGTGGGAAGACGTCCGAATGCCTTCCCTAGGTAGTAGCTGATCGACTGGGACATTCCTGCGACCCCTAACGTAATGTATCCCGCAGATCCTGCGGGATATTCCGGACAGTGCGGGATATTCTGGTCACGCCTTCCTCCCAAAAACATCGAAATATCATATGCTTACGCGCTTGCACCTGTTTTTTTATACAGGTATAAAGCAGCCATGAAACCCGGCACTCCCTCTTTCACCTCTACCCGGCTCTTGGACCAGCTTCGAGAGCGCATTCGTTACCTGCACTATAGCCTCCAAACGGAGAACGCCTACCTTTACTGGGTGCGCTTTTTTGTCCGCTGGCATGGGTGTGGCGGGATGATGGAAGGTCTTCGCCTGCGCATCAAGGATGTGGATTTTGATCGCCGGGTGATCGTGGTGCGCGATGCCAAAGGCGGCAAGGACCGGGTGGTGATGCTGCCGCAGACGCTGGCACCCACGCTCAAGGCGCAACTGCTTCATGCCCGTGCCGTGTGGGACGCCGACGCCAAGGCAAGTCGTGGTGGCGTGGAAACGCCGCATGCGCTGGCTTGAGGCAATCAGCGGCACACATCCTTTCACGTCTATTGGGCTTTTAGACAATGTCTAATTGCAGCCCTCGGACAGCCGCTCCACCCCCTGCGCGGCCACCTCTTGCAGCGCCTGTGCGTCTACCCGCGCTGGCGCCACCTCTTGCATCGGCAGTAACACAAACGCCCGCTGGTGCATGCGCGGGTGCGGCACGGTCAGGGTCGGTGAATCAATCTGGGCGTCACCGTACAGCAGCAGGTCCAGATCGAGGGTGCGTGGGGCGTTGCGGTAGGGGCGCTCGCGACCGGCGGTGTTTTCAATCGCCTGCAGCGCGTGCAGCAGCGCCATGGCGTTGAGCGTGGTGGCGATTTTGGCGACCGCGTTGACAAAGTCGGGGCCACTGGCATCCACAGGTGCGCTGCGGTACAGGGCGGACGCCTGCATCAAGCGCACGCCGGGGGTGTGGGACAGGGTGTCCAGCGCCCAGCGCAGCATGGCTTGGGGTTCGCCCAGGTTGGCGCCCAGGCCCACAAAGGCGATCAGCTCGGGGCGCGCCTCGCTAGCCATGGTTTACTCGCCCGCTGCGGGCGCCTCACCTGTGCCAGCAGCGCCACCGGGTTTGCGGCGGCGACGGCGGCGCTTTTTCGCAGGGGCATCGCCCGCTGCGTTGTCGGCTTCCGGTGCCTGCTCATCGTCGGACACCGCGCGAAAACGTGGATCGTCTTCAGGCTCTGTTGATGCAGGTGCGGCGTCGTCCAACCGGTGCACACGCGCCGCCTTGGGCGCTTTGGCGCCTCCCTTGTTGCCTCGCTGGCGTTCGCGCGCTTGGGCGTCCACCATGTCGCGGCGGTGGTCGTCGTCGGCGGTGCTGAAGGTTTCCCACCAGTGGGCGAGTTCTTCGTCCACCTCGCCGGTGGCGGCGCGCAGGCGCAAAAAGTCAAAGCCCGCGCGAAAGCGCGGCTGCTCGACCAAGCCAAACGGGCTGCTGCCGGTGCGTTTGTCAAAGCGCGGCTGCATCAGCCAGATTTCGCGCATGTCGGTACCGAGCTTGCCGCGGCCCGACACGTCGCCAATACGGGCGTCGAACACCTCGTCCACCGCGTCTTGCAGCGCGGCAAACGGTGTGGGCGGGCGTTGGTTGCCGCGCGGCTGCAGGCGTTTGGCCCAGCCGACGCGCGCGTCTTGCCACAACACACAGGCCAGCAAAAAGCTGGGCGCCACAGGTTTGCCCTCGCCCACGCGGCGGTCGGTGTCCAGCAGGGCGGCGTTCACCAGCGGGTCGTCGGCGCGTTCCACCACCAGGTCGAGCAGTGGGTAAATGCCGCGCGCCAGGCCAGTGGCTTTGAGCTGGGCGATGCTGGCCAGCGCATGGCCGGTTTGCAGCAGCTTGAGCATTTCGTCAAACAAGCGGCTCTGCGGCACGTCGGCCAGCAAGGGCAGCGCGGCGGCAATCGGCTCACGGGTTTTGGGGTCGAGCTTGAAGCCCAGGGCGTTGAGCTTGGCGCCAAAGCGCACCGCGCGGATGATGCGCACCGGGTCTTCGCGATAACGGGTGGGCACGTCGCCGATCATGCGCAGCACCTTCTTTTTGGCGTCGCGAATGCCGTCGTGGAAATCGACCACCACCTGCGTTTGCGGGTCGTAGTACATGGCGTTGATGCTGAAGTCGCGGCGCGCCGCGTCTTGCTCAATCGGGCCCCACACGTTGTCGCGCAACACCCGACCGCTGGCGTCGACCGCGTGTTTCATGCCGGCGAGTTCGCCTTTGCTGGTGCGTTCGTTGCCGCGCACTTGTTCGGCGTCGGCGCTGTCCAGATAGGCGCGGAAGGTGGAGACTTCGATCACCTCGTGGTCGCGCCCACGGCCGTGCACCACATGCACGATGCGAAAGCGCCGACCGATGATGAAGGCGCGCCGAAACAAGCCCTTGACCTGCTCAGGCGTGGCGTTGGTGGCCACATCAAAGTCTTTGGGGCGCAGGCCCAGCAGCAGGTCGCGCACCGCGCCGCCCACGATGTAGGCGGCAAAGCCCGCTTGCTGCAGGGTGCGCACCACGTCCAGCGCGCGCTGGTCCACCAGCTCGGGGTTGATGCCGTGTTCACTGGCGGGCACGTCTCGGCGCTGGCCAAACGGGCTCGCGGCAGACTTTTTGCCCAGCAGTTTGTGGATGAATGTTTTGATCATGCGAGTCTCAGGCGGCTTGCGGCGCGCCAAACAGATCCAGAACGCGCCAGCCGCGCGCCTGTGCAATCGCCCTCAGGCGGTCGTCGGGGTTGGTGGCCACGGGCTCGGTCACCCGTTCCAGCAGCGGCAGGTCGTTGATGGAGTCGCTGTAGAACACGCTGTGCTCCACCTGACCCCAGCCCAAACCCCGGTCGGACAGCCATTGTTCCACACGAGCGATCTTGCCCTCGCGAAACGACGGTGTGCCGGCGATCTCGCCGGTGGGCAGGCCGTTGGCGTCGGTGGCCAGATCGATGGCGATCAGGTGCTCCACCCCGAAGACCTGGGCGATGGGGCGAGTGACAAAAGCGTTGGTGGCGGTGACGATGATCACCGTGTCGCCACGCCGCTGGTGCTCTTGCACCAAGGCCAGCGCGGCGGGGCGCATGGCGGGGCGAATCACCTCGGCCATGAAACGCTCGTGCGCGGCCTGCGCGCGCACCATGCCCTGCTCGCGCACGGCGGCGATGGCAAAGCGCACGTATTCGTGAATGTCCAATGTGCCGGCCTTGTAGGCCTGATAAAAACGCTCGTTGGCGGCGCCAAAGTCGGCGGCGTCGCGCCAGCCCAGGCCCACGGTGAACTGGCCCCAGCTGTAGTCGGAATCCAGCGGCAGCAGGGTGTGGTCCAGGTCGAACAGGGCTAGGCGCATGGTGAATGGTGGCTTGGAGTGGATACCGCTCATTCGTCGTCCAACATGGACTTGATCAGCGGGATGGTGATGGCGCGCTGGGTGCGCAGGGCATAGGCGTCGAGCCGGTCGAGCAAGTGCATGAGGCTGCCCAGATCGCGCGAGAAACGGGTGAGCATGAAGTCCATGACCTCATCGCTCAAGAACACGCCGCGCGCGTCGGCGGCGCGGCGCAGCACGGCACGGCGCTCGTCTTCGCCCGGCACTTGCAGCGCGAACACATCGCCCCAGCCCAGGCGGGTGCGCAGATCGTCGCGCAGCGGCAGGTCGGCTGGGGGCCGGTCGGCGCTGGCCAAGACCCAGCGCGCCGGGCCTTGCGCGGGCGCCAAGGCGTTGATGAACCAATTGAAGGCGGTGGCCTGCTGATCGGTGGTGTACAGATGGCAGTCGTCCATCAGCACCGCATCCCAGCGGTCGTCAAAGGGCTGGCCGGGCGGCGTGTCCGCGTCTAGCCAGCCCACCCGCGCACCGCGCTCCAGCAGCGCGTGGCGCGCCGCTTGCAGCAGGTGGGTTTTGCCGCTGCCCGACTCGCCCCACAGCAGCGTGGGCACGGGCGAACGCGCATCGCTCTCAGCCCACAGGCGCACATGGGCCAGAGCGGCGTCGTTGCCGGCCGCCACAAAGCCTTCCAGGGTGGCCGCAGGGGCCAGGCCGATGTCGAGCGCGAGTTGCTTCATGCGGGCTGGGGCCTCAGTCGCGGTACAGGTCGCTGGCCAAGTAAGCGCTTTTGGCGCGCCGCAGCGCCACGAGCAACACCGCGCTCACCGGCAGGGCAATCAGCACACCCACAAAACCGAACAAATGGCCAAAGGCCATCAACGCAAAAATCACCGCAATCGGGTGCAGGCCGATGCGCTCGCCCAGCAAGCGGGGCGTGAGGTAGAGGCTCTCGGCCACTTGCCCCACCGCGTACACCGCCGCCACCGCCAACACACCGGTCATGGATTGAAATTGCAACAGAGCGGCCAGCAGCGCCATGATCAAACCCAGGCCAAATCCCAGATAAGGCACAAACACCGCCAGCCCGGTGAACACACCAATAGGCAGCGCCAGCTTCAGCCCCGCCAGCGCCAACCCCACGGTGTAGAACAAGGCCAGCGCCGCCATCACCAGCAACTGGCCATGCAGGTACTGGCCCAGCACCTCGTCGGTCTCGTGCAAAAAGCTGTCAGCGGTGTCGCGCCAGCGCGGCGGAATCAGCGCCTTGATGCGCTGCACCAGCCCCGCCCAATCCAGCAGCAGGTAATAGGCCACCATGGGCGTGAGCACCAGATTGCCCAACACCGCAGCAAACGCGCTGCCCCCAATGCGCAGCGAGGCCAGCACACCTTGCAGCAGCTCTTGCTCGTGACCCGATACCAGACCGCGCAGCCAGACGCGCACCTGCTCCACGTCCACCGCCACGTCCAAGCCAAAGCGCGCGGCCAAGGGCACCAGGGTGTCGTTCATGCGCTCCAGCAGCAGCGGCACCTGCTCTTTGAGCAGCGGCACCTGCTTGGTGATCACCGGCACGATCAGCAGCACCACGCCCAGCGCCAGCAACATCAGCACGGCAATGGCCACTCCGGCCCCCAGCCAGCGCGGCACCCGGCGCGCGGCGAGCTTTTCCACCACCGGATGCAGGGCGTAAGCGAGCACCGCCGCCAGCACAAAGGGCATGAGGACCGGCGCCAGCAGCCACAAGAGAAGGGCCAGCGCGCCGGCCAGCGACAGCCAGGCCAGGGTTCGCAGTTGGGTGGAGGAGAGGTTCATGGAGTGGTCAGGGCTAACCCTTAAAATCGGCGTTTGATTCTATCGGCCCCGGGGTTTTGGGGCTGGTCTCCAGCTACCCTGCACGGCATCTTGTTCATGAGCACCACTCCCCTGTCCTACAAAGACGCTGGCGTCGACATCGTCGCCGGTGACGCGCTGGTTGAGCGCATCAAGCCCTTGGCCAAAAAAACCATGCGCGAGGGCGTGCTCGCCGGCATTGGCGGCTTTGGCGCGCTGTTTGAAGTGCCCAAGCGCTACCAAGAGCCCGTGTTGGTCAGCGGCACCGACGGCGTGGGCACCAAGCTCAAGCTCGCGTTTGAGTGGAATATGCACGACAGCGTGGGCATCGACCTGGTGGCCATGAGCGTGAACGACGTGCTGGTGCAAGGCGCCGAGCCCTTGTTTTTCTTGGACTACTTTGCTTGTGGCAAGTTGGACGTGGACACCGCTGCCGCCGTGGTCGGTGGCATCGCCAAAGGTTGTGAGCTCAGCGGCTGCGCCCTGATCGGCGGCGAAACGGCTGAGATGCCGGGCATGTACCCGGCGGGCGAATACGACCTGGCGGGCTTTTGTGTCGGCGCGGTCGAAAAAAGCAAGATCCTCACTGGCCAAAACGTGCAGGCTGGCGACGTGGTGCTGGGCTTGGCCAGCCACGGCGTGCATTCCAACGGTTTCAGCCTGGTGCGCAAGTGCATTGAGCGTGCGGGCGCCCATCTGCCCGCCACGCTGGACGGCATGCCGTTCAAAGAAGCGGTGATGCGCCCGACCCGCTTGTACGTGAAGAACGTGTTGGCGGCGCTCGCTCAACACCCGATCAAGGCCTTGGCGCACATCACCGGCGGTGGTCTGTTGGAAAACATCCCGCGTGTGCTGCCCGAGGGCATGGCCGCGCACTTGCAAAAAGGCAGCTGGCCGCAGACCGAGCTGTTCGCCTGGCTGCAGGCCACGGCTGGCATCGACGACATTGAGATGAACCGCACCTTCAACAATGGCATCGGCATGGTGGTGGTGATCGCCGCCGATCAGGCCGAGGCCTGCGCCGCCATGCTGCGCGGCCTGGGTGAGACGGTCTACACCATCGGCCGCATGGCGCCACAGGGCGAAGGCGCACAGGTGGTGGTGGCTTAAGCCCGCTCGCTGCCCAGCCCCGCGCTTTCGCGCAGCCGCACCAGTGTCCGCGTGATGGCGCGGCTCTGGCCCAGATCGGCCGCCCTGCCCTCGCGCACCGCTTGGGCAAAGGTCTTCACCATCTCGCTGTACTGGTTCACCGGGCCAAAGCGCATTGTCTGCACCGCGCCGTCGGCAATCGCGCCTGGGTTGCGCAGGCGCACGACCGTTTCAGGCAAGGGGTTGAACGGGACCACCACCTCGGCCCAGGCGGTGTCGCCCACCAATGAGACGGCTTGGTGGCGCGCGCGCTGGGTGGAGACGCTGAACTGCAGCAGCGTGGGCGCGTCGGCGCCATGCCACAGCAGTTCGCCCTGGCAGTGGATGTCGGTGCCCCAGTCGGCGTGCACCGTGGCGCTGGCACGCACAGTGTCGGGCTCGCGGCCCATGCACCATTGCCCCACCCACACGGCGTAGCAGCCGATGTCCCACAGTCCGCCGCCGCCATGGGCGAAGGCGTTGCGGATATTGGCCGGGTCGCGGTTGTCGTAGCTGAACGCCACTTGCATCAGGCGCAGCGGCCCCAGCTTTGCAGCCAACGAGGTGCGCAGCGCCTGCCACTGCGGGTGGTGGGCGACCATAAAGGCTTCGTGCACATAACGCCCGCTGGCGTCGGCGGCGGCTTGCACCTGTTCTATCTCGTCCAGGCTAAGTGCCATGGGTTTTTCGCACAACACCGGCTTGCCAGCGCGCAGCGCGGCCACGGTGAGTGGCACATGCAAGTGGTTGGGGGTGGCGATGTACACGCCGTCGACCGCTGGGTTGGCCAGCACGTCGTCGTAGGCGGTGGCGATGACGCCCGGCAGTTCGGCGATAGCGCCTCCCGGTGTGCGGCTGCCGACCGCCACCACCTGGTGGCCAAGGGCTTGCATGGCGGGCAGCAGCTGGGTGCGGGCGATCTTGCCCCAACCGAGCACACCCCAGCGGAAGGTCCCGTCGCTCATGGCTTGAGCCCGCCTGCGGCCATCACGTCCCAGCAGGCTCCCATGGTGTGGTAATCGGTTTTGCCGGCGGGCGATTTGGTGTCTTCCAACTTGGCACCGTTGGCTGCGACGATGCGAAACCACGCGCCGTACTGGTGGTCAACCAGGTGCTGCCAACTCCAAGCCCAGGTGTCGCGGTACTGCTGCACAAACAACTCATCACCGGTGGCGCGCCACAAGCGCCATGCGCTGGCGAACGATTCGGACTGGACCCAGAAATATTTGTCGCTGTCGCAGGGCTGTTGCTCGGGGTCAAAGCCATAGATCAAGCCGCCGTGGGTGCTGTCCCAACCGTACTGGTAGGCGCTGCGGTGCAGCTGCGCCGCACGCTGCACGTAACGCGCGTCGGGCGCAAAGCCGTGGGCGATGAGCAACAGCTTGGCCCATTCGGTCTGGTGACCGGTCTGAAAGCCCCAGGGCTTGAAGATGTTGCCGGGGTTGTCTTTGTTGTAGTCCCAGTCAATGGACCAGTCGGGGCGGTAGTGTTCCCACACCAAACCACCGGCTTGGTCGGCCAGCTGGAAAGCAAAGCGCTCTATCAAGGCCTGCGCGCGCTGCAGGTAGCGCGCCTCGCCGGTGAATTCAAACGCCGCCAAACACGCCTCGCACATGTGCATGTTGGCGTTCTGGCCGCGGTAGTCGATCAGCGTGCCATCAGGGGTGATCTCGTCGGCGTAGGCGCCGTCGGCCTCACGCCAGAAGGCATCGCCCATGGCGTCGAAGGCGCGCGCCACGTCGGCCGCGCTGCACAGGCCCACCCGGTGCGCGTGGGCGCGCGCCAGCAGCACAAAGGCCTGACCGTAGGCAAATGCGGTGGCATCTTCGATCTGGCCGTCCTGCAGCGTCCAGGCGTGCAGGCCTTGGGCCGGGCCTTGCGCGATCACAAAACGCTGCAGATGCTCAAGAGCGTGTGCCGCCCAGTCGCGGTACGGCGCACGGGCCGTGTGGTGGTGCGCCTGCGCCCAGTTGAAGACAAATCGGGTGGCGCTCACCAAATGGCGGTGGCTGCGGTTGTAGACGCTGCCGTCGTCCTTGAAATAGTGAAAAAAACCGCCGTTGGCGTCGAAGGCGGTGGGCTCATAAAAGTGCAGCGTGTCGTCCACATGGGACTGCAGAAACGCCAGGCTGTCAAAAGTGGGTGGGCTCATGGTGGAGGGGTAGTTGAGGAGAAGGTTTATTCAGCGGAGACAGCCACGCTGCGGCCCAGGCGGGCGCTCTCCAGCACCGCCAACGCCACCGCCAGCGAACGCAGGCCAGATTCGCCGGTGGCCATGTCGTGTGGCTCGCCGCGCACCGCCTTGTGGAATTCGTGCAAGCAGCGTTCGTACAGGTTGTGGCTGTCGAGCGGCAATTCGCGTTCGCCGTCGGCGGTCTTGAGCGACAGGCTGCCACCCGGTGCTTGGTGCACCACCCCCACGCCGTGCAGCGAACCGTCGGTGCCGTGGATTTCCAGTCCGGTGCGCGCGTGGGGGGTGGAGAAGCCTTGGTGGGTGGTGGCGATCAAGCCACTGGCAAAGCGCCAGAGCGACAGCGCGTGGTCTTCCATGCCTTGCGCCATGCCGGTGTTGCTGACCATAGAGGTGACTTCGGTCGGGTATTCGCCCAACACAAAAGCGAGCGAGTCGGCGTTGTGCACCGCGATGTCGAGCACCACCCCACCGCCGGCGGCTGGGTCTGTGAGTCGCCAGCCCTGCAAGTGCACGGGCAGGTACACCGCGTGGTGCACCCGCGCCGCCACCAAGCGGCCCAGCGTGCCGGCGCGCACCACATCGCGCATCTGGCGGTGGGCGCTGTTGTGACGCAGGTGGTGGTTGGTGCCCAGCACCACGCCGGCGCTGCGGCAAGCGGCCACCATGCGCCGGGCTGCGTCCAGGCTGGTGGCCAAGGGTTTCTCGCAGAGCACATGCCAGCCCTGGGCAGCGGCGTGCAGGGTTTGCGCTTCGTGCTTCTCGTTGGTCGACGAGATGTAGACCGCGTCCACGCCCAAGCTACTGAGGCCGGCCTCGGCGTCCAGCGCATGGGCAATGGCGTGTTGGCGCGCAAAGTCGCGCGCCCGAGCGAGGTCGCCCGAGACCACCGCCACCACCTCGTCGCCCACCGCCCGGATGGCGCCCACCATCCACTGGCCAGCGATGGTGCTGGCCCCGATCAGTGCCCAACGCAAAGGGCGGTGACTTGTTGGCATGCTGGCTCCTAAAAGGTTTGAAATGGCCACAAAAGGCGGGCATGTTAACGTTTACATGCCCGCACGTCAAAACCGGATTTACCCCGCTTGACGCGCAATGTAAACGTTTACATAATCCACCCCAATCCCATCCACACACCACCATGAGCCAGGAAAAAGCCACCATCCACACCATCGCCAAGGCCACAGGGCTGTCGCTGGCCACGGTGTCGCGCGCACTGGCGGGCTCGCCCAGCGTATTGCCCCACACCCGCGACAAGGTGCTGGAAGCGGCGCGGCAATTCAACTATGTGCGCGACCGCGCCGCCGTGCGCCTGAAAACCGGCAAAACCCATGTGCTGGCTTTTGTGATGGACCGTTTTGACGCCAGCCAACCTGGCTTCAAAGACCTGTTGCTGGGCCTGGGCGATGCGATTGCGGGCACCGACTACCACCTGATCGTGCTGCCCGACGCAGCCGGCGAACCCGACGCCCAAGGCGGCGGCAGCGATGCGCTGCACACGGTGCGTTATGTGGTGGAGCGCGGCTTGGCCGACGGACTGGTGCTGACCCACACCACCCCCGACGACGAGCGGGTGCGCTACCTGCAGGACAAAGGTTTTGCCTTCATCACCCACGGCCGCACGCGCTTGAGCCAGCCCCACGGCTTTGTCGACTTTGCCAACGAGCAATACGCAGCCATGGGTGTGCAGGCGCTGGCCGCGCGCGGCCGCAGCCGCCTGGCCATGTTGCTGCCCACCGAGGGCAGCGTGTTCCGCTCGCACCTGAGCCAAGGTTTTGAGCAAGCCTGCAGCGAACACGGCGTGCAAGGCGAATGTGTGCAGGCGGTGTCGCTCGACGACGGCCCCGAGGCGATTTACCAATGGGCGGCGGCGCAGGCCAGCCGCTTTGACGGCCTGGTGATCTCGCGCGAGGCGCCGGTGCTACCGCTCATCAGCGCGCTGAGCGACGCCGGCCTGCGCGTGGGGCACGACATCGAGCTGGTCATCAAGTACAGCAGCCCCCTGCCCCACTACGTGCGCCAGCCCTTCATGGCCTGTTTTGAAGACCTGCACCTCGCCGGCCTGACCATGGGCCAAAGCATGCTGGCGCATTTTTCGCACGCTGGGCTGGCATCGGCCCAGGTGCTGTTTCCCCCGCCCAACCTGGAATCGTTCCACCAGCCCGGTTGATTGTTGCCACCCCACCGCCACGTCCACAGCCATGCAGACCGCCACGCCCACCGTCGCCCTAAGCGCCTCAGAAAAAGCCCGCGCCGCCAACGCCCCACACCGCGAGCGCATCATAGCCACCAAACGCGCTTTGCGCGCGCGCATCACCGACATGCCGCAGCGCTTCGCCACCATCACCGAACGGGTGCAGCGCCAGCTCGACGCGATTGAGCGCGAGCGCGCCGCCGGCATCGAACCCGTGCCACAAATCGAATTCAGCGCGCTCAACCGCATCAGCGACGCCGACAAAGCCCGCATCCGCCAGCGCGGCTGTGTGGTGATCCGCAATGTCTTCGACGACGCGCGCGTGGCCGACTGGAACGCCGAACTCGCCAGCTACTTGGAGCGCAACGACTACCTGGCCAAGCTGCAAAAGGGCGGCGCGGTCGACAACTACTTCAACACCCTGGCCAGCGCCAAACCGCAGATCTACGGTGTGTTTTGGTCGCGCCCGCAGATGGAGGCGCGCACCGACCCCGCGATGGCGCAGGCGCACAGCTTTCTCAACCGCTTGTGGCGCTTTGAAAACGCACAGGCTCCTGCGGGCCAGGTGTTCAACCCCGATGCCAATTTGCTCTACGCCGACCGGGTGCGTTTTCGCCAACCGGGCGATGCTTCGCTCGGCCTATCGGCCCATGTGGACGCGGGCTCGATTGAGCGCTGGATCGACCCGGC
>JBEIEH010000067.1:0-12183 GCA_040383055.1 Burkholderiaceae bacterium
CAGATCACGCTGTTGAAACCCTTGGCGATGTTCTCGGCGCCCAAGCTCGGGCCGATGGTGCGCTCTTCGATGATGTTCATCGGCGCGGCCAGCGAGCCAGCGCGCAGCAGCAGCGCGGTGTCGTTGGCCTCAACGGTCGTCATGGCACCCGAAATCTGCACCCGACCGCCGCCGATCTCGGTGCGGATCACCGGAGCGGTCACCACCTCGCCCTTGCCCTTTTCGAACAGGATGATGGCCATGCGCTTGCCCACGTTGTCGCGGGTCACGTCACGGAAAATGCGCGAGCCCTTGCTGTCAAGGGTCAGGTGCACAGCGGCTTCTTGCGTCTGGCTGTCAAAGCCAGCCTGGGCGTCGGTCAGGTTCTCGCCGGTCAGCAGCACATCGCGGCGCACGATCACCTGGCGTCCAGATCGCTCGGTGTAGCTCTCGGAGCCGAACGGCACCGGGCCATTGCCACGCTCGGCGGCCAGACCTTCGGCGCTTTCGTCCACCAAGCGCAGCTCCAAGGTGGCGGTTCGGCCCAAAATGTCTTTGGCTTTGGCGGTGTCCTGCACGCCCGGCAGCTGCACCACGATGCGGTCGGCGCCTTGTTGCTGAATCACCGGCTCGGCCACACCGAGTTCGTTGATGCGGTTGTGCAGGGTGGTGATGTTTTGCTTGAGCGCTTGGTCTTGCACACGGCGCACCGCCTCGGGGGTCAGCACAGCGGTCAAGCGCACGCCATCGCCATCCGGCGTGTCGGTCAACTGCAAATCGGCAAACTGTTCACGGACCAGGTCTTTCACCGCATTGGCGGTGGCCACGTCGGCGGCGCGGATCTCGATGGTCTGGCCATTGCGGGATATGCCACCGTGGCGAATGTTTTTCTCGCGCAAGGCGGTGCGCACATCGGTGGCCAGCACGTCGGCGCGGCGCAGCACCGCCGCTGGCACGTCCACCTGCAGCAAGAAGTGCACACCCCCACGCAAGTCCAGACCCAAATACATCGGGTTGGCGCGCAAAGCCGACAGCCACGCCGGCGTGCGCGGCACCAGATTCAGGGCCACCACGTGCGACGGATCGGTGGCGTCGGGGTTGAGGGCTTTCTCAATCGCGTCCCGGGCTTGGATCTGGGTATCGGTCGACTCAAAACGGGCGCGTACCGAGGTGCCTTCCAGTTCGATGCGCGAAGGCGTCAGGCCGGCTGTCGACAAAGCCTGCTCCACCCGGCTCAAGGTGGCGCTGTCGACCTTGACCGAGGCTTTGGCGCCAGAGACCTGCACCGCTGGCGCCTCGCCGTAGAGGTTCGGCAGCGCGTAAATGGCGCCGATCAGCAGGGCCACCAAAATGACGGCGTATTTCCAGAGGGGATATCGGTTCATCGAGAAGCGGGTCTGAGGACCATAAACAAGAACGTTGGGGGTGTGGCACAGCCGGCGCCACACCCAGCGCCTCACCCCTCAAGGGGGAAGCGCGGCGGCATCACTTGAGGGTGCCTTTGGGCAGCACTTGCACCACGGCCGAGCGCTGCAGCTGGACTTCCACGCCATCGGCGAGTTCCACGCCAATGTACACATCACCGAGTTTGCTGACCTTGCCCAGGAAACCCCCGGCGGTCACCACCTCGTCGCCCTTGGCCAAGGCTTCAATCATGGCCTTGTGCTCTTTCTGGCGCTTCATCTGCGGGCGAATCATCACAAAGTAGAGCACCACAAACATCAGCACCAGCGGCAGCAGGCTAACGAGGCTGGAAGTGGTGTCGCCACCAGCGGCTTGGGCGTAAGCGGGGGAAATGAACATACAAAAAGTCTCCAACGAATCCGGATACAACACCCGCCGGCCGGGCGCCCCACCATGGGGCGGCCTTGGCACACCAAAGGCCACGGTCACTTGGGCGTGACCGTGGCCTGGAGCGGACGTCTGAAGTCAATTGTATGCCCCGGGGTGGAACGCGCCCGCCCGGTCGGGCCGCTGGCCTCAGGCCGCTCGGGGGCTCTGATCAGGGGCCGCCACCTGGGTGTCCCATTGCGCCCAGGACTCGCTCCGCTGGACCATGGCCTGCGCCAGGTGACGCTCCTTGACATGGCCGTAGCCGCGCACCGCGTCGGGCCAGCCGACCACGCGCAGCGCCAGCGCATGCCGCTCAGGCGTTAGCTCAGCAATCAGACGCTCCACATCGGCTTGGTAACGCCCGATCAGCTCGCGCTCGGTGCGCCGCTCTTCGGTGCGACCAAAGGGGTCGAAAGCGGTGCCGCGCAAGCCCTTGAGCTTGGCCAGCAAGCGCATGGCGCCGAACATCCAGGGCCCATAGGTCTGTTTGACCAACTCGCCTTTGTCGTTGGTGTTGGCCAGCAGCGGCGGCGCCAAGTGCAGTTTGAGCTGGTAGCCGGGCTCAAACTGCTCGGCCAGGCGGGCGTGGAAGGCTGGGTCGGTGTGCAGCCGGGCCACCTCGTACTCGTCCTTGTAGGCCATGAGCTTGAACAGGTGGCGCGCCACCGACTCGGTGAGCGCGGTTTTGCCCAGCTTGGCCTCGGCGTCTTGCACCCGGCGCACCAACAACTCGTAGCGGCCGGCGTAGGCGGCGTTTTGGTAATCGGTCAAAAACGCCACCCGGCGCGCCACCAGGGTGTCCACCGTCTCGCGCGGCTTGAACTGGATCACCTGGGCCTCGGCCGTGGGCTTGAGCAGCGCGGCCATGGCTTGCGGGTCGTGCGCGGCGCGCCGGCCCCATTCAAAGGCCTGCTTGTTCTTGTCCACCTGCACCGCGTTGAGTTCGATCGCACGCATCAGCGCGGCCAGGCCCAACGGCACCCAGCCCCGCTGCCAAGCGTAGCCCAGCATCATGGGGTTGGTGTAGATCGCGTCGCCCATCAAGCGGGTGGACGCCAGCTCGGCGTCAAAACGCCCCACGGCGGCCTCGCCCAGCGCGCCCACCAACGAATCCACGCAGGCCTGGGCCGGGTTGCTCCAGTTCGGGTTTTTCACAAACGCCGCGGTGGGTGTGGCGCCGGTGTTGAGCGCCACATGGCTGCGGCCCGGGCGCAGGCGCTGCAGGGTTTCTTTGCCGGCGGCCACTATCGGGTCGCAGGCGATCACCAGGTCGGCCGACGCCGCACCCACCCGGGTGGTGCGAATGTGGTCCTGGCTGGCACCGATCAGCACATGGCTCCAGGTGGCGCCGCCTTTTTGCGCCAGGCCCGCCGCGTCTTGGGTGACGATGCCCTTGCCCTCGATGTGCGCGGCCATGCCCAGCAGCTGACCGATGGTGATGACCCCGGTGCCGCCCACACCGGCCACCACCATGCCCCAGGCGTCCTCGGCCAGCACGGGCAGCTTGGGCATGGGTGGTTCGCCGCCGCTCCAGCCCTGTGCCGCCGATGCCTTGTCTTTTTTGCGCAGCTGCGCACCGTCCACCGTCACAAAGCTGGGGCAAAAGCCTTTCACACAAGAAAAATCCTTGTTGCAGCTGCTTTGGTTGATGCGGCGCTTGCGGCCGAAGTCGGTGTCCAGCGGTTCCACGCTCAGGCAATTGCTCTGCACGCTGCAGTCGCCGCAGCCCTCACACACCGCTTCGTTGATCACCACCCGCTGGGTGGGCTCCACCAGGGTGCCGCGCTTGCGGCGGCGGCGCTTTTCGGTGGCGCAGGTCTGGTCGTAAATGATGACGGTGGTGCCCGCGATCTCACGGAACTCGCGCTGCACCGCGTCCAGCGTGTCGCGGTGCTCAATGGCAATGCCCGCCGGCAGGCCCTGCACGCCGGCGTATTTCTCGGGCTCGTCGGTCACGATGGTGATCTTGACCACACCCTCGGCGCGCATGCTTTGCGCGATCTGCACCACGCTGTGGCCTTCGGGCCGCTCGCCGACCTGCTGGCCGCCGGTCATGGCCACCGCGTCGTTGTACAAAATTTTGTAGGTAATGTTGACCCCAGCCGCGATGCTCTGGCGGATGGCCAAAATACCGCTGTGGAAGTAGGTGCCGTCGCCCAGGTTGGCGAAGATGTGGCGGTCGGTGGTGAAAGGCTGCTGCCCCACCCAAGGCACGCCCTCGCCGCCCATCTGGGTGAAGCCCAGGGTGGAGCGGTCCATCCAGATGCTCATGAAATGGCAGCCAATGCCAGCCATGGCGCGCGAACCCTCGGGCACTTTGGTGCTGGTGTTGTGCGGGCAACCGCTGCAAAACCAGGGCTGGCGGTTCGCGTCTGCGCTGGCGCTGGCCAGCAGGGTTTGGGTGGCTTTTTCTTGCGCGTCCAGCAGCGCCAGCTGGGTGGCCATGCGGGCCTCAATGTCGCTGGGCACGCCCAGCTTGCGCAGCCGCTTGGCGATGGCGCGGGCGATGATGCCCGGGTTCAGGTCGGCGTTGGCGCGCAGCAGCTGGTTGCCGCTCGGGTTGGGCATGCTCCATTCGCCGCCGCTGTGGTCGCCCTCCACCTCATCGAACTTGCCCAACACATTGGGGCGCACGTCCGGGCGCCAGTTGTACAGCTCTTCCTTGAGCTGGTATTCAATGACTTGGCGCTTTTCTTCCACCACCAAAATCTCGCGCAGGCCGGTGGCAAAGTCGCGCGTGGTTTGCGCCTCCAGCGGCCACACCACCGCCACCTTGTGCAGGCGCACACCCAATCGGCGGCAGGTGGCGTCGTCCAGGCCCAGGTCCAGCAGGGCCTGGCGGGTGTCGTTGTAGGCCTTGCCGCTGGCGATGATGCCCAGCCGGTCGTTGGGCCCTTCGATCACGTTGTGGTTCAGGCGGTTGGCGCGCACATAGGCCAGCGCGGCGTACCACTTGGTGTCGAACAAACGCGCCTCTTGGTCCAGCGCGGCGTCGGGCCAGCGGATGTGCACCCCCCCGGGCGGCATCTCAAAGTCGGGAATGACGATCTGCACCCGGTCGGGGTCGATCACGGCGGTGGCGCTCGATTCCACAATCTCCTGAATCGTCTTCATGCCGGTCCACACACCGGCAAAACGGCTCATCGCAAAGGCGTGCAGGCCCAGATCCAAAATCTCTTGTACGCTGGTCGGAAAAAACACCGGCAGGCCGCAGGCCTTAAAGATGTGGTCGCTCTGGTGTGCGGCGGTGCTGCTCTTGGCCACGTGGTCGTCGCCGGCCACCGCGATCACCCCACCCCAGGGCGTGGTGCCGGCCATGTTGGCGTGCTTGAACACATCGCTGCAGCGGTCCACGCCCGGGCCCTTGCCGTACCAAATGCCAAACACACCGTCGTGTTTGTTGGTGCCCGGCGGGGCAAAACCCAGCTGCTGCGTGCCCCAAATGGCGGTGGCCGCCAGCTCTTCGTTCACCCCAGGCTGGAAGACGATGTTTTGCTGCTTCAAATGCGGCGCCGCCTTTTGCAAGGCTTGGTCGTAGCCGCCCAGTGGCGAGCCCCGGTAACCGCTGACCAAGCCCGCCGTGCTCTTGCCTTGGCGCGCGTCGCGCTGGCGCTGCAGCATCGGCAGTTTCACCAGCGCCTGCACCCCGCTCATGAAGGCGCGGCCCACCTCCAGCGAATACTTGTCGTCCAACGTCACCGTCTCGAGCGCTTGTCGAATGTGGTCGGGCAAAGGGGCGTTCATGGGCATGTCTCCGTTGTCGTTGGGGGTGCCGCCGGGTGGGCGACCTGCAAGGCGCTGGCGACCGGGTAGGCCACCGCGCCAGTGTGCCGCACAGTGTATGGCCGACACAGCGACAGGTGTTTGCTTTTCGTGCCCACTTTTGGCGTATTCTTGAAAGACTCTTTCTTGAAACAGCCGCTTATGGAAACGCTTGACAAATTCGACCTCGCCATCCTGCACGAACTGCAGCGCGACGGGCGACTCACCAACGCCGAATTGGCCAACCGCGTGGGCCTGTCGGCCGCGCCCTGCTGGCGCCGAGTGCGGGCACTGGAAGACGCCGGCATCATCCGCGGATACCGCGCCGAACTCGACCGCGAAAAAATCGGCCTGGGCGTGCTGGCCTTTGTGCGGCTCGACGCCGACCGCAACACCGGCGACGTGACCCGCAAACTCGAAGACGCCATCCGCGCCATCCCCGAGGTGGTGGCCTGCCACTACATCAGCGGCTCAGGCACCTTTGAGCTGCAAGTGGTCAGCCAAGACCTGGCCAGCTTCAGCGCCTTTGCCCGCGCGGTGCTGCTCAACCTGCCCCATGTGAAAGATCTGCACACCAGCTTTTCGCTCGGCGAGGTCAAGGCAGCCGGGGCGCTGCCGCTGAGCCACTTGTCGTCGTCGACAACACGTCCATAAAACATGTACTTGTTTTTCAAAAACAGCGACATGTTTTATGCCCGCCTCACTGCAGCGACCCCGAATCCAACACCTGCCGCACCAGCGGGTGCACCACCTTGCGCTCGGAGCCGATCAAGAAAAACTGCTCGGCCACCGCACATTCGCCCAAGGCCACAAAGCCGTGGCGCTGGGTGAGTTCGTCGTGAATCAGGGCCGGCGCCGGAAACACGCCCAGGCCCGCCTCGCCAAACGCCACCAGCAGCGCGCTGTCTTCAAATTCACCCACCACCCGGGGGAACAAGTGCTCACGCTCAAACCACTGGTTCAAGCGCGGGCGCACCGCGCTGTGGCCAATGGGCAGCATCAGCGGCAAGCGCTGCAAGGCGGTGGCCGGGTCTTGCGCCCACTCTTGTGCCCACTTGGGCAGGCCGTACCAGCGCAGGGGCGACTCGCCCAGCGCGTGGCTGTAGACGCGCAAATTGGGGTTGTTGGGCGCCGGGCGGTCGGCCAGCACCATGTCCAAGCGGTGCAACGCCAGGTCGGCCAACAGGTCTTCCACCTCGCCTTCGTGGCATTCCAGCCGCAAGTGGGCTTGCTGCAGCACCGGCGCCAACAGGCGCGGAATGGCGTGTTTGGGCAGCCCGTCTGAGGTACCCACCCGCAAATGCACCCGGGGCATGGCCGCCGCATTCAGCACATCCGGCAGCTTTTCACCCAGCTGAAACATCTGATCGGCCACCCCCAGCGCCGCCTCACCCGCCGGGGTGAGCACCAGTTGGCGCCCCTGCGGCTTGAGCAGCTGGTGGCCCAAAGCCTTCTCCAATTCGCGCACCTGGGCGCTGATGGTCTGCACCGCCATGTCCAGCCGCTCGGCGGCGCGGCTGATGCCCCCCTCCTTGGCCACCACCCAGAAGTAATACAGGTGGCGGTAGTTGTACTGGCTCATGCGCGTCCCTTCGTCTGTTTCGAAAAAACCGAAATCTGTGGGCGTATTTAACTGCTTTTATCTGCGGCTTGCACGGCGCAGCATCCACCGCTTGTCCATCCACTCAGGAGAAGCCCGATGAAATGCCCGCATTGCACCGACGCCACGCTGGTCATGACCGAGCGCCAAGGCGTGGAAATCGACTATTGCCCCCAATGCCGGGGGGTGTGGCTTGACCGAGGCGAACTCGACAAACTCATCGAACGCGCCGGCGCCCAGGCCGCTCCCGCCCCAGCAGCGGCGCCGCAGCGCAGCGCCCCCGTGCGGCCCGACTTTGTGGACTCCGACTTCCGCCCCCACAGCGGCTACGGTCACAAGCCCTACAAAAAACACAAATCGTGGTTGAGCGAGATCTTTGACTGATGGGCCCAGGCCTGCACGAACGGCTGGCGGCGCTGGCCGACGAGATCGAGCACGAACGCGTCGCCCTGCGCGAGCTGATGGCCGCCCACGGTCAAGCCGCACAAGGCGCCTGGCTGGTGCTGCTGGCTTTGCCGTGCATGCTGCCCATTCCGGGCACGGGCACGGTGCTGTCGTTTGGCTTGGCTGCCATGGCCTGGCTGTTGTGGCGCGGCCCCGAGCACTGCGAGCTGCCGCCACGCGTGGGCAACTGGGAACTGAGCGCCGACGCGGCCAAACGCGTGCTCAAAAGCCTGTCGCGCTGCTACGGCTGGGCCGCGCGTCTGAGCCGCGAGCGCTGGGCCTGGTTGAGCGCGCCCACCCATCGCCACTGGCAAGCGCTGCTGGTCGCGCTCATGGCGGTGTTGATTTTTTTGCCCATCCCGTTTGGCAACGTCCTGCCCGCCACCGCTTTGGTCATGTTGGGCCTAGGCCTGGTGTTTCGCGACGGCTGGGCGGTGCTGGCCTCGGTGATGGTGGGCGCTTGCGCGGTGGGTGTGACCACCGCCCTGACCTGGGGCGTGGTGTGGGCGGGGCAATCGCTGTTGTGAGCAGCGACCGGCCTCACACCCGCTGACTGGCCGCTTGCCGCAGCCACACCACCACCAAGGTCACCAGCGTCAGCGGCACCACAAACCCCAGCATCACACCCGAGAAGGTGGGCAAGGCGTCGTGCTGCTGGGCGGCCAGGATCAGGTAGGCCACATAGGCCGCGTAATAGGCCACAAAGGCACCGCCTTCCCAGCGGGCGATTTCGCCGCCGGTCATAAAAATCGGCACACAGGCCACAGCCACCGCCACCATCACCCACAGGTCAAACGCCAGCAAGGACGGCGCCAGCGTGAGCCCGCCCGCACCCGCCGCCACACCGCTGATGCCCAAGCAACCCAAGATGTTGAACGTGTTGCTGCCCACCACATTGCCCACGGCAATGTCGCGCTCGCCCTTGATGGCCGCGGTAATGGACGTGGCCACCTCGGGCATGGACGTGCCGGCGGCCACGATCGTCAAACCAATCACCAAATCGCTCACCCCCAGCGCCTTGGCAAACACCACCGCCGCTCCCACCAGCCAGTCCGAGCCCAGCACCAGCAAACCCAGGCCCACCACGATCAGGGCGATTTGCGCCGGCAGGCGCGCGTCCCACTCGGTGGGCGCTGAGGGCTGCAGTTCGGCCTCGTATTCCGTCGCCTCTTGGGCGGTGGCGCGGCGCGACTGAACCACCAAAAACGCGGTGTACGCCAGCATCAGCGCGAGGAACACCCCGCCCTCCAGCGCGCTGATGTTGAGGTCCAAGGCGAACACGGCCAGCAACACAGACGCGCCCACCATGATCGGCACCTCTTGGCGAATCAGCTGCACGTTCACCGTCAGCGGAATGATCAGCGCGCTCAGCCCCAGAATGAACAACACGTTAAAAATGTTGCTGCCCACCACATTGCCAATGGCAATGTCGGTCTGCCCATTGAGCACCGCGCCCACCGACACCGCCACCTCGGGCGCACTGGTGCCAAACGCCACGATGGTGAGCCCCACCACCAAAGGCGACAGCCCCAGGGACAGCGCCAACTTGGACGCGCCGCGCACCAGCGAACTGGCCCCCAACACCAACGCCACCAAACCCGCCGCAAACCACAACGCTTGCACCCACAACATGCCGCACCCCCTTGGTCAATGAACACTGTGGGTGAGTATGCCGACGCCCTGCCTTGCGCACCAGCGCGGTGCTCACAAAGCCCACAAGCACAAGGGCTGAACAACGGGCGACCCCATCGCCGCCCGTGCTAGCCTCGCTGGCATGAGCGCACTCTGGAACATGGAAACGTTTTTTCGGCTGCGACCGCAGTTGCACGCCTGGTTTGACCAAGCCGAGGCCATCTTCTTGCCCGACGCCGCAGCGGGCTTGCAGGCCGCGGTGCGCTCACTGGCCACGGCGCCGGTGGTCGCTGAAGTCTTGGCCATTGACTGGGGCGAAGCATCGCCCACGCGCGGGTTTTATCGCACCTGGGACCCGCTGACGGTCGACCAGGTCGACACCGTGCTGCAAGACGTGCTGAGCTTTGCCGACCTGCACGGGCATTTGATGTGGGTGTGTTTTGACTCGCCTGCGGCGATGGAGGCGGTGGGCGGTGAATAGCCGGCAGCCCGCGCCGCCCATCACCCGCCCCATCTGACAAAAAAGGAGCCTTTGGCGTTACATTTCCCGCATGCTGCGCATCGCACAAACGCCACGCCCGGGCTGGCAGGCCCGGGTGGAAAGCCAGGGCTTTCACTTTCACTCCATCGACCCCGAAGGCAACGACTTGGCCGGGCAAACGGACAAGTTTTTGTACTGGCGCGAAGACGTGGCCTACCAGTTCAGTGCCGCGCAAATTGAGACGCTGTACGAAGCCACGCAAGAAGTGCACGCCATGTGCATGGACCTGTGCCAAGACGTGTTTCGGCGGGGCGACCTGGCCCGGCTCGGCATGACGCCGCTGGCCCAGGCGCTGGCGCACCAAAGCTGGCAGTACCGCGACCCGCACCTGTATGGCCGCTTTGACGTGGCCTGGGACGGCCAAGGCCCGCCGCGCTTTCTGGAATACAACGCCGACACGCCCACCTCGCTGATTGAGTCGGCCGTGGTGCAGTGGTTTTGGAAAGAAGACGTGCACCCGTCGGCCGACCAGTTCAACTCCATTCACGAAGCGCTGGTGGCGCGCCTGAGCGCCATCAAGGCGCAAAAAGGCCTCACGCGCCTGCACATGGCCGGCATGGTCGAGTCGCAAGAAGACACCGGCAACCTGGAATACCTGATGGACGTGGCGCTGCAGGCCGGGCTGGAGTCGGGCATTGTGGACATGGCCGACATTGGGCGCAGCGGCGACGGCCAGTTTGTCGACCTGCAGGGCGAACGCATTGAGGCTGTGTTCAAGCTCTACCCCTGGGAATGGCTGGCCGCCGACCCCTTTGCCAACGACATTGGCGCCAGCGCCACCCTGTGGCTTGAGCCCGCGTGGAAACAAGTGCTGGCCAACAAAGCCATGTGGGCCCTGCTGTGGGAACGCCACGCCGGCCACCCGCTGCTGCTGCCCACCCACTTTGAGCCCCACGCCCTGAACGGCCAGCCCTTTGTGAAAAAACCCTTTTTGTCGCGCGAAGGCGCCAACGTGGAGCTGTTTGACGCCCACGGCCAGCGCACCCTGGCGGTGGATGGCGGCTACGGCGCCGAAGGCCATGTGTACCAAGCGCTGGCCCCCGTGGCCCGGTTTGCTGCGCCTGAAGCCACGTCGTGGCACGGGCCGCAAGACGCCATGCACGCCGTGCTCGGCACCTGGGTGGTGGGCGACGAAGCCGTGGGCCTGGCCGTGCGCGAAGACATCAGCCCCGTCACCAAAAACAGCGCCTACTTTGTTCCCCACTTTTTCATCGACTGACGCCATGCTCAACTTCTTGCTCTATTTCTCGCTCGTGATCGCGCTGTGGGCCGCCGCCATTGCGGTGTATGTGCGCATCACGCCCTACCCCGAATTTCGGCTGGCCCGCGAAGGCAACCTGGCCGCCACCATCAGCCTGGTGGGCACCGCGCTGGGCCTGGCCTTGCCGCTGGCCAGCCTGGCGGCCCACGCGGTGAGTTTGATGGACCTGGCCCTGTGGGCCGGCGTGGCGCTGGCCATTCAGCTGCTGTGCTGGGTGGTGCTGGCGCGCTGGCTGATGCCGTGGATGACAACGGCCATCACCGCCAACCACACATCGGCCGGCCTGCTGCTGGGCGGCTTCAGCGCGGGCATTGGGCTGCTGAACGCCGCTTGCCTGACGTATTGAGCGGGGGCACAGCCATGCACACCCCACACAAACGCCCCGGCCAAGGCCAACTGCGCCTGGTGCTGCTGGGCAGCGCCGCCGCCCTGGCCGCCTGCCAGCCGTCCACCCCGCCGTATTCGACCCAGCCAGAACAACTCACCCGCGCCGGCTACACCACCCGCGAAGCCTGCGCCCGCGAGTGGGGCGGCGGCGACCAATGCGAAGAAGCGGGCGGCTACGTCAACAGCGCCACCAGCAGTGGCGGCGGGGGTGGCGGCAGTGGCGGCGCCCGCTACTGGGGGCCGTATTACTCCAGCAGCGGCCGCATTTATGGCTACGACGGCGTGACCCGCCCCCTGATGCGCCCCCCCAGCCAAGCCACCGCCACCCAAAGCTTCACCGGCAGCGAACACCAGGTGTACTCGTCAGGCCAAGGCAAATACGCCGCAGCCAAAGCCAACATCAGCCGGGGCGGGTTTGGCGGCGGCGGGCGTGGGGGGTTTTCGTTTGGGGGGTGAGGTGGGGGATGACACGAATGGGGGATGTTCAACAAGCGCAGGATCTGACAGAATAGCTATGGTCAAATGTTAGCTAATTTCTTTAATTTAGCTGAATAGCTTGGGTGCGGGGTATGTGTGCAATCTTTTTCCAAAGATAGGCGCATCCAAATGAGTTCGTATATCGCAACCAAAATGGAGTGACACGATGATGCAGGACAAGCCCATCAAATGCGCGTTGGTTTATGATTTCGATGGAACACTCGCAGAGGGAGACTGTGCACAACACGGCGTCATGCCGAGCTTAGG
>JBEIEH010000068.1:0-11935 GCA_040383055.1 Burkholderiaceae bacterium
CAGCCCCGACGCCACGATCGACCTGAACCTGCGCATCCGCAACAGCGCGGTGACCGAGTTCGTGTTCAGCCCCAAGCGGCACAACCTGCTGAGCTTCAACACCCTGCCGCACCTGGACGGCGCGGCGTTCAAGGACTGGATGACGTACGCATGACCCCCCGCGCCGGCTTCGCCGTCACCCCCCAGGGGGCAACGCGAGCGGCCTGGCAAAGCCAGTTCCGCCGCGTTCTTGACGAAGACGCCTCACTCCTTCTATTGCAGCTATCGATATGCCCGAATTTTTTGATGCGCTGGAAACCCGTTCACCGACTGAACGCGAAGCGGCCCAGATGGCCGCTTTGCCGGGACAGATTGCCCATGCGCAGGCACACAGCCCGGCCATGGCCGAGATTTTGCGCGGCATCGATGCCAAGGCCATCACCAGCCGCGCCGCGCTGGCGCAGCTGCCGGTGACGCGCAAGCACGAGCTGCTGGAGCGACAAAAAGCCTCTCGCGCTGCCGGGGGCGATGCGTTTGGCGGGTTTTCGGCGCTGGTGCGCGGGCGCGGCATGTCGCGCATCTTCGCCAGCCCTGGGCCGATTTACGAACCCGAAGGCGCGTCGGCTGATTACTGGCGCGCCGGTCGAGCGCTGTACGCGGCGGGTTTTCGGGCGGGGGATCTGGTGCACAACAGCTTCAGTTACCACATGACGCCTGGCGCCTTCATTCTGGAATCGGGCGCGCTGGCCGTGGGCTGTACCGTCTTTCCCGCGGGCGTGGGCCAAACCGAGCAACAGCTCGCGGCGGTGTCAGATCTCAAGCCCAATGCCTACACCGGCACCCCCAGTTTTCTTCGCATCCTGATCGAGAAAGCACAAGAAACCGGTGTGGACATGCGCAGCCTGACCAAGGCCTCGGTCGGTGGCGAGGCCTGCCCGCCCAGCCTAACCGCCTGGTTTGCCGAGCGCGGCGTGGCGGTGTACCAAACCTACGCCACCGCCGACTTAGGCTTGGTGGCCTATGAAACCAGCGCGCGCCAAGGCCTGTTGGTGGAAGAAAACGTGATCGTTGAAATTGTGCGCCCTGGCACCGGCGACCCGGTGCCCGATGGCGAAGTCGGCGAGGTGGTGGTGACCACCCTCAACTCCGGGTACCCGCTGATCCGGTTTGGCACCGGCGACCTGTCGGCCATCCTGCCGGGCACTTGCCCCACCGGCCGCACCGCGCCACGCATCCGGGGCTGGCTGGGCCGCGCCGACCAGACGACCAAAATCAAGGGCATGTTTGTGCACCCCTCACAGGTGGCGGAAGTGGTCAAGCGCTTCCCCGCCATTCAACGCGCGCGGCTGGTGGTGTCGGGCGAAATGGCCAACGACCAGATGTGCCTCAAAGTCGAGGCCAGCGACTGGAACGACGCCCTGCAGCAACAAGTGGAAGCCACCGTGCGCGACGTGACCAAGCTGCGCGCCACCATTGAAGCCGTGACGCCGGGCAGCCTGCCCAACGACGGCAAAGTGATCGAAGACGCGCGCAGCTACCAGTGAGCACAAACCCCGCCATCGGGTTTTCCCGAGGCGGGCGCTACGTAATATCCGCGATGCCTGATGGACGATGGCGCCCCTACCATGCGGGGGTTCGTTATCAACCCGTTGGAGCTCGACCATGAAAAAACTGTTCACCTTGGCCCTGACAGCGGCCGTGAGCGTGGGCGCCTTTGCACAGGCCTATCCCACCAAACCCATCACCTTTGTGGTGCCTTTTGCCGCCGGGGGCCCAACCGACTTGGTGGCCCGCCAGCTGGCCGAGTCGATGCGCAAGCACATCCCCAATTCGAACATCGTGGTGGAAAACGCTGCCGGTGCCGGCGGCACCATCGGTGCCACCAAAGTGGCACGTGCCGCACCCGATGGTCACACCCTGCTGGTCTGGCACATTGGCATGGCCGCCACCACGGGTCTGTACCGCAAGCTGCAATACAAGCCGCTGGAAGACTTTGAGTACTTGGGCATGATCAACGACGTGCCCATGACCCTGATCGGTAAGCCACAACTGCCGGCCAACACCTACCGCGACTTTGAAAACTACATCCGCGCCAACGCCGGCAAGCTCAACTTGGCGCACGCAGGCCTGGGTTCAGCCTCGCACCTGTGCGGCCTGATGTGGCAGTCGGCGGTGAAGCTCGACAAATCCATGACCACCATCCCGTTCGGCGGCACTGCGCCCGCCATGAACGCCTTGATCGGTGGCCAAGTGGACGTGATGTGCGACCAGACCACCAACACCACCAGCCAAATTGAAGGCGGCCGGGTGAAAGCGTTTGCTGTCACCACCGCCAAGCCCCTGTCGGGTCACAAGCTGCTCAAGGACTACCCCAGCTTGCAGGAAATGGGCCTCAAGGGCTTTAACCTGACCATTTGGCACGGCCTGTACGCCCCCAAAGGCACACCGGCTGCGATCAACAAGACCCTGAACGACGCGCTGCAAAAAGCCCTGAAAGACCCCGACTTCATCAAGAAGCAAGAAGCACTGGGCGCGATTGTGGTGAACGACAAGCGCGTCACCCCGCAAGGTCACAAGGACTTTGTGGCAGCTGAAATCACCAAGCTCAAAGGTGTGATCGAAGCCGCCGGTCAGTTCGCCGACTGATCCCAAGCCCCTTAGGCATCGAAGCCACCAGTGCCCTCGGGTCTGGTGGCTTTTTTATTCTAGGGATCACACGCCCCAGACCACTTCCACGCGAGCGCGCTCACTGCGCTGCAGCATCTCGATAAACGGGGCGCAGCGCATGCGCAAGCTCACCCCTTCGCGCGGCGGCGGGTCTTCACCGCGTGCCCGGGCTTCGTCGTCTTCTCTGCGTTGTTGCGCTTCGTCCTCATCGATCGCCCGGCGCAAGGCGGCGATGGCCTCTGGCATCTGGTCAGGGACCAAGACGCCCGGCGCGTCAGCGTCTTTGCCCACGATGCCGAGCACCCGCCGAGCCACCGGCCCCAGCATCACCAGATCCCCGGTCTCGCGCGATTTGAACCGCAGCACCGCCATGTGTCGCTCCTTGTTGGCCACGTGTTGATCGTCCCATTCTGACACGGCAGGGGCACACCCTAGGGTCTTCCCGGGTGACAACATTTAATTCAGACCTAAACTAAATACATCGTGTTGTCGGGAGTCCTGACATGGAACCCTCAGTGCTGGACATGGAGGCGCGGGCGCACAGCGAGCACGCCCAGGCTTTGCGCCTGTGGTTGCGTTTGCTCACCTGCACCCAACTGATCGAGCGGCGGGTGCGCAGCGGTCTGCGCGACAGCTTTCAGACCACGCTGCCCCGCTTTGACCTGATGGCGCAACTGGAGCGCCACCCCGAGGGCTTGAAGATGAAAGAGCTGTCGCACCGGCTGATGGTGACCGGCGGCAACGTCACCGGCATCACCGACCAGCTGGTGGCCGAGGGTCTGGTGGAGCGGGTGTCGGTGGAAAGCGATCGGCGCGCGTTTTTGGTGCGCTTGACCGAGGCCGGGCGCAGCGCTTTTGAGGCGATGGCGGTGGAACACGAGCAATGGATTGTGCAGGCCTTTGAAGGCCTGAGCGCACGCGAGCTGGAGCAACTGCACAAGTTGCTGGGCAAGGTCAAGCAACACCAGACGAAATGACCCCCCTGCGCCGCTTCGCGTCGTCCCCCCGAGGGGACCGCACCGACGGACTGGCGGAGCCAGATCCGTGGTGCGGCTTGCCGGGGGCATCTGTCTCCGATGAGGTTCTTGTTGGGGCTTGCCCTTGCACTTTGTCTAAATGGGTTTTTGTATGAAACATCCGATTCCTGATCACAACCCGATGCGGGGGCAATACCGCGCGGTGGCAGGCGATGCGCCGCGGCACTTTGCGCTGAGCGTGGCCGACGGGGTGGCGACTGTGACGCTGAACCGGCCCGAGCGCAAAAACCCGCTGACGTTTGAGTCTTACGCCGAGCTGCGCGACTGGTTCATCGGTTTGCAGCGCGCCACCGACGTCAAAGCGGTGGTGGTGACCGGTGCGGGTGGCAACTTCTGCTCCGGCGGAGATGTGCACGAAATCATCGGCCCACTCACCCAGATGACCATGCCAGAGCTGCTGGCCTTCACCCGCATGACCGGCGCGCTGGTGAGCGCCATGCGGGCCTGCCCGCAGCCCATTGTGGCCGCGCTCGACGGCGTGTGCGCCGGGGCCGGCGCCATGATGGCCTTGGCCTCGGACCTGCGCTTGGGCACACCGTCGGCCACCGTGGCGTTTTTGTTCACCCGCGTGGGCCTGGCCGGCGCCGACATGGGGGCGTGCGCGCTGCTGCCGCGCATGATCGGCCAGGGCCGCGCCAGCGAACTGCTGTTCACCGGCCGCGCCATGAGCGCCCAAGAAGGCCAGGCCTGGGGCTTCTTCAACGCCTTGCACGACAGCGACGCCCTGCTGCCCGCCGCACACAAGCTGACGGCGCAACTGGCCCAAGGCCCCACCTTCGCCCACGGCATGACGAAAACCATGCTGCACCAAGAATGGGCCATGACGCTGGACCAGGCCATCGAGGCCGAGGCGCAAGCGCAAGCCATTTGTATGCAGACCCAAGATTTCCGGCGCGCCTACGAGGCCTTTGCGGCCAAGCAGCGCCCTCAGTTCGAGGGGGACTGACATGGTCACCGTCGACAGACCCGACGCCCTCGCCCCAAAGGCGCCTATAGACCACTTGGACTTGCCCTTTTTTGGTGACGCCCACCACGCCATGGCACACGAGCTGGTGGCCTGGGCCGGCACGCAACAGGTGGACGAAAGCGACGACCGCGTCGCTTGCCGCGACTGGGTGCGGCGCTTGGGGACTGCCGGCTGGTTGCGCTACTGTGTGCCCGCCGCCCACGGCGGCGCGCTGCCGGCGCTCGACTCGCGCGCGCTGGTGATCCTGCGCGAAACGCTGGCCTTTTATTCGCCACTGGCCGACTTTGCGTTCGCCATGCAAGGCCTGGGCAGCGGCGCCATCACGCTGGCCGGCACACCCGCGCAACAGGCGGCCTATCTGCCAGCGGTCGCGCGGGGCGACAAGATCGCCGCCTTTGCCCTGAGCGAACCGGAAGCCGGCTCGGACGTGGCCGGCATGCGCCTACAAGCCACGCCTGCGCCAGACGGCTGGCGGCTCAATGGCGACAAGACTTGGATCAGCAACGGCGGCCTAGCCGACTTCTACGTCACCTTCGCCAAGACCGACGCACAGGCCGGATCGCGTGGCATCAGCACCTTCATCGTCGACGCCGACACCCCGGGACTCGACAGCAGCGCGCACATCGATGTGATGGCACCCCACCCGCTGGCCACACTGCGTTTTGCCGACGCAGCTGTGCCCTACACCGCCTTGCTCGGCATCCAAAACGCCGGCTTCAAACTGGCCATGCAGACGCTCGACATCTTCCGTGCCTCGGTGGCCGCTGCCGCGCTGGGCATGGCGCGCCGCGCCTTGGCCGAGGCAGTGGCACACGCCAAGGCGCGCCAGATGTTCGGCCAGCGCCTGGCCGACTTTCAACTCACACAAGCAAAGCTGGGGGAAATGCGCGCCCTGATCGACGCAGCCGCCCTGCTCACCTACCGCGCCGCCTGGCAACGCGACTGCAGCGCCAGCCAGGGCGCCGGCACCCCGGCCTACACCGCTGCCGCCGCCGCAGCCAAGCTCACCGCCACCGAAAACGCGCAGCGTGTCATCGACATGGCGGTGCAGCTCTTCGGCGGGCGGGGGGTGCGGGTGGGCGAGGTGGTGGAACACCTCTACCGCGACATCCGCTCGCTGCGCATTTACGAGGGCGCGAGCGAGGTGCAGTTGCTGATCTTGGGCAAACCCGCCCTCACCCACTGAACCGGAGGAGCGCATGGCCACCCAGATCTATTCCTTTGTGCGCTACCTCTTGCAGCCGCCCGAGCAACTGCCCACCCTGCTGCTGGACCGCCCCGAACAACAGTGGCCAGCCCAGCTCAATGTGGTGGACTGGTTGTTTGTCCGAGCCAAGGCCCAAGGCCACAGCCAGTGGCCCTTGCTGCGCAGCGACGAGCGCACGCTGAGCTACGCTCAGACCGAAACCGAAGTGCAACGCCTGAGCCACTGGCTGGTGCAGACCCAAGGCCTGGCGCCCGGCCACCGCGTGCTGCTGCGCGGCGGCAATTCGGTGGCCATGGCGCTGTGCTGGCTGGCGGTGGTGCGCTGCGGCGCCATCGCAGTGGCCACCATGCCGCTGCTGCGCGCCAAGGAACTGGTGACCATTCTGGACAAGGCCCTGCCCCAGCTCGCGCTGTGCGACGCGCGCCTCACCGACGAGCTTGACCAGGCCATCGCCCAACACGGCTTGACGCTGACCCGCGTGGCTTTCCACAGCACCGCCGACGATGGCCTAGAGGCCGCGCTCGCCCGCACCCCAGCCGATACCGCACCGCCTGCGCACCTGGGCGACGCCACCGACATCGCCATGATGGCTTTCACCTCGGGCACCACCGGCGCGCCCAAGGCCGCGCTGCACAGCCACCGCGACATCGCGGCCGCCTGCGAGGCCTGGCCGCGCCATGTGCTGAGGGCCACGCCCGACGATGTGGTGGTGGGTTCGCCGCCGCTGGCCTTCACCTTTGGCCTCGGAGGCCTGCTGGTGTTTCCCATGTGGGCCGGCGCCAGTGTCTATTTCCCGCCCGCGCCCTACACCCCCGAATCGATGGTGCGCACCATCGGCCGCGTGGGCGCCACCATTTGCTACACCGCGCCCACTTTTTACCGCCAGATGGCGCCCTTCGCGCGCGAACTGGGCGTGGGCCCGCTGCGCACAACGGTGAGCGCCGGCGAAGGCCTGCCCGACGCCACCCGCCAGCTCTGGAAAGAGGCCAGTGGCATCGAAATGCTCGATGGCATTGGCGCCACCGAGATGTTCCACATCTTCATTTCATCACCGCCCGAGTCGGTCAAGCGCGGCGCCATTGGCCAGGTGGTGCCGGGCTACGAGGCGCGCATCGTGGACGACTCAGGCCAAGAGCTGCCGCGCGGCACCGTCGGCCGACTGGCGGTGCGTGGCCCCACCGGCTGCAAATACCTGGCCGATGAGCGACAAACGCGGTATGTGCAGGACGGCTGGAACTTTCCCGGCGACGCCTTCATGCAAGACGAGGACGGTTACTTTTTTTACCAAGCGCGCACCGACGACATGATCATCACCGCCGGCTACAACGTGGCCGGCCCCGAGGTGGAGGCCTCCTTGTTGCTGCACCCGGCAGTGGCCGAATGCGGTGTGGTGGGCCGCCCCGACGACGAGCGCGGCATGGTCATCGTGGCCTATGTGGTGCTGAAAGCCGGCCACGCGCCCGACGCTGCCATGGTGCAAGCCTTGCAAGACCATGTGAAGCGCGACCTCGCCCCGTTCAAATACCCGCGCGATGTGCGCTTTGTGAGCCAACTGCCGCGCACCGAAACCGGCAAGCTGCAGCGTTTTGCCCTGCGCCAGATGGTGCAGACCTCCCACTGACACCAACGAGAAACACCATGCAATTCCTTCAACCGCCCGGCTGGGCCACCCCCAAGGGTTATGCCAATGGCGTGGCCGCGCGCGGCACCTTGGTGTTTGTGGGCGGCCAGATCGGCTGGAACGCCGAACAACGCTTTGAGAGCGACGACTTCATCGCCCAAACCCGACAAACCCTGCTCAATGTGCGCGCCGTGCTGGCCTGCGCGGGTGCCGGTCCCGAGCACATGGTGCGCATGACCTGGTACATCGTCGACCGGGTGGAATACAACGCCCGACTCAAAGAGCTGGGCGCGGTGTACCGAGAGGTGATGGGCAAACACTTTCCCGCCATGACCTGTGTGCAAGTGGCGGCCTTGGTAGAAGCAGAGGCCAAGGTCGAGATTGAGGTGACGGCGGTGCTGCCCGACGCGGCCTAAGCGCTCACACAAGGCCCGGTGGAGCCCGGTCGCGCATCACCTCGGCCATGGCCAGCGCCTGTGGCTGCGCATCGGCCAGCATGCCAGCTCGCACACCGGCCTGGCGCTCGGCTGAGTGGTTCTGGCTCACCTTCCATTTGCCGCGCCAGCGCAGCACCTCAATGTCAATGCCCACAATGCCCCGGCGCATGGCGTCCAGATAGTCGGGCGGCGCGTCGTCCACCGCCCAAGGCTTGGTTCGCCGCCGCTCTTGTTGGTCGGTGAGCGCGCTGATCTGCTGGTGCACCCAGGCCGCGTCGTCGTGCACCGTCAACACGCCCAAGGCCTGCACCACGATGTAGTTCCACGTCGGCACCACCTTGCCGTGCTCAGCCTTGTCGGGGTACCAGCTGGGCGACACATAGGCCTGAGGCCCGCGAAACAGCACCAGCACCGGTTTGCCCGGCGTGTGGCTGCGCCACAGCGGATTGGCGCGCGCCACATGGGCCTGCAAATGACCGTGCGCGCCCAACTCGGGTCGCAACAGAAACGGGATCTCGTCGGCGCTGGGCTCACCGTCTTGTTCCGTGATCAGCGTGCCCAGCGGTTCGGCCCGCACCAAGGCGTGCAAGACCTCAGTACGCGGTTCGGCAAAGTGGCCCGGTAGGTACACCGCGCTCAGACCGTCTGGTTGAAAGTGTCGCCCAAGGCGTTGACCATGCTGTCGATCTCGGCAGGGGTGCTGATGAAGGGTGGCGCCAGCTGGATGGTGTCGCCGCCGTAGCGCACATAAAAGCCTTTGGCCAACATAGTCATCGCAATCTGGTAAGGCCGCTTGGCCGGCTCACCGGGCACCGGATCGACCGTGATGCCAGCGGCCAGGCCGTAGTTGCGGATATCGGCCACGTGCTTGGCGCCGCGCAGGGTGTGCACCGCACGCTCAAAATGCGGCGCCAGCTCGGCCACCTGCTGCGGTGCGTGTTCGCGCGCCAGCAGATCCATGGTGGCCACGCCAGCGGCACAGGCCACCGGGTGGGCCGAATAGGTGTAGCCGTGCGGAAACTCCAGCATGTAGTCGGGCCCACCGGCGGCCATGAAGGTGTCGTAAATCTCTTTCTTCGCCACCACACCGCCCAAGGGCTGCACGCCATTGGTGACCTGCTTGGCAAAGTTCAAGATGTCGGGTGTCACATCAAACGCCTCGGCCCCGGTCCAGGCGCCACAGCGGCCAAAGCCGGTGATGACCTCGTCAAAGATCAACAGAATGTTGTGTGCGGTGCAGATCTCGCGCAGGCGCTGCAGATAGCCCTGGGGCGGAATCACCACACCGGCCGAGCCCGACATGGGCTCGACGATCACGGCCGCGATGTTGCTGGCGTCGTGCAGGTTGATCAGGTTGAGCAGGTCGTCGGCGAGCTTGGCGCCCGCGTAGCCCGGCCCACCGGCTTCGGGCGGCATGCCCTGGTAGAACGAGCCGTTGGGCGGCTGGGTGTGCGGCAGGTGGTCGGCCTCCACACCTTGGCCATAGAGCTTGCGGTTGGCCACAATGCCGCCGACCGAAATGCCACCGAAGTTCACACCGTGGTAGCCCTTCACGCGACCGATCAGCCGCGTCTTGCTCGCCATGCCCTTGGCGCGCCAATAGGCGCGCGCCATCTTCAGCGAGGTGTCGGCCGACTCCGAACCCGATCCGGTGAAGAACACATGCGTCAGTCCCGCAGGCATGCGCTCGACGATGCGATTAGCGAGTTCAAACGACAGTGGGTGGCCGAACTGGAAAGCCGGCGAATAGTCCAGTGTCGCGACCTGCCTGGCCACCGCCTGGCTGATCTCGTCGCGGCAATGGCCCAGACCGGTGGTCCAGAGGCCCGAGAGTCCGTCAAAAATGCGTCGGCCCTGGGTGTCGGTGAAATAGGCGCCACTGGCGCTGGCCATCATGCGCGGTGCCTGCTTGAAATCGCGGTTGCCGGTGTAGGGCATCCAATGCGATTCCAGCCACGCGGCGTCGCTGCGCGCGGGGTCGGCGGTGGTGGGACTGCTAAGGTGCGGGCTGTCGTTGAGGTTCATGGGGTCTCCTGCGGGTGTCGCTGCAACAAGGGCCGATTGTCGGCCCGGATTTACATGCGATAAAGTGCAAGTTATCTCTATTCAGTTGCGTAAGATCGAAAGTTCATCATGTCCCGCCAACGCGCCGTGCTGGCACAACTCTCCGACGCCGACTGGCGCCTGCTGCGCGTGTTTCTGGCGGTGGCCGACTGCGGCGGCATGACGGCCGCCGAACTGGAACTCAATATCAGCACATCCACCATCAGCCGGCATGTCAAAGACTTGGAATCGCGGCTGGGTTTGGTGCTATGCCGCCGGGGCCGCGCCGGTTTTGCCTTGACACCTGCAGGCGAACGGATCGTGGCCGAAAGCCGGCAGCTGCTGGCCGCCACCGAGCGCTTTCGCGCCAGCGTCGACGAGTTGCACCAACGCCTAGGCGGTGACGTGCATGTGGCTGTGTTCGACAAAACCGCGAGCAACCCCCAAGCGCGCATCGCGCAGGCGGTATCGGCGTTTCGCCGCGCAGCGCCGGCGGTCGCACTGCACCTGCATGTGGACACCATCCAGGGCATTGAGCGGGGCGTAATGGAGGGCCGCTACCAGATCGGCGTGATTCCCGAACACCGGCGCAGCGACAGCTTGCTCTACGACGAGCTGTTTGGCGAACAGATGTGGCTCTACGCCGGCCACAGCCACCCGCTGTTTGCGCATTCGGGGCCGCTGAATTGGGGCGACATCCGTGAACACCCGTTTGCGGGGCTGGGCTACCACTCGCCCAATATGGAACTCTCACACCGCGAGCGGCTGCACCGCCAAGCCACCGCGTCCGACCAAGAATCGGTGGCAACCTTCATCCTGTCAGGCGACTTCTTGGGCTTTTTGCCCGACCACTACGCCGACACTTTTGTGCAAAAAGGTTTGATGCGCGCCTTAGGTGAGGGCCGCCTAGGCTACGCCTGCCACTTTTCGATGATTGTGCGCAAATCGCCTGCGCCGTCGGCCGAGGTGCAGCTGCTGCACCGCTGCCTGCTGGCAGCGCACCTAGAACAAAAAAGCCCACCGATGGGTGGGCTTTGATGACAAGCGTGTCGCTTGATTTTTTGGTTGCGGAGGCAAGATTTGAACTTGCGACCTTTGGGTTATGAGCCCAACGAGCTACCAGGCTGCTCCACTCCGCGTCAAGACTGTCGATTATAGCACCGAATCACTCGGCTGCGGCGGGTGCTGCGCTGTCTTCTGCGCGATCCACCAATTCCACCAGGGCCATCGGGGCGTTGTCGCCCACGCGGTAACCCATTTTCAGGATGCGGGTGTAGCCACCGGGACGTGCCTTGAAGCGCGGGCCGAGTTCGTCGAAAAGCTTAACCACCACGTCGCGGTCGCGCAGGCGGTTGAAAGCCAAGCGGCGGTTGGCCACGGTGGCTTCTTTGGCCAGGGTGATCATGGGTTCGACCACACGGCGCAGCTCTTTGGCTTTGGGGACGGTGGTTTTGATGACTTCGTGCGTGAGCAGCGAGTTCATCATGTTGCGCAACATCGCCTGGCGGTGCTCGCTGGTGCGGTTGAGTTTGCGGAGGCCGTTACCGTGACGCATGGGAAATTCCTTTCAGTGTTTTGCCCCCAGCCGTATCAGGTACTGGGGGTTCGTCCGGGGGGGGGTAAAAAATCAGTGCTTGTCGAGACCGGCGGGCGGCCAGTTCTCGAGTTTCATACCCAAGGTCAGGCCGCGCGAAGCGAGCACTTCCTTGATTTCGTTGAGCGACTTGCGACCTAGGTTGGGGGTCTTGAGCAGCTCGTTCTCGGTGCGCTGGATCAGATCACCGATGTAATAGATGTTTTCGGCCTTGAGGCAGTTGGCCGAACGCACCGAGAGTTCCAGCTCATCCACTTTCTTAAGGAGATACGGCGAGAATTTCAAATCTTCCTCGGCCGATTTTTCTTTCACTTCCGGCAGGTCTTCGAAATTGACGAAGAGCTGCAACTGGTCTTGCAGAATGCGCGCCGCAAGCGCCACCG
>JBEIEH010000069.1:0-11853 GCA_040383055.1 Burkholderiaceae bacterium
GTCGGGGTGGGCGGACGGTGGCGCCAGTGTGGCTGCCACCGTCGGTGCGGCCCTTGTGGCCGGCGAGCTGGCGCTGGCGTTGCTCACGGGAAAGCCTTGTTGCTGCACGCCTTCGTTGGCGTGCGAGTGGCTGGGCGCGTGGTGCTCGCTGTCAAGGGTCAACGAAGCGTCTGTGTCGTGACCGTGTTGGGCAATACCGTGGTCAAGTGTGTGCACCAAGGCATGGGCCAGACGTTCTGCCACTTGGGAGCGTTGTGCCGGCAACACCCACATCAGCGACTGCAGCAGCAGGCTGGTGATCAAAAGGCAGAGGGTTGCCGCGCGGTTCATAGGCGACGATTTTATACATGCGGAATACTCATCGAAGCCAACATGGGCATGGTTGGTTGTTGACGTGTGTAGCTGCTCAATGAGCTCCTTGGGGCCACAATGTCTGGCTCTATGCCCAACACGCACTCCCGTTCCATCTGCATCGTCACGCCGGCCTTGGCCGACGCGAACAACGGCAATTGGCAAACCGCTAGCCGCTGGGCGGCGATGTTGTCGGGTGATTATGCGGTGCGGTTGTGCCGCCAATGGCCCGACGACGGGCCGGATGCCGATGTGTTGATCGCGCTGCACGCGCGCCGTTCGGCCGCCAGCGTGGCGGCGTGGGCGCAGGCCCATCCCACACGTCCGCTGTTGTTGGCGCTCACCGGCACCGATCTGTACCGCGATATCGAACACGACGCCGACGCGCAGCGTTCGCTGTCGCTGGCCAAGCGTCTGCTGGTGCTGCAAGACCAGGCGCCGCTGGCGGTCCCCGAGCGCTGGCGCGACAAGGTGCGGGTGGTGTTTCAGTCGTGCAGCGCGCGCCCAGCGCTGCACAAAACGGCACAGCGCTTGCGGGTGGTGGTGGTGGGCCACTTGCGCGATGAAAAAGCGCCGCAGACGGTGTGGGCTGCTGCGCGCCTGTTGGCGCCCGACGAGGGCATTGCCCTTGACCATGTGGGTGCGGCGCTGAACACGGAGCTGGGCCATGAAGCCGCGGCCACCCAAGCGGCTTGCCCGCATTACCGCTGGCTCGGCGGTCAGCCCCACGAGGCGGCCCGACGGCGCATTCAGCGCGCGCACCTGTTGCTGCACCCCAGCCGCCTGGAGGGCGGCGCCCATGTGGTGATGGAGGCGGTGCAAAGCGGCACGCCGGTACTGGCCTCGCGGGTCGACGGCAACGTGGGCATGTTGGGCGCGGACTATGGCGGTTACTTTGCCCCGGGCGATGCCGAGGCGTTGGTGGCGCTGCTGCGCCGCTGCCGCCGCGAGCAGCTCAGTGGCGCGCCGGGCTTGCTGGATACTTGGTGGTCGCAGTGCCAGCAGCGCGCACCGCTGTTCGATCCTGCTGCCGAGCGCGAGACCTTGTGCCGGCTGCTGGCCGAGGCGCTGTGAGGGCGGTGGCTCTGCGGCCGCCATTTTTGACCCACTTTGCACGGAGACACCGATGCCCACCCTGGACACCGCGCTGACGTTTTTTGGTTTGGCGCTGCTGCTGTGTTATTCCCCCGGACCAGACAATGTGTTTGTGCTGATGCAGTCGGCCGCGCATGGGCGGCGTGCGGGCGTGTTGGTGGTGTTGGGTCTGTGCACCGGTTTGTTGCTGCACACAGCGGCGCTGGCTTTGGGGCTGGCGGCGGTGTTTGCGGCTTCGGCGCTGGCGTTCACGGTGGTCAAGTTCGCGGGCGCAGCGTATTTGCTCTATTTGGCCTGGGGGGCGTGGCGCGCGCCGGTGTCCGCCGCTGGCGCAGGGCCGGCTTTGCCGGTCTTGTCGGCGCAGCAGTTGTACGCGCGCGGTGTGGTGATGAACATCACCAACCCCAAGGTGCTGCTGTTTTTTATGGCGCTGCTGCCGCAGTTTGTGGCGCCGGCCCAAGGCCCGGTGGCGCTGCAGTTGCTGGCGCTGGGGGGCATCTTCATTGTGGCCACGCTGATCGCGTTTGGCAGCATCGCTTGGCTGGCGGGGTTTTTTGCGCAGGTGCTGCGCGAATCGGCGCGCGCCCAGCGCTGGCTCAACCGGGTGTCGGCGCTGGTGTTCGCTGGGCTGGCGCTGAGATTGGCCACCGCCTCGCGTTGACATCGATTTCTGGCTAAGCTTGTGCCCTGATGCCGGGACGCACCCGGTGCGGGGAGTGTCTATGCCGTCCAATGATTGGGTGTCTCGTTGGCCGCTGCGCCAAGCGCGCGAAGCCGATCTGTACTTTTACTTGCAGGCCATCGAGGCCTATTTGCCACACAGCCACGTGCGGGTGCGCGGCCATGGCGACATGTTGTTGCTGGGGGGATACAGCTACCTGGGGCTCAATGGTCACCCCGACATCGTGCACGCGGCCGAAGCGGCGCTGCACCAGTGGGGCACCGGCACACCCGGGGCGCGATTGCTGGCCGGCACGCTGGCGCAGCACCACGCGCTGGAGCACACGGTGGCGCGTTTCAAAGGCACGGAACGCGCCATGACGTTTACCAGTGGCTATGCGGCCAATGTGTCGGTGCTCACCACCCTGCTGGGCCCGGCGGACACGGTCATTGGCGACAAGATCAACCACGCCAGCATCGTCGACGGCTGCCGTTTGAGCGGCGCGCAATTTTTGCGTTTTCGGCACAACGATATGGGCCATTTGGCGCACTGCCTGCGGCGCTCGCAGGGGCCTGGGCGGCGGCTGGTGGTGGTGGACGCTGTGTTCAGCATGGACGGCGACATCGCCGACTTGCCGACCATTGTGGATCTGTGCCGCCGCTTTGACGCCGCGCTGATGGTGGACGAGGCGCACGCGGTGGGTGTGTTGGGCGATCAGGGCCGTGGGGCGGTGAGCCATTTTGGTTTGCCGCCAGATGCGGTGGACATCCACATGGGCACTTTCAGTAAGGCCATTCCCAGCGCGGGCGCTTATGTGGCGGGCAGCGCAGCGCTGATCGAGGTGCTGGAGCACGAGGCGCGCGGTTTTGTGTACTCGGGGTCGCTGCCGGCGGTGAGCGCCGCCGCCGCCCAGGCCACACTGGAGCTGTTGCTGCGCGACCCCACGCCGCTGCAGCGCTTGCGTGAAAACATCCTCCATTTCACCCACGCTTTGCAAGACCAGGGTTGGTTGCAGGGCGATCACCCCACGCCGGTGTTCCCGCTGTTGTGCGGCGGACAAGACGAGGCCTTGCGGTTTGCCCGAGCCTGTCAGCGCCAGGGCTTGTATGTGCAGGCGATCCTGCCGCCGGTGGTGCCCGCGGGCTCAGCGCGGCTGCGGCTGGCGGTCTCGGCCGCCCACCGGTCGCAGGATCTGCGCGCCGCGGTGACGACCATGGCGCGGGTGGCCGATGACGTGGGTGTGTCGCCTCAAGTGGCGGTGCCCAGCCCACCCTTAGAAGTGTTGGAGGCATGACCCATGGAGTGTCCCCGCGTTCTCGCGTTTGATGTGTTTGGCACGGTGGTGGATTGGCACGGCAGCATCGTGCGCGAGATGGCGGCGCTGTACCCGCAGGTGGACGCCGACGCGCTGGCGCTGGCTTGGCGCGCGGGGTATCAGCCGGCCATGCAGGCGGTGCGCTCGGGCGGGCGCGGTTTTGTGCGGCTCGATGTGTTGCACCGTGAAATCTTGGATGGCGTGTTGCCGCGTTTTGGCTTGGTGCATCTCGACGAGGCGCAGCGCGATCACTTGAACCGGGTGTGGCACCGGCTCGACCCCTGGCCCGACGCGGTGGCGGGCATTGCGCGGCTCAAGCGGCGCTTTACCGTGGTGCCGCTGTCCAACGGCAACATTGGCCTGCTCACCGCCATGGCCAAGCGCGCCGGCCTGCCGTGGGACGCGGTGCTCAGCGCCGAGGTGTTTGCCGCCTACAAGCCCGACCCACGCACCTATTTGGGCGTGGCCGATGTGTTCGGTGTGGCGCCACAGGCGGTGATGATGGTGGCGACCCACCAAGACGATTTGGACGCGGCGCGCGCGAATGGGCTGCAAACCGCTTACATCGAACGCCCGGCCGAGTGTGGCGCCCAGCGGCCCAAAGACGTGAGCGGCAGCCCTCTCAACACCCTGCACGCGCGCGATCTGCTGCATCTGGCCGATCTGCTGGGCTGCTGATGGGCACTCAGGGCCGGCTGGGCGCCAGGTCGGGCGAGGCCCAGCGCTTGATCTGCCGTTCGTTGTGGGCGGCCTCGGCCTCTATCGTGTCTTGCGGCAGTTGCTTCATGCACTCGGCATAGGCCTCAGGATCGATTTTCTCCGCCACCGGCTGCACCGCCGGGCCTTGGGGCGAGCGGCCGTCCCAGGCATAGGGGTTGCGCAGCTGCGGCGGGTCGGGCAGGCAGTCGTCTTTGTAGATCGGGGGCGTGTCGTCGCTCCAGGGGTCAAACGCGATGGTGCGTTCAAACACCAGCGGCTTGCCTGTGGGTGTGGGCGGCAGCGGGGGCATGCGCTGCAGGGCCTGGCGCGCCAACCGTTCGGTGGCGGTTGAGGTGGCCCACAGCGTTTCCAGCAGGGCCAGCGTGCCGTCGGGTGCGATGGTGACGCGAAAGCGCACCACGCCATTGTTCTCGCCTTCCACGGCGGTGCCCATCAGGCTGCGCAGCTGCAGCCCCCAGTTGTAGCGGTAGCGTTTGCCGTTCTTGAGCGCGTAGGTGGACGCTTGAGTCCAGTCTTCGGCGCTGGGCGGGGCCGGCGCGTCCCGGCTGGCGCGGAGCTTGTCGTGCGCGGCGGGGGCGATGGGCGACGTGGGCGGCGCTGGTGCGTCGGCTTGTGGTTCAGCGGCGCGCGGCGGCGGTGGGGGTTCGGCCAGCATCGCTGGCGGTGGGGCGAGCGTGTCGGCCGTTGGTGGCGGCGCGTCGGGTGGTGTGGTGTCGAGGTAGGTCAGCCGCTCCACTGGAGGCGCGCTCAGGCGGGGTGTCCAGCCCGCCAGCCACAGGCCCATTGCGGTGTGCAGCAGCAGCGCCACCGCCACGGCGGCCGCCCCACGCGATCGACAGGCGCGCAAGGGCTGGTCAGGCCACGGGTTGGCGCCGTGTTGCCTGCCTGGCATCTGTTTAAGCGCCTAGCGCGACCGCGCCCACCAGCGCGCAGCCCAGCACCACCGCCCAAGCGGGCCAGTGCCAGCGCATGAGCATCAGCGCGGCCAGCCCAGCCAGCAGCGCGTGGGGCCAGCCCAGCACACCGTGCTGGATGACAGGGTTCCACAGCGCGGCCAAGAGCAGGCCGACCACAGCAGCGTTGGTGCCCATGAGCGCGCTTTGCGCGCGTGGGTGTTGGCGCAGCGCGCTCCAAAACGGCAGGGCGCCCAGCACCAGCAGTGCACCGGGCAGAAACACCGCCACCAGCGCCAGCACACCGCCCCACAGGCCCAAGGCCACGCCTTGTGCGTCGGGCGCCACCCCACCCAGATAGGCGGCCAGGGTGAACAGCGGCCCGGGCATGGCTTGCACCAGACCGTAGCCGGCCAAAAAAGTGGGCGCGCTCATGCCGCTGGGGCCGACCAGTTCGGCTTCGAGCAGGGGCAGCACCACATGGCCGCCGCCAAACACCAAGGCGCCAGCGCGGTAAAAAGTGTCGGCCAGCGACAGCAGCGCCTGCGACGCGCTGTGGGCCAGCCAGGGCAGGGCGAGCAACAACGCAGCGGCCAGACCCAGACACAGCAGCGCGCTGCGGCGCGACACCGCCACGGCCAGCGCCTCGGCGCGTGCGCTGCCCACCGTTGGCGCCAGCAGGGCCAAGCCCGCGAGCGCGCCGAAGGCGATGACGCCAACCGGCGTCCAAGCGCTCGGCAGGGCCAGGGTGATGGCTGCGGACAACACGGCCAGCAGGCGGCGCGCGTGGTCGGGACAGAGGCTGCGCGCCATGCCCCACACCGCTTGGGCCACCACCGCCACGGCAGCGGCGCTCAGGCCTTGCAACAGGCCGGTGAATACCGGGGTGGCCAGCGCCTCGGCCGCCCACACCACACCCAGTCCCAAGGCCAGCATCAGCAGCGCCGAGGGCAAGGTAAAGCCCAGCCACGCCGCGAGCATGCCGAGGCGCCCGGCGCGCATCAGCCCCAGCGCCATGCCCACTTGGCTGCTGGCCGGGCCGGGCAAAAACTGGCACAGGGCCACCAGGTCGGCGTAGGCGGCGTCGCTGAGCCAGCGCCGGCGCTGAACAAACTCGTGCCGGAGAAAACCGATGTGCGCCACCGGCCCACCAAACGAGGTGCAGCCCAGGCGCAGAAAGACTAGGAACACCGCCACTGCATGGCCGCTGGGGGGGCGATCAGAAGCGAGAGGGGGCATGGCGCGACGGGGGTGCGTCGGTGGGCAGTTGCCAGCGCGCCATCCAAGCGCGGTCGATGCGCTCTTTCCAGCGCCAGACCCAGCCGCCTTCGGCGTGCAGCGGGCCCCAGTGGGCGATGGCGCGACCGCGGCCACAGCCGATCAGGCTCAGGCTGTGCGTGGGTGGGCGGTGGGGGCGCAGTGGCGCACCGTTGGCGGTGGCGATCAGGTTCTCCGCGAGTGCCAGACCGGCGCTAACAGCCTGTACGCCGTTGGTGGGCCAGTGGCCGTCTTGGCGCTGGCTCACATCGCCAGCGGCAAACACGTCGGCGTGGCTGGCGCTGCGTTGGTGCATGTCGACCAGCACCCGCCCACTGTCGCTCAGAGCCAGGCCGCTGTCATCGAGCCACTGTGGCGCTTGGCCGCCAATGGCCAGCAGCGGCACGTCGCATTGCAGGCGGCCACCACCGTCGAGCAGCACCTCGCCGTCGGTCATGCCGACACAGGCTTGGGGCAGCACGGTGATGCCCCAGCGTTTGAGCTGGCGCAGCATGCGCCGCTGCACGCCAGCGGGAGCCTGTGGCAGCACACCGGCGGGCCCTGCCACCACGCTCAAACGGTGGGGGTGGGGGGTGTTGGCCAAGCGTTGGGCGATGGCCAACACCGTTTCGCAACCCGCCGCACCGGCGCCCACCACGGCCAGCGACAGCGGGCGGCTGTGGGCCAGCGGCAGCACGTCGTCCCACAAGCGCAGCAGGCGCTCCAAGGGGCGCAGCAGCAGGGCGTGTTCGCGCGCGCCGGGCAGGTGTTGGTCAAGCCAGTCGGGGTTGTAGGTGCTGCCCACGTCGAGCGAGAGCAGGTCGTAGCCCAGCGGTGCGGGTGTGGGATCTTGGGGGCGCACCTGAAAATGCACGCGGCGCTCGGCGGTGTCGATGCGCTGGGCGCGGCCTTGCACCATGCGAGCGCCGCTGCGCTTGAGCCAGGGCGACAGCCGGATTTGGTTGTCCTCGCTGCTGTAGTGACCCGCCAACACGCCCGGCGCCATCGCGCTGTAGCTCAGGTAGGGGTAGGGGGTGAGCAGGGTCACGTCCAGATGGGCGGGACGCTCTTGGGCCAGGCGGGCGAGCACCTGCAGGTGCGCGTGGCCAGCGCCGACCAGCAGCAGCTTGACGATGCCGTTGGGCGGTTTGGCCGGTGAGGTCGAGGGACTGGGCATGGCCGCCATGGTAGCGCGCCGATCACAGGTATAACCGGCGCATGTCCGATCCCTGTTTTTGTCATGCAAGCCTCTGAACAACCTGTGTTGCGCGACTTGGTGTTGGTGGGCGGTGGCCACAGCCATGTGGGCGTGTTGCGCATGCTGGCCATGCGGCCCGAGCCCGGCGTGCGCATCACCGTGATTTGCACCGACATCGACACGCCGTATTCGGGCATGTTGCCCGGCTACATCGCCGGCCACTACAGCTTTGACGATGTGCACATCGACCTGGGCAAGCTCTGCGCGTTTGCCGGCGCGCGCTTCTATCACGATGCGGTGGTGGGCATCGACCGCGAGCGCCGGCTGGTGCTGTGCCGCGACCGTCCGCCGGTGCCTTACGACCTGTTGTCGATCAACGTGGGCTCGACCCCGCAGGTGCGGCACATCGAGGGCGCGGCTGCGCTGTCGGTGCCTGTCAAACCGATTGCGCATTTCAACCAGCGCTGGCTGGCCCTGCTGGACAAGGCGCGGCAGTGGCCGGTGCAGCGCGGGCCGTTGACGGTGGCGGTGGTGGGCGGCGGCGCCGGCGGGGTGGAGCTGGTGCTGTCGGTGCAATACCGCTTGCGCAAGGAACTGAGGGCCCTGGGCCGCAACCCCGAGACACTGCGCTGTGTGCTGCTGACCTCGGGCGACAGCATTTTGCCCACCCACAACGCCTGGGTGCGCCAGCGGTTTGAGCGGGTGCTGCGCGAGCGCCATGTGCAACTGCACACCCGCGCCGAGGTGGTGAAGGTCTCACCGGGCTGCCTGCACACCCGCGACGGCCGCACTTTTGACGCCGACGAGACCTTGTGGGTGACCCAGGCCGGTGGCCCGCAGTGGTTGCGCGACACCGGCTTGGCGGTGAACGAGGCCGGCTTTGTGCGGGTGCGCGACACGCTGCAAACCCTGACCGATCCGGCGATTTTTGCGGCCGGCGACATCGCCGAGCTCACCGACCGACCGCTGGAAAAAGCCGGGGTGTTTGCGGTGCGCATGGGTCAACCCTTGGCCGAGAACCTGCGGCGCAGCCTGCGCGGTGAGCCCCTCAAGCCCTACCGCCCGCAACGGCATTGGCTGGCGCTGATTTCCACCGGCGACCGGCACGCGGTGGCCTCGCGCGGGGCGTTGGGTTTTGCCGGCGATTGGGTCTGGCGCTGGAAAGACCACATCGACCGCAGTTTCATGCGCCGCTTCACCGAGTTCCCGGCCATGGCCAGCGGGCCTGCGCCGGCAGCGCCGACCACGCCAGGCCTGGCGCTGAGCGCCGAAGAGTCGTTGCAGGCCATCTCGGCCCTGGCCATGCGCTGCGGCGGCTGTGGCGCCAAGGTGGGCGCCACCGTGTTGTCGCGCGCGCTGGCCGACTTGACGCCGGTGGCGCGCGACGATGTGCTGATTGGTCTGGACGCGCCCGACGACGCCGCCGTGGTGCGGGTGCCGCCGGGCAAGGCCATGGTGCACACGGTGGACTTTTTCCGCGCCTTCATCGACGACCCCTATGTGTTTGGACGCATCGCCGCCAACCACGCGCTGGGCGATGTGTTTGCCATGGGCGGCGAGCCCCAAAGCGCTACCGCGGTGGTGACGGTGCCGCCAGGGCTGGAGAGCAAAACCGAAGACCTGCTGCGCCAGATGATGGGTGGCGCGATCGAGGTGCTCAACGCCGCCGGCTGCGCGCTGGTGGGCGGCCACACCGGCGAGGGCAAAGAGCTGGCGCTGGGTTTTGCCATCAACGGCCTGATCGACGACAACATGGGTGGCCTGATGCGCAAAGGCGGTATGCGACCCGGAGATGTGTTGCTGCTGACCAAGCCGATTGGCACCGGCACGCTGATGGCGGCGCACGCGCGCCACGCGGCCAAGGGCCGTTGGATCGATGCTGCGTTGCGCAGCATGGTGCTGTCGAACCAAGCGGGCGCGCGGGTGCTGCGCGAGCACGGCGCGCGCGCCTGCACCGACCTGACCGGTTTTGGCCTGTTGGGCCACTTGATCGAGATGACCAAGCCATCGGGTGTGGACGCCGAGCTGCAGCTGAGCGCGTTGCCGCTGCTGGACGGCGCGTTGGAGTGTGTGCAGGCCGGCATTGTGAGTTCGCTGCAGCCGGCCAATGTGCGCTTGCGCCGGGGCTTGCGCAACGGCCAGGACTTTGTGAACGACCCGCGCTATGCGCTGTTGTTCGACCCCCAAACCGCTGGCGGCCTGCTGGCCAGTGTGCCGGCGGAGCGGGCAGAGGCCTGTGTGGCGGCGCTGCAAGCGGCGGGTTATGCGCACAAGGCGGTGATTGGCCGCATCACCGAGCCGGGCGGCGCGCTGGAGCCTGTGCTCTTGCGCGAGTGAGGGCAGCATGCCCTTGCCGCTGCTCTACACCTACCGCCGTTGCCCCTACGCCATGCGCGCCCGCATGGCCTTGCTGCAAGCGGGGGTGGACTACGAGCCGTGCGAGATCACGCTGCGCGACAAACCGGCGCACATGCTGGCGGTCTCGCCCAAAGGCACTGTGCCGGTGTTGGTGCTGGCCGACGGCACGGTGCTGGAGCAAAGCCTGGACATTGTGTGTTGGGCCTTTGCTCAGAACGGCGACGCCGGGGGCTGGTGGGCGCGCGCGCAAACGCCCGACAACCGGGCTTTGCAAGCGGCCTGCGACGGGCCGTTCAAGCACCACCTGGACCGCACCAAATATCCCGAGCGTTTTGCTGATGCACAAAGCCGCGATCAACACCGACAGCAAGCGGTGGCCGTGTTGTTGGGTGCGTTGGAGCAGCGCCTCGCGGCAGCGCCCCAGCTGGGTGGCGAGGTCCCGTGTGCGGCCGACATCGGCATCTTTCCGTTTGTGCGCCAGTTCGCTGCCACCGACCCCGCGTGGTGGTCCGCACAACCGCTGCCCGCAGTGCAGGCTTGGCTGGCCGCATGGTTGCTGCACCCGCTGTTTGAGCGGGCGATGCGCAAGCCGCTGGTGGCCTGAGCCTGCCTTAACGCCACTGCAGCTGCGCCACCCAGCCGCTGCTGCGCGCTTGGGTGTTGTCGCTGTCGGCACCGATCACCACCGCGCTGACCCGGGGCACCACGCCCTTGTCGCTGCCAGCGGGCAGTTCGTCGCCGAACAGGCGCACAAAGTCGGCCGCCACATCGCGGCTTTCGTTGACCCAGCGCTGCAGCGGCGCGCTTTTGCCCTGCAGCACCACATAACGCACGCGCCGGGTGTAGGGGTTGGCGCCGCTGGCCTCGCTGGCTTGCGCCGGGTCCCATAGGTAGCACACGGTCGCGGCGGGCAGGTTTTCGCCGCTGACCGAGCGCGCCAGCCGCAGCAAGGTGCGCTCGGCAAAGGGCACTCGGTCCAGAGGGTGGTCGAACATCACACACACCTTGAGCGCGGCGTCGTCGCCGTCTTTGCGGCGGATGTCGGCCTCCCGTGTGCCGCCGCTCAGCGGCTCGTCCAGCCGCCAGCGCCATTGCAGGGTGCCGGCGGGTCCGTTCCAAGCGTGGGCCCAGGTGCCGTAGGAGGCCTGGGTGTCCAAGCGCACACCCGCCACACCGTCGGCTTGGCCCAGTTCAAACCGGGTGGCACCGATCTCGGGTTTGTTGGGCAGGCCCACAAAGCGCCAGCCTTGTGCGTCGGCGCCAGCGCCTGCGCCGAGGGGGCGCAGCGGGGTCTGAGCGGCGGCGATGGTGGGCAAGGCCACCAGGGACAGGCCCGCCAGCAGTGTCAAGGTTTGTCGCATGGTCAGGCTCCCCGTTTGAAGTCGTGGTATTTCTTGACCCAGGCCAGCAGGCCTTGCGGCGCGTGGGCGCGTTTCCATTCGCCGGCCGCGTATTTGTTGGCCTCGGCCAGCGTGGGGTAGGTGTGGATGGTGCCCAAAATCTTGTTCAGGCCCAGGCCGTGTTTCATGGCCAGCACATATTCGGCGAGCAAGTCGCCCGCGTGGGTGCCGACAATGGTCACGCCCAGGATCTTGTCCTTGCCCGGCACGGTCAGCACCTTCACAAAACCGTGGGCTTCGCTGTCGGCGATCGCCCGATCGAGGTCGTCGATGCCGTACTTCGTCACCTCGTACGGGATGTTCTTTTCTTTGGCCTCTTGCTCGTTCAAGCCCACACGCGCCACCTCGGGGTCGATGAAGGTCGCCCATGGAATGACCGAGTAGTCGGCCTTGAACAGCGTCCACTCGCCAAACAGCGCATTCACAGCGGCGTACCACGCCTGATGCGCGGCGGTGTGGGTGAACTGGAAGGGCCCGGCCACATCGCCGGCGGCGTAGATGTTGGGGTAAATGGTTTGCAGGTACTCGTTGGTCTCGACCGTGCGGTGCGTGGGGATGCCCAAGTCTTCCAAGCCATAGCCCTGCAATCGCGCCACCCGGCCCAC
>JBEIEH010000070.1:0-11637 GCA_040383055.1 Burkholderiaceae bacterium
CTTCGGCGGTGAAGCGCGCAATGTCGAAGGCCGCTTGCACCGTGCGGCGGATGGCGTCGGCGGAAAAATCGCTGGTCGACGCGTTGCCTCGACGCTGGCCCAGGTAAACCGTGACGCCGAGCGATTTGTCGCGGTTGCGTTCCACGTTCTCCAGTTCGCCTTTGCGCACCGACACCGACAGGCCAGCGCCTTCGGAGATTTCGGCGCCAGCGTCGGCCGCGCCCAGCGCTTTGGCGTGGCCCAGGGCCAAGTCCACCAGCTCTTCAAATCGGGATCGGCTGTATTGAAAGCCGGACAAAGGGGCGTCGTGCGACGGGCTGGCGGCGGGGGTGGGGGTGGCTGCTTTCATGTCGGCGGCTATGATACTTGGCCCCCGATCAGGCGTGCTGAGCCGACCACAACAGCCCCGCGCGCCGACACACCCATTCTTTATGTCCCGCAAACCCAAACGCGGTTACTACGTCAAAGGTCACTTTGTGGCAGAAGGCAGCGAGCTCGATCTGGAGCTCAAGCGCGAAGCCAAAGGGTTCACCGACGTCAGCAAAACCGATCTCAAACGCGAAAGCGACCGCCTGCAAGCCCTGGGCGAAGCGCTGCTGACGCTGCGCGCCGACCTGAGCGCGCGCATCGACCTGCCCGACACCCTGATTGAGGCGGTGGCCGAGGCGCGGCGCATCACCAACTTTGAAGGCCGTCGGCGCCAGATGCAGTACATCGGCAAGCTCATGCGCAAGCTCGAGGAGCCTGTGGTGCAAGACATTGAGGCCGCGCTGGAAGAACAGCGCAAGCCCTCGGCCCAGGAAACCCTGCGCCTGCACCAGGCCGAGCAGTGGCGCGACCAGCTGATCGCCGACGACGACGCCTTGAACGACTGGCTGGCCCAGCACAGCGAGGCCACCGACCCGGCCGACCTGCAGCAGCTCCGCGCGCTGATTCGCCAGGCGCGTAAAGACGCCGCCAGCGCCAAACCCGAACTCCCGGGCGAGGCCCAGCGCCACGGCAAGGCCTACCGCGAGATCTTTCAATGGGTCAAAGGCGCGCTGGCGCGTGCCGATGGCGATGAACCCACCGACGACGACCATGAGTGAGACGTTTGACCCCGTGCGCATCGGCATTGTGTCGATCAGCGACCGCGCCAGCAGCGGCGTGTACGAAGACAAAGGCCTGCCCGCCTTGCAAGAGTGGCTGACGCGCGCGCTGAAAAACCCGATCACCTTTGAGCCGCGCCTGATTCCAGACGAACAAGAACGCATCAGCGCCACTCTGGTGGAGCTGGTGGACGCCGGTTGTGCGTTGGTGCTGACCACCGGCGGCACCGGCCCGGCCAAGCGCGATGTGACGCCCGAGGCCACGCTGGCGGTGGCCGACAAAGAAATGCCCGGCTTTGGCGAACAAATGCGCCAGATCAGCTTGGCCTTTGTGCCCACGGCCATCCTGTCGCGCCAGGTGGCGGTGATCCGCCACAACAGCCTCATCATCAACCTGCCGGGCCAGCCCAAAGCGATTGCCGAGACGCTCGAAGGCGTGAAAAACGCCGATGGCAGCCAACGGGTCAACGGCATTTTTTCGGCCGTGCCGTATTGCGTCGACCTGATCGGCGGGCCCTATATCGAGACCCACGACGAGGTCTGCAAGGCCTTTCGTCCCAAAAACGCGCAGCGCCCTGCCCGCCCCTGAACCCTGAGAACCCACATGCAGATCACGAAAAACACCGTTGTAACCCTCACCTTTCGCGCCAGCAACGCCCAGGGCAAGCTGCTCGAAGACGGCAAAACACCCCGCGCCTACCTGCACGGCGGTTATGGCAACACACTGGTCGGCATTGAAAAAGCGCTGGAAGGCCAGAGCGCGGGCTACGCGGTGAGCGTGACCATCCCGCCGGCCGAGGCGTTTGGCGAACACGACGAGAGCCTGATCACCAGCATTCCCAAAAGCCAGTTTCCGCCCGGCGTGAAGGTCGGAGGCACGCTGGCCGGGACCGACAACGACGGCAACGAACACCAATTCACCGTCACCAAAATCAAGGGCGACACCGTGATGCTCGACGGCAACCACCCCTTGGCCGGTCAGACGCTGAAGTTCGAGCTCAAGGTGCTGGAGGTGCGCGCCGCCTCGGAAGAGGAAATCGCCCACGGTCACGCCCACGGCGACCACGGCCACCACCACTGAACAGGCCCTCGGCGGCGTCAGCGTCGCCGTCTGCCCACTGGGTAGAATGCCCGCTTGCCCTAGCCTCTCTGGAACCCGCTCTCATGAAAACCATCACCGGCAGCATCGTGGCCTTGGTCACCCCCATGCAAGAAGACGGCAGCGTCGACTACGCTGCGCTGCGCAAACTGATCGACTGGCACATCGCCGAGGGCACCGATTGCATCGGTGTGGTCGGCACCACCGGTGAGTCCCCCACAGTGAACGTGGAAGAGCATTGCGAAATCATCCGCGTGTCGGTGGAGCAGGCCGCCAAGCGGGTGCCGATCATGGCCGGTTGCGGTGCCAATTCGACCGCCGAGGCGATCGAGCTCGCCAAGTTCGCGCGCGCCGTTGGCGCCGACTGCCAGCTGCAGGTCGTGCCCTACTACAACAAGCCCACCCAAGAGGGCCAATACCAACACTTCAAGGCGATTGCCGAGGCCACGGGCGACCTGCCGGTCATTTTGTACAACGTGCCGGGCCGCTCGGTGGCCGACATGAGCGTGGAGACCGCGCTGCGCCTCGCCCAGGTGCCGGGCGTGGTCGGCATCAAGGAAGCCACCGGCAACATCGAACGCGCCCAGTGGCTGATCCGCGAAGCGCCCGAAGGTTTTGCCATTTACTCGGGCGACGACCCCACCGCCGTGGCCCTGATGCTCTGTGGCGGCCACGGCAACGTGAGCGTGACCGCCAACGTGGCGCCGCGCCTGATGCACGAGCTGTGTGTGGCCGCGCTGGCCGGCGACACACGGAGCGCCATGGCCATCCAGAAACGCCTGATGCCGGTGCACAAGCACCTGTTCTGCGAAGCCAACCCGATTCCCCTGAAATGGGCCATGGCCCGCATGGGCCTGTGTGGCGCCACCATGCGCCTGCCGCTGACCCCCTTGTCCGGCCACCTCGAACCGGTGGTCGAAGGCGCCCTGCGCGAAGCCGGCCTGCTGGCTTGAAGGAACACCACCATGCCGATGACACACGCCACCCACCAGCGCAACATGCGCTGGGTCCTGTCTGCTCTGGCCATCGCCGCATTGGCGGGCTGCTCGGTGCTGGAAGAGACCAAAGTCGACTACCAGTCGGCCAAGCGCGGCAACAGCCTAGAAATACCGCCCGACCTGACCCAGATCTCGCGCGACAGCCGCTACGACGTGGGCGCGGGAGCGGTCAGCGCCACCGGATTTCAAGCCACCCAGCAGCGCGCCGCACAAACCCAGGCCGCCACCAACCAGGTGGGAGACGTGCGCATTGAGCGCGCCGGCAACCAACGTTGGCTGGTGGTCAACCGCCCCCCAGAAGCGCTGTGGGAGCCACTGCGCCAGTTCTGGACCGACGCCGGATTCAAACTCCAAGTCGACCAACCCGATCTGGGCATTCTGGAAACCGACTGGGCCGAAAACCGCGCCAATATTCCGCAAGACGTGATCCGCCGCACCTTGGGCAAAGTGTTCGACAGCCTGTACGACAGCGGTTTGCGCGACCGTTTCCGCACCCGAGTGGAGCGCAATGCCCAGGGTCAGACAGAGATTTTTGTGAGCCACCGCGGCATGGAAGAGGTGTTCAGCTCGCAAAACAAGGAAAGCACCGTTTGGCAGCCGCGCCCCGCGAATGTGGAGCTGGAAACCGAATTCCTGCGCCGCTTGATGCTGCGTCTCGGCGCGACCGAGGCCCAAGCCAATGCAGAGGTGAACCGCCCTGTGGGCGCTGTAGCGGCCACCGTCAACGGTCTGCCGGTGGTGGAACTCAAAGACGACATGGAGCGCGCTTGGCGGCGTGTGGGGCTGGCGCTGGACCGCACCGGCTTCACGGTGGAAGACCGCGATCGACCACAAGGGGTGTACTTTGTCCGCTATGTGGAGCCGACCGCCGAGACCGAAAAGCCCGGCTTCTTCAGCCGCCTGCTCGGTGGAAAAACCGAAAAGCCACCAGTGAAGTTGCGCATTGTGGTGGCCGCTGCTGGCAATGGCACTGTGGTGTCTGTGCTCAACGCGCAGGGGCAGCCCGACGCATCGGCCACCGCACAGAACATCGTCAAGTTGCTGGTTGAAGACCTGCGCTGACAACCCGTCCCGCCCCGCGCTGAGCGGGGCTCAGACAACAAAAAAGCCAGCGCAAGCTGGCTTTTTTGTTGTCTGCCAAAACCACGGTTTTGGCAGCACTTCAGCATTGGATTACTGCTTCTTTTCTTCAGCAGCAGGAGCGGCCGGGGCTGCAGCAGGAGCGGCAGCTGCGTCAGCGGCGGGAGCTGCAGCAGGAGCAGCGGCTGCATCAGCGGCGGGGGCGGCGGCAGGAGCGGGAGCGGCTGCGGGCTCAGCGGCGGCAGGAGCCGGTGCGGGAGCAGCAGGAGCTTCTTCTTTTTTGCCGCAAGCGGTCATGGCGAAAGCGGCAACCAGGGAGGCGATCAGGAGCGAGTGTTTCATGGTATTTGAGAAAAAGGTTTCAAAAAATGGCCATAAAGCGCCGCAGGCGAACCGCAGTCCTTGATGGCGGCTCAGAACCTCTCCGAAAAGAGGCACCGAACTGGGGCGCAATCATATAGGGTTACTACGGATCGGGTATCCACCAGTTGCACTTTTTTACATGGGTATAAATGGAATATCTGTCAATCAACCCGCGATGGTGTGCAACCACCCCGCACTTTGCCACTCGGCGAGCAGCTCCAACGCGTCGTCACTGGCCCGGACCAGATCCTTGGAACCGAGCTGGCGTTGGTCAGCCAAACGGCGCATCAGCCGAGCGTCAGCGCCCGCTGCCCGAAAGCTCTCGCCGTTGATGTAGATGTGTTGAGCGTCGTACAGCATGCGGCTGCGAGCGTCCAGGGCCACTGCGCACGACGGGTCCAGCCCATCACCCGTCGCAGCAAACCAGACATTCGGCTTGGGCTCTGTCATGACTTCACCCAGCGCCACCTGCAAAGAACGTGGGTCGGCGAGGACTCGCTGCACGGCGGTTTGCGCAAAGGCGAGCAACCCCGCTGGCAACAACGCAGGCGTGTTGGTGGCGGCCTGCTGTGGATCGCGGTAGAGCGTGTTGTCCTCGAAGTTCTCGGCCATGCGCTGCACCAATTCACCCGCCAAACCGCCGCGCTGGGGCACCCGAAAGCCAATGGAATAGGTCATGCAGTCGCCGCCTTCGGCCACGCCGTCGTGCCCCCAATGCGGGGGCACGTAGAGCATGTCGCCGGGCTCCAGCACAAACTCTTCAGTGGGTGCAAAGTTGGCCAAGATTTTGACCGGCATATGGGGCACCAAGGTGTGGTCGCCCGGGGGAGCGATGCGCCAACGGCGCCGACCATGCGCCTGCAGCAAGAACACGTCGTAGCTGTCAAAGTGCGCCCCCACGCCGCCTCGGTCGCTGGCCCAAGAGATCATGATGTCGTCCAGTCGCGCATCGGGCACAAAGCGAAAGCGCTGCATCAGCTCGTGCACCGCCGGCACGTGCAGGTCCACACCCTGCACCAACACCGTCCAACCCGGGCGTTTTTGGGGCGGCAGCTGGCGCGGCTGAAAGGGGCCGTGTTTGAGCCGCCAAGTGGCTCGATCACTGGCGTCGCCAGCGTCCTGGGTGATCAGGCGCGACTCCACATCGGGTTGTGCGGCCAGAGCGAACAAAGCGTGCCGATCAACCGGGGGCACAAAACCCGGGATGGCTTGGCGAATCAGCAAGGGGCGTTTCTGCCAATGGCGTTTCATGAATTGCTGCGGCGTCAAGCCTGCCAGCAAGGGAGTTGGCTGATCGATGGGTGTGGGCGTGTTGAATGGGCTCATGGGACAATTGTCGGATGAAAATTTCTGATCAATGTGTGGTGGCACTGACTTGGACGCTGAAAGACGCCCAAGGCGAAGTGCTTGATGTGCTGGAAGATCCAGTGGAGTTTCTGGTGGGCGGCAGCGACTTGCTGGCGCGGGTGGAAGCGGCGTTGCAGGGGCACGAGGCCGGTGACGCGCTGGACCTGCACCTGGAGCCCATCGATGCGTTTGGCGACTTTGACGACCAGTTGCTGTTTTTGGAGCCGCTGGACAAGTTTCCGCAGGGCATCGAGGTGGGCATGGCATTTGAAGGACTCCCCGAGGGCTGCAACCCGCAGGCAGATCCCGACAAGGTGTATTTTGTCAGCGAGATATACCCCGAACATGTGGTGATGGACGCCAACCACCCGCTGGCTGGTGTGGCGCTGCGCCTGCAACTGAAGGTGCACGGCGTGCGCGAGGCCGAAGAAGCTGAAGTGGGTGCAGGCACGCTGGGCGCGGGATTTTTCCGCTTGGGCTAAGGGCTCACCCCTGCCCACAAAGAAAAAGGCCCCGAGGGGCCTTTTTTGATGGGCGTCACTCACCTCAATTGCGACCGGTGGAGCCATAGCCCCCAGCGCCGCGTTCGGTGCTGGCGGCGAATTCGTCCACCACCCGAAACTGCGCCTGAACCACCGGCACGATCACCATTTGGGCAATGCGCTCCATAGGCTCGATGGTGCATGGCACACCGCTGCGGTTCCAGGCGCTGACCATGAGCTGGCCTTGGTCGTCGCTGTCGATCAGGCCGACCAGATTGCCCAACACAATGCCGTGCTTGTGGCCCAGGCCTGAGCGCGGCAACAGCATGGCGGCGTAACCCGGATCGGCCAAGTGAATGGCCAAGCCTGTGGGGATAAGCTGCCACGCGTTGGGCGCCAAGATGACTGGCGCATCAAGACAAGCGCGCAAGTCCAGGCCCGCACTGCCAGCGGTCGCGTAGGCGGGCAATTGCTCGGCCATGCGCGGGTCGAGGACTTTCAGATCGACCAGCATCACTCGGCTTTCTTGGCAGCGTCTTCCATCGCGGCCGCAGGATTTTCGTCCTCAGTGCTGGGCTCTTCGTCGCCTGGCGCAGGCAACTCTTCCTCGCCGGTGCTGATATTGCTCAGCGCGTCCTCAATCAGGGCCTCGTCGACCACCACCTTGGCTCCGATGTTATCGGTCACTATGCCTGGGTATGCGATCACAAAAGCCACCTGATCAACTGCAAGATGATGAAGGCGATCGAACCCTTGTAAATCTGCGCGGTGGTAACGGCTGGAATACGCTCTTTGGTCACCACATCGGTGTAATCGGTGCGGGCGGCCACACTGCGCAGGTAGAACAAGGCGAAACCAAACGGCGGCGTCAAGAACGACGTTTGCAGGTTCATGGCCAAGATGATGCCGAACCACACCAGGTCGATGCCGAGCTTGTCGGCCACTGGCGCCAGCAGCGGCACCACGATGAACGCGATCTCGAAGAAGTCGATGAACATGCCCAGCACGAACACCAGCAGGTTCACCACCAACAAGAAGCCCAGTTGACCACCCGGTAGTTTGTCGAAAAGGTGCTCCACCCAAATGTGGCCGTCGGCCGCGTTGAATGTGAAACTGAAGACGGTAGAACCGATCAGGATGAACAGCACGAAGATGGCCAACTTGGTGGTGTTCTCCAGAGCCTGCTTCATCAGGTCAAACGACAAGCGACTGCGCGAACCCGCCATGATCAGTGCGCCCAACGCACCCATGGCGCCACCCTCGGTCGGAGTGGCAATGCCCAAAAAGATGGTGCCCAAGACCAAAAAGATCAGCACCAGCGGAGGAATCAGCACAAAAGTCACTTGCTCGGCCAAACGCGAGAGCAGGCCCAAGCGCAGCACACGGTTGACGATGGCCAAGGCCAGCGCCAGCAGCGAACCGACTGTGATGGACATGATCACCACTTCATCGTTGCCTGGCGCCGTGTCGCGTCCGATCATCGGATTGATGATGTCAGCGTGCATTTGTGACCACACGTAGCTGACCGCAGCGCACAGCACCAGCAGCAACACCAAAGAACGATGACCACTGCTGCCGTTGGGCTCGTTGTAGATGCGGGCCTCGGGCGGCAATGCAGGCACCCACGATGGCTTGAACAGCGCTACGCCAGCGATAAACAGCAGATACAAGCCCACCAGCATCAGGCCAGGCACCAAGCCGCCTGCGTACATATCGCCCACCGAACGGCCCAGTTGGTCGGCCAGCACAATCAGCACCAACGACGGCGGAATGGCCTGCGCCAGTGTGCCGGATGCGGTGATGGTGCCGGTGGCGATGGTGCGGTTGTAGCCGTAGCGCAGCATGATGGGCAGCGAGATCAGGCCCATCGAAATCACCGCAGCGGCCACCACCCCGGTGGTGGCTGCCAGCAAGGCGCCGACCAAAATCACCGCCACGGCCAAGCCGCCACGGATGGGACCAAACACCTGACCCACGGTTTCCAGCAGATCTTCCGCCATGCGGCTGCGTTCCAAAATGATCCCCATAAAGGTGAAGAAGGGGATCGCGAGCAAGGTGTCGTTTTGCATGATGCCGATGACACGCAGCGGCATGGCTTGGAACAGGTTGTCGGGGAACAAGCCGACTTCCATGCCGATCAGGCCAAAAAACAGACCCGTGGCGGCCAAAGAGAACGCCACCGGGAAGCCCGACAGCAGAAACACCAACAGCCCCGCGAACATCAGCGGGACAAAATTTGCGGCAATGAATTCCATGATCAGTTGACTCCCTTGGCGCCAGCCAGCTCTTGTTTGCGACGGGCTTCTTCTTCGGCCAGCAGCTGCTGTGCGAGCAGTTCCTCATCGCTTGGACCATCGTGCGCCAGCACATCGGGGCCGTGCCCTTTCAAAAAGGCCAAGCGTTTGATGAGCTCACTGGCGCTTTGCAGCATCAGCAAACCAAAGCCAAAAGGAATCAGGGCGTAAATAGGCCAGCGGATCAAACCACCGGCGTTGGACGACATTTCGCCAGAAGCCAAAGCTTGGGTGAACAAGGGCCAGCCCTCATAGATCATGAGCACACACAGGGGCACCACAAACACCAGAATGCCGCCGATGTCCACCCAGTTGCGGGTGCGCGCGGAGAAACGCGAGGACACAAAGTCGATACGGACATGGGCGTTCTTCAAGAACGCGTAACCACTGCCCAACATGAACACCGCGGCGAAGAGGTACCACTGGATCTCCAGCCAAGCATTGGAACTGGTGCCAAACACCTTGCGAATGATGGCGTTGCCTGCGCTGATCAGCGTGGTGGCCAATACCAACCACATGGCGAGCTTGCCAATGCGATCCGTCAAGGCGTCGATGAGTTGCGAAATCGACAACAGAAGTTTCATGGGTACACCCTGTATAAGGAATCAAGCGCCATCGGACCGTGGCCACAACGCCGGGACAGCGCCGAAGGCTGAGCCTACCGCAAAAAAAGCCCCGCATGAGCGGGGCCTTTTGCTGCGCGGCGCAGCTGTTCACAGCTTAGCGCGCTGCATGAAGCTATCGAACTGCGCGTCGGCGATGCGGAACCACTGGTTCTGCTCTTTGCGGAACGCCGAGTAGTCGCTGTAGATTTTCTTCCAAGCGGGGTTGGTGTCGCTCAGTTCGGTGTACAGCGCCATCGACTCTTTGAAGGCCAAGTCCATCACAGCCTTGGGGAAAGGCAACACTTTGGCGCCACCAGCGATCAAACGCTTGAGCGCACCCGGGTTGCGGGCGTCGTAGCGCGCTTGCATTTCGGTGTGTGCGTAAGAAGCGGCGGCTTCCACGATGGCTTGGTTTTCTTTCGACAGGGCGTTGAAAGCGGCCTTGTTGATGTAGAAGTCGAGCTGAGCGCCGCCTTCCCACCAGCCAGGGAAGTAGTAGTTCTTGGCCACTTTTTGGAAGCCCAGTTTTTCGTCGTCGTAAGGACCAATCCACTCGGCCGAATCAATGGTGCCCTTTTCCAGTGCTTGGTAGATTTCGCCGCCGGGGATGTTTTGCGGCACGCCACCCATGCGGGTCAGCACCTTGCCGGCAAAACCGCCGATGCGCATCTTGAGGCCTTTGATGTCTGCCGCGGTTTTGATTTCTTTGCGGTACCAGCCACCCATTTGGGCACCGGTGTTGCCGCCAGGAAAGTTGACGATGTTGTACTTGTCGTAGAACTCACGGAACAGCTTCAGGCCGTTGCCGTCGTAGTACCAAGCAGTGAGCTGGCGGCTGTTCAGGCCAAAGGGAATAGCCGTGCCCATGGCAAAGGTGTCGTCTTTGCCGAAGTAATAGTACGGTGCTGTGTGGCCAGCCTCAACGGTGCCTTGCTGCACGGCATCCACCACACCAAAAGCGGGAACCAACTCACCGGGAGCGTGCACCGTCACTTGGAACTTGCCGCCCGACATTTGACCGACCAAACGAGCGAACACATCGGCGGCGCCGTGAATGGTGTCAAGCGCTTTGGGGAAGCTTGAGGTCAGGCGCCAGCGGATGGCGGCTTGGGCCTGCACGGCGGGGGCCACACCTGCGGCCAACACGCCTGCGATACCCGCATGCTTGATCAGGGAACGACGATCCATGGTTTGTACTCCGTTGTGAGGATGGATGAGGAACTGACGCGGCCTCGTGTGTCAAGGCCTTTACTCGAAGCCGGCACTATTGTAGGGATCGCCCCGCGCGTTTTTTGGCGGGGTTTTCCCTTTACGTAGTTTCACTCAAAGCCCCAAAAGCCTTGATTTATCAGGGATTTGGGGCGACGTTGAAAGCCTCTTCAACTGGGATTGAAATTAATTCAGGCATGCACACCAGTGGTGCATACAAAGCGTCATGAAGCACGTTGGGGGGTGGGGTCCACCGGCAACAACTCCGCCCAACACGCTCGCACACTGCGCTCAATGCCGGTCGCGTCCAAGCCCATCTCGGACAAGAGCGCTTGGGGGTCGCCATGCTCTGTGAAGCGATCTGGCACGCCAAGCTGCAACAGCGGCAAAGACATACCCATCGCAGCCAAGGCCTCGGCCACCGCGGAGCCCGCGCCGCCCACCACGCAGCCCTCTTCCACCGTCACCAGCGCGCTGTGCTGCTGGGCCACCTCACGCAACAGTTCGGTGTCAATCGGCTTGGCCCAACGCATGTTGATCACCGATGCGCCCATGGCCTGCCCCGCCTGCAGCGCGGGATACAACAAGGTGCCAAAGGCCAGAATGGCCACACCCTGCCCACGCTGGCGCCATTCGCCTTTGCCAAAGGGCAAGCCGTCCAAGCTGGGCGGCACCTCGGCGCCCACGCCACTGCCACGCGGGTAACGCACAGCGACCGTGTGGTCTTGGGCGTAAGCGGTGGACAGGAGCTGTCGGCATTCGGCCTCGTCAGCAGGGCAAGCAATGGACACCTGCGGAATGCAGCGCAAAAAGGCGATGTCGTACAGGCCGGCGTGGGTGGCGCCGTCGGCGCCCACAATGCCCGCGCGGTCGAGCGCCAGCACCATGGGCAGCTTTTGCAGCGCCACGTCGTGGATCAGCTGGTCGTAGGCGCGCTGGAAGAAGGTGGAATAGATGGCCACCACCGGCTTCATGCCTTCACAGGCCAAACCGGCAGCAAAGGTCAGAGCGTGCTGCTCGGCGATGCCGACGTCGAAGTAGCGCTTGGGAAAGCGCTGGTGAAATTCCACCA
>JBEIEH010000071.1:0-11524 GCA_040383055.1 Burkholderiaceae bacterium
CCCCCCAGGCACCGGCCGAGCGCTGGTGCGCAACCGGGCCTCGCCTCGCTTCGCATCGGGTCGAACACGTGCCAAGCGCAGTGGTCGTTAGCCGAAGTTTGGGTGTGAAAGGCGGCGAGCGCAGCAAGCCGAGAGTGCGTGGGGGTTTGGGGGCGCATCGGAGCGCGCAGCGCGAGGCTAAGCCCCCGGGCCCCCACGCACTCTCGGCGCCACAACGCAAAACACCAACAACCAAGATCACACAGACCGAGCAACAGCCACAGCCGCAGCAGCCAAGGCAGTGATGCGGGCCCAGTCCCCAGCCACCATCGCGTCCACAGGCGTGAGCCAGCTGCCCCCCGCCATCGCCACATTCGGCAACTTCAAAAACTCACCCAGGTTGTCCACACTCACCCCACCCGTGGGGCAAAACCGCACATCTGGCAGCGGACCGCCCAAAGCCTTGAGCATGCCCATGCCACCGGCCTGCTGGGCTGGGAACAACTTCATCAGCGAAAAGCCCTGCTCGCGCCGCAACATCACCTCGCCCGGTGTCATCACACCCGGAATAAACGGCAGACGCGCCGCCTGCACCGCGTCCACCAACGCGTCGGTGCAACCCGGCGACAGGGCGAAGGCCGCGCCCGCGTCGATCACCTGCTGCACCTCGGCCACGCGTGTGACCGTGCCCGCGCCCACATGCATTTGCGGCACCGCTTTGGCCACCGCTTCAATGGACGCCAGCGCCGCGCTGGAGCGCAAAGTGATCTCCATCACGTCAATGCCGCCATCCAGCAGCGCGTGCGCCAGTGGCACCGCGTGGGCCGCGTCGGTCAGCACAATGACCGGCACCACACGGGATTGAAAAGCGGGCGGAGTGAAGCAAGTGGTGGACATATCAATGGTGGTGGAGTGAGGGGGAGTGGGATCCAGGTCGGCGCGGAACCGGCTCAGCCGGGCCGCTGCCGACGCCCCCTTGAGGGGGTGACGCCGCAGGCGGCGCGGGGGTGGTCAGGTAAACAACGGAGAAGCACCGCTCTCGGCCGTGCTGGCGCGCTGGCGGAACAGGCCGAACAGCTCGCGACCGGTGCCAAAACCATTGGCACCCAAGTCGGGGTGCTGCACGGGGCGTGCGGAAAACGTGGCTGCGTCGACCTCGACTGCCAGCACACCGCGCTCGCAGTCGAGGTGCACCATGTCGCCCGTTTGCACCCGCGCAATCGGCCCGTTGTCCAGCGCTTCGGGGCTCAGGTGGATGGCGGCGGGCACCTTGCCGGAGGCGCCGCTCATGCGGCCGTCGGTCACCAGCGCCACCTTGAAGCCTTTGTCTTGCAACACCGCCAGTGGTGGGGTGAGTTTGTGCAGCTCGGGCATGCCGTTGGCCTGCGGGCCCTGGTAGCGCACCACCGCCACAAAGTCGCGCTCCAGCTGCCCGGCTTTGAACAGGTCTTGCAACTCTTGTTGGCTGTGCACCACCACCGCCGGTGCGCGCACCACCCGGTGCTCGGGCTTCACCGCTGAGACCTTGACCACGCTGCGGCCCAAATTGCCCTGCAGCAGACGCAAGCCCCCGTCGGCGCTGAAGGGCTCGCTCACCGGGCGCAGCACGGTGGTGTCGCCACTGGTGGCGGGCATGTCGCGCCAGGCGAGGGTGCCGTTGTTGAGCCACGGCTCGCGGGTGTAGGCGTCCAAGCCCGCGCCCATGACCGTCATCACATCGTTGTGCAGCAAGCCGTTGTCGCGCAGCTCGCGCATCAAAAAGCCCATGCCACCGGCGGCGTGGAAATGGTTCACGTCGGCGCTGCCGTTGGGGTATACGCGCGCCAGCAGCGGCACCGCGGCCGAGAGTTCGGAGAAATCGTCCCAGTCGATCAGCACACCGGCGGCACGTGCCATGGCCACCAGGTGGAGGGTGTGGTTGGTGGATCCGCCGGTGGCCAACAACCCGACGAGGGCGTTGACAATGGTTTTTTCGCTGACGATGTCGGCCAGCCGCACCGCCGGGTGACCGGTGCGCCCGGTGTTGGCCAGCGCTCGCGCCACCGCTTCGCGGGTGAGCGCTTCGCGCAGCGGTGTGCCAGGGTTCACAAAGCTCGACCCCGGCAGGTGCAGGCCCATGATTTCCATCAGCATCTGGTTGCTGTTGGCCGTGCCGTAAAAGGTGCAGGTGCCGGGGGAATGGTAGGCGGCGGCTTCGCTTTCCAGCAGCGCTTCGCGGCCGACCAGACCCTGGGCGTATTGCTGGCGCACCTTGGCCTTGGCGTCGTTGGGCAGGCCACTGGTCATGGGGCCGGCCGGTACAAACACGGTGGACAAATGGCCAAACTGCACCGCGCCCATGAACAGGCCGGGCACGATCTTGTCGCACACACCCAGCATCAAGGCCGCGTCAAACACGTTGTGCGACAGGCTCACGGCGGTGGCCAAGGCGATCACATCGCGCGAGAACAGCGACAGCTCCATGCCCTCATAACCCTGCGTGATGCCGTCGCACATGGCGGGCACCCCACCGGCCACCTGGGCGGTGGCGCCCAGCGCACGCGCCTGACCTCGCAGCAGCTCGGGGTAGTGCTCAAACGGCTGGTGGGCCGAGAGCATGTCGTTGTAGGCGGTGACGATGCCGATGTGCGGCGCCTTTTCCGCGTGGATCACCAGCTTGTCGGCTTTGGGCAGCGCAGCGGTGGTGTGGGCCATGTTGGCGCAGCCCAAGTTGGCGCGCTGGGTACCGCCTTTGGATTGCGCCGCCATGCTGGCGAGGTAGCGGCCGCGGGCGTCGCGGCTGCGCTCGATCACGCGCTCGGTGACGCGGGCCAGGGTCGGGTTCAGGGTAGCGGTCATGCGCGCTGTCTCCAATCGGGTTCAGGCCATCCAGGTGGCCACGGGGGTGGTGCGGCGGTGCAGCACCAGCGACACGGGCAAAGCTTCGCTGTCGGCCGTGCAGGCCTGTGCGTACACCGCGCGTTTGGCCGCACCGCTGATCGACAGCGCCACATGACGGGCCTGCAGCAGGCGCGGCAGGGTGAGCGTCAGGCGCGCGTGCGGGGCGGTGGCGGGGCGCACCCAAGCCACGGCGTCGCCGCTGTGCAGCGCGTGGGCCAGACCCGGTGCGTCGGGAAACAGCGAGGCGGTGTGGCCGTCTTCGCCCATGCCGAGCAAGACCACGTCGAGTGGCCAGGACACAGTGGCCAGGCGCTCGTTGGCCAGCTGTGCCAAACGCTCCAGTCCCAGTGGGTCGCTGGCCCGATCGGACAGATCGGCGTGGTCGTCAAAGAAGGGCACAAACCGCGCCGCTGCGGCCGCGTCTTGCAGCAGGTGCTGACGCACCAGCGCGGTGTTGCTGTCGGCGTGGGTGTGCGACACCACCCGCTCGTCCACCAGCAGCACCGTCACCCGCTGCCAGGGCAGGGGCTGCTGGCGCAGGGCCGCAAACAGCGGCACCGGCGACTTGCCGCCCGATACCGCCAGGGTGGCCAGGCCGCGCTCGCCGATGGCGCGCTCCAGGCGTTGAGCCACGTCGGCGGCCAAGGCGGCAGACAGCGCGTCGGTCGATGCAAAAGTGTGTTCGGTGCACAAGCTCATGGTGTTTTAGGTTTCTTCCACCCACGACAAACCATCGCGCGCCATCAGCGCCGACGAGGCGGCTGGTCCCCAGGTGCCGGCGGTGTAAGGGCGGGGTTTTTCGCCCAGCGCTTGCCAGCCATTCAGAATAGGTTCTGCCCAGGCCCAGGCGGCTTCGAGTTCGTCGGAGCGCATGAAGTGGGTCAACCGGCCTTTGATCACGTCCATCAACAGGCGCTCATAGGCCTCGGCGCGCCGCCCGGCAAAGGCCGATCCCAGGTCGAGTTTGAGGGTGGCGGGCTTCAAGCGCATGCCACTGCCGGGCTCTTTGGCCATCATCTGCAGCTCAATGTGTTCTTCGGGTTGCAGGCGAATCAGCAACCGGTTGACGGCCGCGCGCGGTGAGTCAGGGAAGATGGAAAACGGCGTGTCGGCGAATTCGATGACGATGTCGCTGCGGCGTTCGGCCATCCGTTTGCCGGTGCGCAGAAAAATCGGCACATTGGCCCAGCGCCAGTTGTTGATGTGGGCCTTGAGCGCGACAAAGGTTTCGGTGGCGCTGTCGGCCGGGATGTTGTCTTCTTGCAGATAGCCCTTGACGCCTTCACCGGCAATGGCGCCGGCGCTGTACTGGCCGCGCACCGTGTCGCGTGCGATGTCGGCCACGCTCATGGGCCGCAGCGAACGCAGCACCTTGAGTTTTTCGTCGCGCACCGCGTCCGGGTCCAGCGACACGGGCGGCTCCATCGCCACGATGCACAGCAGCTGCAGCAGGTGGTTTTGCACCATGTCGCGCAGCGCGCCGGTGCCGTCGTAAAAACCGGCGCGGCTGCCCACGCCCACGCTTTCGGCCACCGTGATTTGCACGCTCTTGATGTGCGGAGCGCGCCACAGGGGTTCAAAAATGCTGTTGCCAAAGCGCAGCACCATCAGGTTTTGCACCGTTTCTTTGCCGAGGTAGTGGTCGATGCGAAACACCTGGTGCTCGGCAAAGTAACGCGCCACATCGGCGTTGATTTGCTTGGCCGAGGCAAGATCGTGGCCCAGGGGTTTCTCCAACACCACCCGCGCGCGTGCGTCGATCAATCCCGCGCCGTGCAGGTGCGCACAAATGCTGGTGAACAGGCTGGGCGCGGTGGCCAGGTAATACACCCGGTCCGAGCCCGATTGCATGGCTTGGGCGAGTGCGGCGTAGCCCTCAGGCTGGGTCACGTCGATCTGCACATACACCAAGCGGCCCAAAAAGCTTGTCCAGGCGCTGGCGTCCAGCGCTTCCGAGCCGATGAATCCTGGCACCTTGGATTCGATGAAGGCGGCGAATTCTTCGCGGCTCCAGCCTTGACGGCCGAGCGCCAAGATGCGTGTGGCCGGCGGCAGGTTGCCGTGCAGGTGGGCCATGTAGAGCGCAGGCAAGAGCTTGCGCACGGACAGGTCGCCGACGCCGCCAAAGATCACCAGATCCAGCGGCATGTCGGGGGCGGTGGCGGGGGCAACAGGGCTCATGGGTGATCTCGGGTTACGGGTTGGGTGGAGTTTATTGTAATTAAGTTACAAGTCGGGTACTTTTTGCACCCGCCTGTGGCTGGTGGTGTGTGTCGGGGGCTGTCAGCGCTGGCGCAGGCCACGCACGGTGGCGCGCGCCAGGCTCCACCAGCCGCCGCGGCGCCAGCGCCACCACATGAGCAGGCCGCGGGTGGCCTCGTCGGCGATGTAGGCCAGCCAGATGCCGGGCAAGCCCCACCACTGGCCCATCCAGTGTGAGCCAGCGCCCAGCAGCAACACCAGCGAGCCGAGGCTGGCGATCATCGGGAAATGCACGTCGCCGCTGGCTCGCAGCGCGCCATTGACCACCAGGTTGAACACCCGGCTCAGCTCCAGCGCCACCGACAGCCAGAGCAGCGTCTGACACAAGGCGATGATGGCCGGGTCTTTGGTGAACACCTGCATTAGCCAGGGCGCCGACAGCGCCGCCAGCACCGCCAGCGAGCCAGAGGCCAGCAGCCCGTTGCGCACGCCTTTTTTCACCATGCGGTCGGCCTCGCGCAGCCGGCCAGCGCCCACCAGCCGGCCGACCATGATCTCGACCGCCCAGCCAATCGACAGGCTGATCAGCAGCACAAATTTGAGCGTCTGCAGGGTGTAGGCGTGGGCGGCCAGCGCGGACACGCCCAAGCGCGCGGTGGCCGCCATCGACACCATAAAGCCCAGGCGGTAACCCAGCTCCACCGCCGCGCCCGGCACCCCCACCCGCAAAATCGGGCCAATCGCGCGCCAGCGCATCTGCCACCAGTGCAGGCCACGCGGTCGCATCGACAAGCGTTGCTGCCAAAAGCGCAGGTGCAGCCACACGCCCAGGGCACGGCTGCACAGATAGGCCAGCGCATAGCCGTTGAGCCCCAGGCCGTCCCAGCCGCCCACGCCACGCATCAACACCCAAGCCAGCAGCAGGTGGGTGCTGTGCATCACGATCATGATGCGCAGCGAGTCGCGGGCGTAGAGGTGGGCGCGCAGCACAGCCGCCATGCTGAGGTTGTGCGCTTCGAGCACCATGGCGGGCGCCAGGCACATCATGTAGACGCTCGCGATGGGCAGCACCTCGGCCGGCGCGTTGAGGATGTGCAGCAGCAGCGGATGCCCAGCCAGCAACACCAGCGCTACTGTTAGCCCAGCCCAGCTGCTGGCACCCAACGCCGCAAACGCGCTGCGCTGCACCTCGTGCCCTCGGCCACTGCCCAGCGCTTGGCCCACCACCACGCCAGTGCCAATGGCCAGCACCCGAAACAGCACCGACAGGGATTCGAGCACCACCTGCGTCAGGCCAAAGCTGCCGGCCGCCGCGTCCGATGTGTGTGAGGCCAGGTACAAGCCGGCCACCGCCACCAGCATGCCCAGCACAAATTCGCCCACGATGGGGCCGGCGATGGCGTTGAGGCTGTTGCGCGGAGGGGCGGGGGCGTTCACAGCGCACAGTGTAGGGGTGTGAGCGCGGATGTCAGAACAGGCGCAGGACCAAGGCTTCCCACGGTTGACACCAGAGCGACTGCAGGTCGATGAGGTGCTCGGCTCCGTCCGCACTGCGTTCGTCGGCACTGCCCCGCCGGTGAGCGAGGTTGCCCAGCAACAACTGCGCGCGCCGTCGACTCAGCTCAGGCGGCAGGTGCACCATCTGGCCGTGACCGCTCCAGTTGCACACCACCAGCCATCGGTCGTCCCGCCAGTGGCGCTCCACCACACTGAGCTGGCCATGCTCGGGTAGCAGCAGGGTGCTGGCTCCGCGCGCCAGTATCGGGTGGGCCCGCCGCAAGGCGATCAGGCGCCGGTAGTGGTGAAACACCGAGTCCGGGTCGTTCACGGCCGCAGCGGCGTTGATCTCGGTCCAGTTCGGGTTGAGTTTCAGCCACGGTGTGCCGCTGCTGAAGCCTGCGTTGGGTGCGTCGGCCCGCCAGGGCATGGGCGTGCGGGCGTTGTCGCGCCCTTTGGCGTGGATGCCGCGCAGCACCGAGGCCGGATGCTCGCCGCGCTCCTGCACCGCCGTGCGCCAGTGGTTGCGGATCTCAATGTCCTGGTAGTCGCTGATGCTCGCGAAGGCGACGTTGGTCATGCCCAGCTCTTCGCCCTGGTACACATAGGGTGTGCCCTGCAGGCCATGCAGCCAGGTGCCCAACATCTTGGCACTGGCCACGCGGTGCGCCGGGCTGTCGTCGCCAAAGCGCGAGACGGGGCGGGGCTGGTCGTGGTTGCTCAGGTACAGGCTGTTCCAGCCCTGGCCGTTCAGGCCGTCCTGCCAGCGCTGCATGGTGTGTTTCAGATCGCGCAGATCCAAGGCCTTGAGCGCCTATTTGCCGTTCACATGACCGCCCACGCTGTCGACATCCATGTGTTCAAACTGGAACAGCATGTTCAGCGCGCCGGTGTCGGGGTGGGTCAGGGCGCGGCCCACGTCCACCGTGGCCAGAGGCGCCTCGCCCACGGTGATGCAGCCGGGGTAATGGTCGAGCACCTCACGGCGCATCTCGGCCAGAAAGCCGTGCAGGCGCGGACCATTGCACGACAGCGCAAACCCGGGTTGCAAAAAGCCGTCGCGCACCACCGGCGCGTCGGGCAGGCTGCCGTCGGCGTTCCACGGCTTGCTGATCATGTTGATCACGTCCATGCGAAAGCCGCCCACGCCCCGGTCCAGCCAGAAGCGCATAATGTCCCAGACTTCCGCGCGCAGGCGCGGGTTCTCCCAGTTCAGATCGGGCTGCTTGCGGCTGAACATGTGCAGGTAGTACTCACCGGTGGCGGCGTTCCATTCCCACACCGAGCCGTTGAAGGCCGCTTCCCAGTTCGTTGGTGGCTGGCGTTCACCGTCGGCACCGATGTGCGGTTCGCGCCAGATGTAGTAATCGTGGAAGGGGTTGTCGCGGCTGCTGCGGGCGGCCTGGAACCAGGGGTGTTCGTCCGAGCTGTGGTTGACCACCAAATCCATCATCAGGCGGATACCGCGCGCATGCATGGCAGCCAGCATGGCGTCGAAGTCGGCCAAGGTGCCGAACTCCGGCGCGATGGCGCGGTAGTCGCTGATGTCGTAACCGTTGTCGTCTTGTGGCGAAGCAAAAACGGGCGAGAGCCACACCACATTCACGCCCAGCGATTGCAGGTGGTCCAAGCGGCTGGTGATGCCAGGCAGGTCACCGACGCCGTCGCCGTTGCTGTCGCAAAAGCTGCGCGGGTAAATCTGGTAGACCACCGCATCGCGGTGGTCGATGGGCAGGCGCGCATGCATGCAGGGCCTCAGGCAGGCAGGTCGGGTGTGCGGTGGCAGGCGTCGCCTTCGGCGTCGAACACATGCAGGCATTCGGCCGGGCAGCTCACAAACACGGTCTCGCCATCGCGGTGGCGGGTGGTGCCGTCCACCTTGACCGTGAGCAGCTGTGGCGAACCCGCTGTGCTCAGGTACAGCAGCGACGCTTCACCCAGTTTTTCGATGTGTTCGATACGCCCACTCAACACATTGGCGCCGGGGCCATCGGCCAGGCGCATGTCTTCGGGACGCACGCCCACCGACACCGCCGATCCGGCGGCCAGGCGGGTGGTGTCAACCGCCGCGCCAAACGGTGTGCCGGCCAGTTGCAGGGCGCTGCTGGGATTGCCGGGTTGTTGCAAGGTGGCGCCCAGGATGTTCATCTTGGGCGAACCGATGAACTCGGCCACAAACAGGCTGGCCGGGCGGTGATACAGCGTCAGCGGCGAGCCGACCTGGGCGATCGAGCCCTTGGTCTGCACATCGGCACCGGCGCGCAGCAGCACAATCTTGTCGGCCAGTGTCATGGCCTCGACTTGGTCGTGGGTGACGTAGATCATGCTGGCGGTGCCGATGTTGGCGTGCAGCTTGGCGATCTCCAGGCGCGTTTGCACCCGCAGCGCAGCGTCGAGGTTGGACAGCGGCTCGTCGAACAAAAACACACGCGGCTCTTTGACGATGGCGCGGCCAATCGCCACCCGCTGGCGCTGGCCGCCCGAGAGTTGTTTGGGCAGCCGATCCAGCAGGTGGGTGAGTTGCAGGATTTCAGCGGCCTCGCGCACCTTTTTGTCGATCTCGGCCGCGCTGGAGCCAAACACCTTGAGGCCAAAGCCCATGTTGTCGCGCACCGTCATGTGCGGATACAGCGCGTAGCTCTGAAACACCATGGCCACCCCGCGGCGCGCTGGTGCTAGATCGTTGACCCGTTCGCCACCGATGAACAGGTCGCCACTGCTGATGTCTTCTAAGCCGGCGACCATGCGCAGCAGGGTCGATTTGCCGCAGCCCGAGGGGCCCACAAACACACAGAACTCACCGTCTTCGATGACGAGGTTGGCGTTTTGTATGGTCAGGGGTGCTTGAGGAGCGTAGCGTTTGCAGACGTTGTTGAATTCGATGCGCGACATGGCGGGTCTCCGGTGTGATGCTCAGGCCTGCAAAAACAGGCCGCCCCAGGGTTCAAACTGCAAGGTGGTGCCGTCGTACTGGGCGCCGCTCAGGCCGCTGCCAGACAGCACATGGGCCTGTGCCCAATCGCCCTTGAGCGCGACTGTCGCTGGCTGCTCGCTGAAATTGAATGCGCAGAGCACGCGTTGATCGCCGTGTTGGCGCTCGAACACCAGCACCTGCGGATGGCTGGGCCAGACCCGCATCTCGCCGTGGATGAGTGCGGGCTGTTGTTTGCGCCAGGCCAGCAACGCGGTGAAGTAACCCAGCAGGCTATGGCTATGCGCCGCTTGCTGGTCGACCGCCAGCGCGCGGTGGCGCTCGTCCAGGGGGAGCCAGGCGCGTTGGGCGTCGCTGAATCCGGCGTGGGGCGCAGCCGCTTCCCAAGGCATGGGCGTGCGGCAGCCATCTCGGCCTTTGAACTCGGGCCACATGGTGATGCCGTAGGGATCTTGCAGATCCTCAAAAGCCACTTGCGCTTCGGGCAGGCCCAGCTCTTCGCCTTGGTACAAACAGACGGTGCCACGCAAGCTCATTTGGAACGCCGCCGCCAGGCGCAGCAAGCGCGGGTCGGGGTTGGGCCCACCCCAGCGGGTGGCCGAGCGCACGCAGTCGTGATTGGACAGCGCCCAGCAGGGCCAGCCGTCGCCCACCACGTCGGTGAAGCGCTGCAACACACCCTGCAAAAACGGTGCGCTGTGCGGCTCGCCCAGCAGGTCAAAGCAGTAGGCCATGTGCAGCTTGTCGCCACCGCTGGTGTACTCGGCCACGCGGGCCAGACCATCGTCGTCGCCAATCTCACCGACCATGGTGGTGTCCGGATACTGGTCGAGCAGGGCGCGCAAGCGCTGCAGGAAGGGCAGGTTTTCCGGCTGGCTCTTGTCGTGGTGGTGCCATTGCCAGGCGTAGGGGTTGAAGGGGTTGACCGCTGGGTCGGGGTTGTCGCGGCTGGGTTCTCCGCGCGGCGGGTTGTTGCGCAGTTGTGCGTCGTGGAAATAGAAGTTGACCGTGTCCAGGCGGTAACCGTCCACGCCCATGTCAAGCCAGAACTTCACCGTGTCGAGCACGGCGGCCTGCACCTCGGGGTGGTGGAAGTTCAGATCGGGCTGGCTGGTCAGGAAGTTGTGCATGTAGTACTGGCAGCGGCGGGTGTCCCATTGCCAGGCGCTGCCGCCGAAGATGGAGAGCCAGTTGTTCGGCGGCGTGCCGTCGGGCTGCGGGTCGGCCCACACGTACCAGTCGGCTTTGGGGTTGTCGCGGCTGGCGCGGCTCTCGACAAACCAGGGGTGCTGGTCGCTGGTGTGCGAGATCACCTGGTCAATCATCACCTTCAAGCCCAGGCCATGGGCCTTGTCGAGCAGGGTTTTGAAGTCGCCCAGGGTGCCGAACATCGGGTCGACATCGCAGTAGTCGCTGACGTCGTAACCGAAGTCCTTCATCGGGCTTTTGAAGAAGGGCGAGAGCCAAATGCCATCGGCGCCCAGGCGCGCAATGTGTTCCAGCCGCGCGGTGATGCCGGGCAGGTCGCCAATGCCGTCGCCGTTGCTGTCTTGGTAAGAACGGGGGTAGATCTGGTAGATCACGCCACCGCGCCACCAGCCGTTGTTGGGTGCTTGTTGTGTCATGGGAATGGAGTGAAAAAATCAGCCTTTGACCGCACCAGCGGTCAGGCCAGAAACAATCTTTTTCTGGAACAGCAGCACCAGCACCACCAGCGGCAGCGTCACCAAGACCGAAGCGGCCATGATGTTGCCCCAGGGGATGTCGTATTTGCTGGCGCCAGAGATGAGGGAAATGGACACCGGCACAGTGCGCTCGTTGTTGTCGAGCACAAAGGTCAGCGCGAACAAAAACTCGTTCCACGCGGCGATGAAGGCCAGCAGCCCGGTGGACACCAGGGCGGGCCACAGCAGCGGCAGGAACACATCTTTGATGATGCGCCACGGGCTGCAGCCGTCCATGATGGCGGCTTCTTCCAGCTCTTTGGGCAGTTGCTTCATGAAGGTGGTCAGCACCCACACGGTGAAGGGCAGG
>JBEIEH010000072.1:0-11413 GCA_040383055.1 Burkholderiaceae bacterium
CAGGCCCAGGTGGAGCGGGCCCTGCAGCGCGACCTCGCTGGCATCGACCTGGTGGTGGGCGCCAAGGGCAGCCCAATGCAGTTGATTCTGGCGGGCGTCTACCACCTTGATGTACCGCCGGGCAACATCCCGCTGGCCGAGGTAGAGCGCCTGCAACAGCACCCGCAGGTGGAGCGGCTGATTCCGCTGAGCCTGGGCGACAACATCGAGGGTTTTCGCATGGTTGGCACCACGCCCGACTACATCGAACACTATGGCGCTGCGCTGGTGGCGGGCGGCCTGTGGACAGCGCCCATGCAGGCGGTGTTGGGTGCCGAGGTGGCTCGCGCCACAGGCTTGAAGCTCGGCGATGGTTTCTACGGCGCCCATGGGCTGGGCGCGGGCGGCGCGGTGCACGAAGAGGCGGCCTACCGGGTGAGCGGCGTGCTCGCGCCCTGCGCCTGTGTGCTGGACCGGCTGGCGCTGACCGCCACCGAATCGGTTTGGCAGGTGCACGACGAGATGCACGGCGCCTCCGAGATGGACGCGCAGGATCTGGCCGCGCTGCAGGCCGACCGCGAGGTGACGCTGGCGCTGATTCGCTACAGCACGCCGCTGGCGGCGGTGACCTTTCCGCGCGCGGTCAACGCCACCGAGCGCCTGCAGGCGGCCGCGCCGGCGATGGAGATCACCCGCCTGCTGTCGATGCTGGGCGTGGGCACCCGCGCGGTGCAGGCTTTGGGAGTGGTGCTGCTGTTGGTGGCGGCCTTGTCGATGTTGGTGGCGCTGTGGCAGGCCTTGCGCGAGCGTCGGGCCGACATTGCGCTGATGCGCTTGCTGGGCGTGAGCCCAGCTCGGCTGGCCGCGCTTTTGTTGGCCGAAGCGCTGTGGCTGGCGCTGTTGTCGCTGCTGTTGGCCCTGGCCTTGAGCGGGGGCTTGACAGCCCTGCTAGGGTTTGTGTTGGCGCAGGAGCAATCGCTGCTGCTGTCGGGGTCTTGGGCTTGGTCGGTCTGGTGGCCGGTGCCCCTGCTGGCCCTGGCGGTGGCGCTGCTGGCCGCGCTGTTGCCGGCGCTGGCCGCCTACCGCCAAGATGTCCATTCCCTGTTGTCTGTGAGGTGAACCATGAAACCATTGTTGCTTGCTGCCTTTGTAAGCGCTGTGCTGACCACGCCCGTGTGGGCCCAGCATTCCGACAAAGAGCTCAAAGAGGACATTGCGCGCCACCGCGCCATGGCCGCCGCGCACGAGGCCGCCGCCAAGTGCTTGGAGGCGGGCAAAGGCGAAAAACAGTGTTTGGCGGAACTGCAGACCGCCTGCAAGGGTCTGGCCATTGGAAAATACTGCGGTATGCGCCACGCGCACTGATCCCATTGTCAAAGGCTTGCCCATGTCCCGTCTGATCGCCCATGTGATGAACCGCCGCAGCTGCCTGGCGCTGGGGGCGGCCTTGGTGGGGCTGGCGGCGCAGGCCCAGGTGCTGAGCTCGCCAGTGCCCGGGGTAACCCCCGTGCCCAAGCCCGGCGCCATACCGCACGGCACCGGAGCGGGCGAACACAGCCCGCTGAGCCCGATACCCCCGCTCAAACCGCGCGACGACGTGGTGCCTTGGTCGGTGCTCACCGACATCGGCACCAAGATCGATGTGCGTCGCATCGTGCCGGTGTTCCCGCCCGAAGTGCTGGCGCTGGACCAGAAAAAAATCCGCATCCAAGGCTTCATGATGCCGCTGGAAGCGGGCGAGTCGCAGCGGCGTTTTCTGATCACCTCGGTGCCCCTGACCTGCCAGTTTTGCACCCCCGGCGGACCCGAAAGCATGGTGGAGGTGCGCACCGCCAAACCGGTGAAATACACCCAGAACGCGGTGGCGGTGGAGGGCACTTTTTCGGTGCTCGACAAAGACCCACAAGGCTTGTATTACCGTCTCAGAGACGCGGTGGCGGTGCGCTAAGCAATGGCGTTGACCGACCATGCCGTGGTGGCTTCGCTGCTGCCAGTGGTGTTGCTGATTGCCGTGGGCTGGGGCGCCGGCCGTCTGGGCTGGATCCGCGAGGCGGCGGTCAAAGACCTGTCCAATCTGGTGTTTCTGGTGCTGATCCCGGCGCTGCTGTTTCGCACCATGAGCGGTGTGCGTGTCGAGACGCTGGACGCGCGGCCAATAGGCGCCTATTTCACCGCCGCGCTGGCCTTGCTGGCGCTGCTGGTGGCCTGGCGCGGCTTCAATCCGCGCAGCATTGTGCTGGCCTTGGGCGCGGTGTTCTCCAACATGGTGATGATCGGCATCACGCTCATTGGCTTGGCCTACGGGCAGGCTGGGCTGGTGACCTTGCTGACCTTGGTGTCGGTGCACGCGATGGTGCTGTTGACGGTGGGCTCGGTCTTGCTGGAGCTGGCGCAGGCGCGGGCGGCCCGATCTGCGGGTGATGCAGCGCCGTCGGTGTGGCGCACGGCGGGCTCGGCTTTGCGTGGAGCGCTGATTCACCCCATCCCTTTGCCGATTCTGGCGGGGCTGCTGTACGCCCAAACCGGCTGGGGCATCCCGGCGGTGGTGGACAAGCCGCTGCACCTGCTGGGGCAGGCCTTTGGCCCGCTGGCCCTGGTGCTGGTGGGGGTGAACTTGGCCGCCACCCCACTGGCGGGTCAGTGGCGCGAGACGCTGTGGCTGAGCACGGTGAAAAACGTGGCGCTGCCGCTGCTGGTGGGCCTGAGCGCCTGGGCCTGGGGCATCGGCGGCCTGCCACTGGTGGTGATGGTGACCGCCGCCGCCTTGCCCATAGGCGCCAATGTGTTTTTGTTCGCCCAGCGCTACCAAGTCGGCCAGACGGTCATCACCGCTGGCATGGGTGTGTCGACCGCGCTGGCGCTGATCACCCTGAGCGCTTGGATGCTGGTGCTGCAGCGCTGGCTTGTCTGAGCGCAGCGCGCGCTCATTGGCTCAGTTTGCGCGCTTCTTCGATTTGGTATTCAAAGTAGCGCTGAAAGCCAAACGCCAAGCTGCCCATGAGAGAGATGGCACCCAACAGCATGGCCAAAATCAGCGCCCCCATGCCCAGCCAGTTGGTGCCGCCACTGGCGTGCTCGGGGTCGAGGTCGGTGTTGTACTGGTGGTTCCATTTGTCTTTGTCGGTCAGGGTGTACACCACCGCGCTGATGCAGGCCGCCGTCAGGCTGATGCCCAAGAGGGGGATCAAGATCCAAGACAGCTTGTCGTCCTGCCCGTAAGTCAGCACGCGGTCCACCCCCCACCAGCCCAAGGCGGTGGGCAGTGGAAACACCCAGCCGATCCAGTCGCCCAGACCGCGCAGGTAAAAGCGGTGAACGCCCAAGCTGCCCAGTAGAACGGCCAGCCAGGCGGCGATGGTTTTGTTGCGTGTGCGCATGGTGTCAGGCCTGTGGGGGGGTGGTGGCGCCGTCGCCCAGGGTTTTTTCCATCAGCACAATGTCGAGCCAGCGGTCGAATTTCCAGCCGCAGTTCGCCACCACGCCCACCCGGCTGAAGCCCAAGGCGGTGTGCACACCCACCGAGCCGGCGTTGGCCGAGTCGCCGATCACCGCCATCACTTTGCGGATACCGCCCGCCTCCAGCCGCTGCAGCAGCTCGCTGAGCAGCGCTTTGCCCAGGCCTTGGCCGGCCGCTTCTGGCGCCAAGTAAATAGAGTCTTCCACCGAAAAACGGTAGGCCGGGCGGGGCTTGAACCAGTTGCCGTAGGCAAAGCCCAGCACCTGTCCGTCGCGCTCCGCCACCAGCCAAGGCAGGTCTTTGCCCAGCACGTCGGCGCGGCGGCCGCGCATATCGTCTTCGCTGGGCGGGGTGGTTTCGAAGGTGCCGGTGCCGTGCAGCACGTGGTGACTGTAAATGCGGGTGATGGCGCCAATATCGGCGTCGGTGCTGGGGCGGATGGTGATCATGGTGGGCGGTGTCCAAACGGTGTGCAATCCACTCTGATTGTGCCCGCTGGCAAAAGTGCCCAGGCCAGCAAGGGCAGATCACAGCCTATAATCGCGGGCTTTGCAGCGTTTCGCTGGCCGGGTGGTCAGTCGTGTGTCTCAAGCGGTGCAGCGAAGCGGGGTGCTTCGACCCGTCACACCCCATACCCAAAGGAATCACCATGGTCGTTATTCGACTCTCTCGCGGCGGCGCCAAAGCCCGTCCTTTCTACAACATCGTGGTCGCCGACAAGCGCAACCGCCGCGACGGCCGTTTCATTGAGCGCATCGGCTTCTACAACCCGCTGGCCAAAGGCGGTGAAGAGCCCCTGCGCATCGCCCAAGACCGCCTGAGCCACTGGATCGGCGTGGGCGCTCAGCCTTCGGACACCGTGGCCCGTCTGATCAAACAAGCCGCCGCCAAGGCCGCTTGATTGTTCCCGTGAGTGCCGCACCACACGCTGGCGTGTCGTCGCCGGCACTCACCCCCGCCCAGCGACCCGCCGACGCGGTCGAGCTGGCGCGGGTGCTGGACGCCTGGGGCATCAAAGGCTGGGTCCGCATCCTGCCTTTCCAGGCCGATCCTGTTGCCTTGGTGCACAGCGCGCAGTGGTGGCTTGAACCACCCGAAGCCCGTTTTGTGCGCGGCTTCTCTTTGTTCAGTGGCTGTGTGCAGGTGGCCGTGGCCGAAGTCAAACCCCACGCCGACGGCTGGGTGGCCCGACTCGAAGGTGTCAACGACCGCAACACCGCAGAAGCGCTCAAGGGCGTGCGCATCAGCGTGCCGCGCAGCGCTTTCCCCCCGCCCGCTGACGGCGAGTTTTATTGGGTGGATTTGCTGGGCTTGGACGTGATCAACCGCGAAGGGGTGCACCTAGGTCGGGTGACCGACTTGCTGGCCACAGGCCCCACCTCGGTGTTGGTGATGCAGGCCAGCGACCCGGCCGACAGCGCCAAAACGATTGAGCGCATGATCCCCTTTGTCGACGCCTATGTGGACGCGGTGGACACCGCAGCGCGCCGCATCACGGTGGATTGGCAGCTCGATTATTGAGGCTGCGGCGCCGATGCGCTTTGACCTCATCACCCTGTTTCCCGAACTCTTTGAGCCGTTTTTGAAAGCCGGCGTCACGCGCCGTGCCTACGAATCGCACCAGGTCGACGTGCGGCTATGGAACCCACGCGACTTTGCCGACGGCAACTACCGCCGGGTCGACGACCGACCGTTTGGGGGTGGCCCCGGCATGGTGATGCTGGCCGAGCCCCTGCACCAGTGCCTGTTGGCCATCCGCGCCGACCGCGCCGAGCCAGAGCCCGTACCCTTGGTGCTGTTTTCGCCAATTGGGCAAGCGTTGAACCACGCAGCGGTGCAAAGCTGGGCCGATAGCGCTGGCGCGGTGCTGCTGTGCGGCCGCTACGAAGGGGTGGACCAGCGCTTCATCGACCGCCACGTCACGCACCAGATCAGCTTGGGCGACTTTGTGTTGTCCGGCGGCGAAATCGCCGCCATGGCGCTGCTCGATGCGGTGGCGCGCTTGCAGCCCGGGGTGCTCAACGACGAGGGCAGCCACCAATTCGACAGCTTCAACCCCGCGCTTGATGGATTGCTCGACAGCCCGCACTACACCCGGCCCGAGGTGTGGCAAGGGCAGGGCGTGCCCGAAGCGCTGGTGTCTGGTCACCACGCCCGCATAGAGCGTTGGCGCCGCGACCAAAGCCTGGTGCTGACGGCACAACACAGGCCAGAGCTGATCGAGCAAGCCCGAGCCCTTGGTCGCTTGGGGCGAGAAGACGAGGCCCTGCTGCGCCAGCGCGCGGCACCCGACGCCGACTGAGCGCCGCCTTGTCGCTCACGCTACTGTCGCTGGTGTAAAAAGCACGATCGTTCGATTATTGTGCGGGGCCATGACCGCTTCGCGCAACACCTACACCCCATTTGCCCTGACGGCCGCCGACGGCTGTGTGCTGCAGGCGCGTCGCTTCAGCCCTGTGGGGGAGCCTCTTGGCCAACTGGTGATCGCCGGAGCCACCGGTGTGCCGCAGCGCTTCTACGCCCGCTTTGCTGAGTTTGTGATGACTCAGGGCATCGAGGTCTGGACCTTGGACTACCGGGGCATTGGCCTGTCGCGCCCCGCCGATCTGCGTGCGTTGCGCATGGACTATCGGGATTGGGCACGTTTGGACCTGGCGGCGTTGCTCGACCATGTGAGCGCTGAACGTGCCGCGCCCTTGTGGATGATCGGCCACTCGTATGGCGGACATGCCCTGGGTTTGTTGCCACATCCCGAGCGCATCAGCCGCTGCGCCACGTTTGCCACCGGCGCCGGCTGGCATGGATGGATGCCGCCACTGGAGCGCTGGCGGGTGCGTTTTATGTGGAGCGTGCTCGGGCCACTGGTCGTGTGGGTCAAGGGATACCTGGCCTGGAGCCTGCTGGGCATGGGTGAAGACCTGCCGCGCGATGTGTTTGCGCAGTGGCGCCGCTGGTGCCAGTGGCCGCGCTATTTCTTTGACGATCCTGAGCTGCCGGAATTGGCCGAGGCGTTTGCGCGCGTGCGCATTCCCATCAGGGCCATCAATGCGACCGACGACGCCTGGGCGCCGCCAGCGTCACGCGACGCGTTCATGGCGGCCTACACCCACGCCACGGTGGAGGCCGTGACGGTGAGGCCGGCCGACTTGGGCATGCGCGCGATTGGTCACATGGATTACTTTCGCCCGCAAGCGCAGAGCCTTTGGCGCGAAACCCTGGACTGGCTGCGCAGCTGACCCATCAGCGCACCACCCACCCACCGGCCACGGGAAACACCTGACCCACAAAACAGCGTGCCAGGGGGCTGCACAAATAGGCCACTAGGCTGGCGTCTTCATCGGCGCTGACCAGCCGCCCCAGGGGCACTTCTCGCTTCAAGCGCTCTTGAAAGCGCGGATTGGCTTGCACCTCTGCGGGAAAGTATGTCGGGTTGTCGACAAAGTTTTGCGCAATCGCATTGATCTGGATGTTGTCGGGCGCCAACTCCACCCCGGCGGCCTGGACATAGGCGAGTTGCGCGCCCCTGGCAGCGCTGTAGCTCGACGCCCGTTTCATGCCCCGCAAAGCCGACGCACTGCCCATCACCACAATCCGCCCTCCGCCCCGTTCGCGCATGCCGGGCAACGCAGCCCGCACCAAGCGAGGCAGGGGGTCAACCATCACTTCAAACACGTCCCGCCATTCGGCATCGTTGGCGTCGTCTATCCGGCTTGACGGGGCTGGCAAGGCCAGGTTCACCACCATGGCATCCACCGGCCCGGCTGCTTGCACCACCTCATGTGCCAACGCTGGGGAGCGCAGAACGCGTGCGTCGGCGATCACTGAGGCGCCCAATCGACCCAACAGCTCGCACACGGCTGGCCCCATGAAGTCTTGGGCTTGGGTCACCAGAATGCGGTGCTGATGGAGTGAGATCATGGGGGTCATGTGATCTTTGAATGGGAATGTGTTTGCCGAGCGGGCGCCAACCGCTTCGGGAGAATACCCAAAAAAGCTATAATCCAAGGCTTTTCGGTCCTCTACCCGCCGCGGTCCGGCCGGTTGCAGTGCTTTTGCAGCCGTCAGTCTCTTGATCCAGAGCGCCAGGAACGCCCCTAGTGCAGCGGGCACGAACGGAAAAATTGTGGAGTTCTCATGAACCTGATCCAAACCCTTGAGCAAGAAGAAATTGCTCGTCTGAACAAGACCATCCCCGCGTTCGCGCCTGGCGACACCGTCATTGTGAGCGTGAACGTGATCGAAGGCACCCGCAAGCGCGTGCAGGCCTACGAAGGTGTGGTGATTGCCCGTCGCAACCGTGGTCTGAACTCGAGCTTCATCGTGCGCAAGATCTCCAACGGTGAAGGCGTGGAGCGTACTTTCCCGCTGTACAGCCCGCTGATTGCCAGTATCGAGGTCAAGCGCCGCGGTGACGTGCGCCGTGCCAAGTTGTACTACCTGCGCCAGCGCAGCGGCAAGTCGGCGCGTATCAAGGAAAAGCTGGGCGCCTGATCGGCGTTGCCCCGCTTGGCTTGTGTGCCCAAAAAACCGCGCCGTGGCGCGGTTTTTTTATGACCGATTCCCAATCCTCCTCCGCTCTGGACCCCCGACTGGCGCCGTGTATCGGCGACCGGCGCGGTGACCCCACGCCACCGGCCAATCGCCTGACCTCGGCGGGCTTGCGCGCTTTGTTCGCCGCGCCGCCGCTGTGGGAACCCGAGTTGCGGCGCGAACCGCGCTTCACCGACCGCCAGCCGGCCGAGGCGGCGGTCTTGATGCCGCTGATTGAGCGCGCCGACGGCCTGCACCTGCTGCTGACCGAGCGCACCCACGGGCTGTCGACCCACGCTGGGCAAGTGGCCTTGCCGGGCGGGCGCATCGACGCACAAGACGCCGACGCGGTGGCCGCCGCGCTGCGCGAGGCCGACGAAGAGGTGGGCTTGCCCGCCCATCATGTGGACACCTTGGGCACTTTGCCGGCGTATGTAACCGGCACCGCTTTTGTGGTGACGCCGGTCGTGGCGCTGGTGCGACCGGGTTTTGTGCTGCGCCCCAATCCGGCCGAGGTGGCCGACGTGTTTGAGGTGCCACTGACCTTTTTGATGAACCCGCAGCACCACCGTGTGCACGAGGCGCATTGGCGCGGTGAGCGCCGCCAGTGGTACGCCATGCCTTACCAAGACGGGGTGCAAGAGCGTTACATCTGGGGCGCCACCGCTGGGATGCTGCGCAATCTCTATCGCCTGTTGGTGGCTTGAAGCCGCGCCACAAAACGTATGATGGCGGCATGAGTTTTTTCGCCCTCGTCTTGGCGCTGCTCATTGAGCAAGCCCGACCTTTATCGGCCAGCAATGCGGTGCACGAAGCGCTGACCGCCTGGGTGCGCTGGGTGGCGCGCCAGGCCGACAATGGCCAACGCTGGCACGCCCGCTTTGCTTGGGGGGCATCGGTGGTAGCGCCAGCGCTGCTCGCTGGGGTGGTGTTTGTGCTGTTGGGCTGGTTCAGCGCGGTGCTGGCTTTTGCTTGGCTGGTGCTGGTGCTGTATCTGACGCTGGGTTTTCGGCAGTTCAGCCACCACTTCACTCAGGTGCGCGACGCTCTGCACAACGGGCAAGAAGCGACGGCGCGCGAGGCTTTTGTGCGCTGGTTTCCGGGTGAGGTGCCCAGTGGCTCCTCGGCGGTGTGGATCAAACCCTTTTTGGCCTATTCGGTGGTGAGCGCGCACCGCCACGTCTTCGGTGTGATCACCGCTTTTTTGTTGCTCTGGTGGCTGGGCCTGGGTCCTGCGGGGGCGGTGCTGTACCGCTTGGCCGAATACACCTCGCGCCAATGGGTGCCCGGCCGCGAGCGCGCTGGCGACCCTGGCCCGAGTGAGGTCCTGCAGCGGGTCACGCAGGGCGGTTGGCGTTGGGTCGATTGGCTGCCGGCGCGCGCCACCGCCAGCGCTTTTGCCGTGGTGGGCAATTTTGAAGAAGCGGTGGCCAGTTGGCGCGGTGAAGCCGTAGCCCATGGCCCAGACGGTGATGGCGTGGTGCTGGCCGCCGCCGCGGGTGCGCTGAATGTGCGTTTGGTCGACGAACGCGAACTGCCACCCGATGGCCCGTCTGCCAGTCGGCCTGAGCCAGCCCCAGCGCACCTGAGCAGCACAGTGGGGCTGGTGTGGCGCTCGGTGGTGCTGGCCATGCTGCTGCTGGCCCTGTTGGGGCTGGCGCGCTTGCCGCTCTGAGCGGTCCATGCGCCATGACCTTTAGGGGTGGCGGCGCTGGCTCAGCTCTTCAAACAGCCCTTGGTAGAGCCGGTAGCGCTGGGCGCTGATGGCGCTGCCGGTTCCCAGCCCTTGCACCTGCTCGCGCACACCACAGCCGGGCTCGTGCAGGTGGGTGCAGTTGTAGAAGCGGCAAGTCCCCAACGCCGCGCGCAGATCGGGCATGGCGCGCGCCAGGTGGTGTGGGTCGATGTGGTGCAGGCCAAATTCCTGAAAACCCGGCGAATCGATCAGCGCTGAGCGGTGCGCATCGTCCAGCCAGTACCAGGTGGTGCTGGTGGTGGTGTGTTTGCCGCTGTTGAGTGCGCGCGAAATCTCGTTGGTGTGCGCGCCAGCTTCTGGCACCAGGCGGTTGACCAGCGTGCTTTTGCCCACCCCTGAAGGTCCGAGTACCAAAGTGGTGTGGCCCTGCAGGCGCTCGCTCAACGCGGTCAGGCTGGGGTCGTCGCCGTGCAGGCACAGGGGCAAGACGTCCAAGCCCATGGCACGGTAGGGCGCTAAGCGTTGCCAAGCGGCGTCAAAGCGCTCGCCCAGATCGCTTTTGTTCAGCGCAATGAGGCTGGGAATGCCTTCGGCCTCGGCCGCGATCAGTGCGCGGGTGAGTTGGCTTTCCGAAAACTCCGGTTCGGCGGCCAGCAGCACCAGCACCAGGTCCAGGTTGGCTGCAAACGATTTGGTGCGAATGTCGTCTTGGCGGTAGAGCAGATTGCGCCGCTCTTGCACCGCTTCGATCACGCCTTCGTCGGTGCTGGCGCTCCAGCGCACCCGGTCGCCCACCACCGCTTGGCTTTTTTTGCCCCGGGGGTGGCACAAGCGGCGTTCGCCGTCCGGGCTTTCCACCACGCAGTGGCGACCGTGCGACGCAACCACCAAGCCCACCGCTGCGGTGGCGCCGGTGCTGGGCGCGGTGGGGGTGCGCGCGCCCATCAGGCGGCGCGCAAGCGGCTCAGGCGCTCGCTGGCGGGGGGGTGCGAATAGTAGAAACGCACATACCAAGGATCGGGCGTGAGCGTGCTGGCGTTGTCTTGGTAGAGCTTGAGCAGGGCCGAGGCCAAGTGGTCGGCGTTGGTCTGGGCTTTGGCGTAGGCGTCGGCTTCAAACTCGTGCTTGCGCGAGAGCTGGGCCATCAGCGGCGACAAAAAGTAGCTCAGCAGCGGCACCACCAGCATGAACAGCAGCAGCGCCAGTGCGCTGTTGGCGCTGTCCATGGCGGGCAGCACGCCCAGGCCGGTGTAGAACCACACTTGGTTGGACAGCCAGCCCAGCAGCGCAAAGCCGCCTAGGCTGACCGCAAACATCATCACCAGTCGCGACACGATGTGGCGATGCTTGTAGTGGCCCAGCTCATGGGCCAGCACCGCATCGATCTCGTCGGCCGACAGTTGCTTCAGTAGGGTGTCAAAAAACACCACCCGCTTGGCCGCGCCAAAACCGGTGAAATAGGCGTTGGCGTGGGCGCTGCGGCGGCTGCCGTCCATCACAAACAGGCCGCTGGCCGAGAAGCCGCAGCGCTGCATCAGCGCGGTGACGCGCTGTTTGAGCGCCTCGTCCTGCAGCGGCTCAAAGCGGTTGAACAACGGTGCGATCACCGTGGGGTACACCACCATCAGCGTCAGGTTGAACACCATCCATACGCCCCAGGCCCAGAGCCACCAGAAGGCGCCGGCGCTGTTCATCAGCCACAGCACCAGCGCGGCGATCGGCCCGCCAATGAGCACCGCCACCAGCGCGCC
>JBEIEH010000073.1:0-11138 GCA_040383055.1 Burkholderiaceae bacterium
ACAAGGGCGCCGCAGCCACCACCACCACCGCCCCCACCATCAAGGCGATGTAGCGCTGCAAAGAGCTGTTCTCCAAGGCCACAGTCAGCCGCCCGGCCAGCGCAAACACGCCGTCGATCAGCGACTCAAACACCTGGCGTCCGGTGCCCCGGCCAAACCACGCCTCAGAGCTGATGCGGTGCAGCCGCTTGTTCCGCGCCAAGCTGCGGTAAAGCAGCACGCCGACCACCAAGGCGATCACACTCATCAGCAGCGGCAGATTAAAGCCGTGCCAAATGGACAGGTGGTAATCCGGCAGCGGCTGGCCCACCAGCGCGGTGGCGGCCACATGCACCAGCGGACCAAAAGTGGCCGCTGGGAACATGCCCACCACCACACAGATGATCACCAAACCGATGGTGGGCAGCTTCATGCCCAGCGGGGGCTCGTGCGGGTGTTTGTTCTCCACATCACCGAGCTCGCCGTTGAAATAAGTGTCATGCACCATGCGCAGCGAATAGGCCACGCTGAACACACCGGCCAGGGTCACCAGCGCCGGCACCGCCCAGGCCCACACGCCCGAGGTGCCATTGACCGCTTCGGTGAAGAACATCTCTTTGGACAAAAAGCCATTGGTCAGCGGCACACCGGCCATGGACGCCGCCGCCACCATGGTCAAGGTGGCGGTGAAAGGCATGAACGACCACAGTCCCCCGAGCTGGCGCATGTCGCGCGAGTGGGTTTCGTGATCCACAATGCCGGCGATCATGAACAGCGAGGCCTTGAACGAGGCGTGATTCAGCACGTGAAAAACAGCCGCTACCGCCGCCAGCGGCGAGCCCAACCCCACCAGAAAGGTCACCAATCCCAAGTGGCTCACGGTGGAATACGCCAGCAAACCCTTCAGATCGTGCTTGAACAGAGCAATAAAAGCCGCAAACACCACGGTCACCAAACCCGCGCCGCTCACCAGCGCCTCAAACCAGCCCGATCCGGCCAAGATGGGATAAAGCCGCATCAGCAAAAACACGCCGGCCTTCACCATGGTGGCCGAATGCAGATAGGCCGACACCGGGGTGGGTGCGGCCATGGCGTCGGGCAGCCAGAAATGGAACGGGAACTGCGCGCTCTTGGTGAAAGCACCCAGCAAGATCAGCAGCAAGGCCGGCACAAACATCGGGTCGGCCTGGATCTGTGCGGCTTGGGTGGCCAACACACTGATCTCATAGCTGCCACCGATCTGGCCCAGCAGCACAAAGCCACCGAGCATGGCCAAGCCACCACCGCCGGTGACCGCCAGCGCCTGGCGGGCGCCAGCGCGCGCATCGGGCCGATGCCCCCAGTAGCCCACCAGCAGGAAGGACGAGATGCTGGTCAGCTCCCAAAACACCACCAACACCAGCAGGTTGTCCGACAGCACCACACCCAACATGGCGGCCATGAACAGCATCATCAGGCTGTAAAACTTGGGCGCCGAATCTTCCGGGGCCAAGTAATAGGCGGCGTACAGCACGATGCACAGGCCAATCACCAGAATCAGCCCGGCGAACATCATCGACAGGCCATCGAGCCGAAAGGTGATGTTGAGGCCGAGCGACGGCAGCCAAGACCAGTGCTCCATCACCGCTTGACCGGCCATCACCTGGCCCGCATGCAACAACAAAACCCCCAGACTGGCGGCGGTGATGGCACCGGCCACCGCCGCCGTCAACACGCGCCGCTGGGCGCCGCACACCGCCGTGAGCACGCTTCCCAGCACCAAAGGCAAAAGCACAACAAAGAGCAGCACAGTTCCCCCTTTGAGACAGAGGGCGCATTCTAGGGGTACAAATGTATTACCCGCTTATTGCGCTGAATGCCCTCAAAAAGGGCAAGGCCTAATCCGATCGCACCGAACCGATGTGCCAGCCCCAGCGCGCTCCGCTGCCCACCAAGGCTCCCACACACCAAAACACCACCGACACACCCACCACCGCCCCCACCGAGCCAAACAACAGCGGCATCACCACGCTGGACGCGTTGATCGTCATGCTGCGAAGCGCCAAGGCTTCGCCATGCCGGTGGTGGGGGGTGATCTGGTGCAAGGTGCTCATGATCATGGGCTGCACCGAACCGAGCGAAAAGCCCAGCAGCACCGACAGCGCTGCCATGGCCGGCGCTGACGGCGCCAGCGGATACAGCCCAAACAGCAGCGCCGTGGTCAACATGGCCCCGCCCACCACGCGGCCTTCATGCAGGCGGCTCGCGAGCCATGGCATGCACAGGCGAATGGCGGTGGCCGCCACCGCAAAAGCCCCCAGAATGGCCCCAATCGCGGTGGCGGACAGCCCACGCTCGTGGCCGATCACCGGCACCAAAAAGGTGTGCACGTCCCAGCACGACGACAACAGCCAATTCACCAGCAACAAACGCCGAAAGCCTGGCTCGCGCAGCATCTGCCACGATGAGGTCCGCCCCTCGTCGGCAGGGGCTGGCAAAGTTGGCAGCGCCGGCACCCGTTGCACGAGGGTCCAGGCGGCCCAAGGCAGCAGTGCCATGGCCGCAAACGCCCAGCGAAAGCCCGCCCCATCGATCAGCACGCCCGCCAGCAAAGGGCCGACGAAATTCGACAACGACGGACCAATGGCCAACCAGCTGAACACTTGGCGCAACTCGGTTTGCCCTTGCGCCAAGCGCCCGGCGTGGCGCTGCAAGGCAATCAGCGCCAGCCCACTGGCCGCACCCACGCCCAAGGCGCTCACACACAGCACCGCAAAGTGCGGCCACACCACCGACACACCCACCGCCGCCGACGCTATGCACACCGACAACCGCAATGGCCGATGCAAACCGTGCCGATCGGCAAAACGGCCAGCGGGCAAGGCCAGAAACACTTGCGACAGCGCAAACAGCGCCAGCAACACCCCAACCCATGCCGGGCTGTGACCGCTCTTGAGCGCCAGCAGCGGCGCGGCCATGCGAAAACCGGCCATGGCGGCGTGCAGACAGACCTGGGTCGCGACCAATCGCAACACGGCCTGACGCAGCGCGGTGGGCATCATGCGGGGTCAATCGCGCTCGTCGCCGCCGTCCAAGGGAATCAAGGACTGGGCTTGGTCGGACGGCAAGGCCTCCACCGTCTTGAGCGCGCGGCCCATGGCGCGGCTGCGCACCTCGGCGGCGTCGAGGGTGTTGAGCACCGTCTGGGTCTGGTTTTTCACCTTGGCCAACACATCGCCAAACTTGGTGAACTCGGTTTTGACCGCGCCGAGCACCTGCCAGACCTCGCTGCTGCGCTTTTCCAGGGCCAGGGTGCGAAAACCCATTTGCAGGGAGCTGAGCATGGCCATCAGCGTGGTCGGCCCGGCCAAGGTGATGCGGTGTTCGCGTTGAAGCGCCTCCATCAGGCCCGGGCGGCGCAGCACCTCGGCGTACAGGCCTTCGGTCGGCAAAAACAGAATCGCAAAATCGGTGGTGTGCGGCGGCTCGATGTATTTGTCGGCGATCGATTTGGCTTCGAGCCGGATGCGTGCTTCCAGCGCCTTGGCCGCCTGCTCGGCTGCGACGGCATCGGCGCGCTGCTGGGCGTCGAGCAACCGCTCATAGTCTTCATTGGGAAACTTGGCGTCGATCGGTAGCCAGCACGGAGCGCCATCGTCACCGCGCCCGGGCAGGCGAATGGCAAAGTCCACCGGGTTTTTGCTGCCCGGGCGGGTGGGCTGTTGCACCGCGTATTGGTCGGGCGCCAGCACCTGTTCCAGCAAAGCGGCGAGTTGCGCCTCGCCAAACATGCCACGGGTTTTGACATTGCTCAACAGGTGTTTGAGGTCGCCTACGCCTTGGGCCAGGGTCTGCATTTCGCCCAGGCCTTTGTGCACCTGCTCCAGCCGGTCGGCCACCTGCTTGAAGCTCTCGCCCAAACGCGCTTGCAGGGTGGACTGCAGTTTTTCATCCACCGTGTTGCGCATCTCATCGAGCTTGGCGGTGTTGCTCTGCTGCAGCTGGGTCAGCTGGGTGTCGAGTGTGTTGCGCAGCTGGGTCTGCTGCTGTTCCAGCGCTTGGCGCACCTCGGTCAGCCGGCGCGCGTTCGCGTCGCTCATGGCCTGCAGTTGCTGCGTCAGGGCGTCGCCCACCGCGCCGCGCAACTGCACCAGCTGCTGGGCAAACGCATCAAGCTGTGCGTTCTGGGTGCGGGTGGTTTCGGCCGCTTGGCGGTTGAGCGATTCGGTGGTCTGGGTGAGTGTGGCGCTCAGCTCTTGGCGGCCGGCGCGCGCGCCGTCCACCAGCTCACGGCGCAGCTCGGCTTCGAGCCGGTCGATGCGCTGGTCTTGCGCAGCGCCCTGCTGCTGCACCGCTTGCAACAACTGCTGGTGCTGGGCCTGTGCCAGAGGATCGACAGCGGGCCGGCGCAAAGCCAGCCACAGCAGCAGCAACACATTGACCAGTAACAACAGAATGGCCAGCCAGCTCCACAGGGTGTCTGGCATGGTCAGCGTCCGATCACCTGGGGGTTGAGCGGCGTGATCGCCCGCCCCTTGGTGAGGTAGGCGATCAGGTTGTCGGCCGCCAGTGTGGCCATGGCCATGCGTGTGGGCACGGTGGCGCTGGCGATGTGCGGCGTCAGCACAATATTGGGCACGGTCAACAGCGCGGAGTTGACCTGCGGTTCGCCTTCGAACACGTCGATGCCCGCCGCCGCCAAACGGCCCGCTTTGAGGGCGGCGACCAAGGCGTTTTCGTCCACGATGCCACCGCGCGCGATGTTGACGAGCGTCGCAGTGGGCTTCATCTGCGCAAGCTCGGCCGCCGCGATGACATGGTGGTTGGCCGGCGTGTACGGCAGCACCAGCACCAGGTGATCGGCCTGGGCCAACAGCTCAGCTTTGCTCACATAGCGCGCGCGGCAAGTGGCCTCTGTGGCGGCGTCTAACCGCGAGCGGTTGTGGTAAATCACAGGCATGCCAAAGCCGTGCGCCGCGCGCCGCGCAATGGCTTGGCCAATGCGGCCCATGCCCAAAATGCCCAAGGTGCTGCCGTGCACCTCGGCGCCGACAAAGAAGTCCAGCGACCACTCTTTCCAACGCCCGGCGCGCAAAAAGTGTTCGCTTTCGGTCAAGCGCCGCGCGGTGGCGAGCAACAGCGCCATACCAAAGTCGGCGGTGGTCTCGGTGAGCACATCGGGCGCGTTGGTGGCCAGCACGCCGGCCGAGCTCATCGCGTCCAGATCGAAGTTGTTGTAGCCCACCGCCAAGTTGGCCGCGATGCGCAACTGCGGGCAGGCCGCCAGGACCGCTGGGCCAATGCGGTCGCCACCGGTGGTGAGCACCCCGACCTTGCCCTGCAGACGTTGTATCAGCTGCTCTTCGCTCCAGACCACCCCAGGCGGCGTGGCGTCCACGTCAAAGTGTTGGCGCAACTTGTCGAGCACCGGCTCAAACACCGCTCGCGCCACCAAAACGGCCGGTCGGCCAACAGGCTGTAGATTCACCGCGTCACACCATCCAAATCCAGGTCACCAAACCAAACAGTGGCACCAAAATGCCAAACGACCACGCCATGTAGCCAAAGAAGCTTGGCATCTTGACGCCGCGGTCTTCGGCGATGGCTTTGACCATCAGGTTGGGTGCGTTGCCGATATAGGTGTTGGCGCCCATGAACACCGCACCAGCCGACACCGCCACCAGGGTGGCGGAGAGCGTGGTCATCAGCACCGCTGGGTCACCGCCCGCGGTGTTGAAGAACACCAAATAGGTCGGCGCGTTGTCCAAGAAGGAGCTGAGCAGCCCCGTGGCCCAGAAATACATCGCTGGGTTGGGTGTGCCATCGGGGTTTGTGACGGCTTTGACCACCGCACCGAACGGTCCGTCGACGCCGGCTTTGAGCATGGCGATCACCGGAATGATGGTGAGGAAAATGCCCGCGAACAGTTTGGCCACCTCGGCCATGGGACCCCAGTTGAACTGGTTGTTCTCGTGCACAGCAGTGGGCGTGAGTCTGAGCGACAGTGCCGTCACCACGATCAGGCCCACATCGCGCACGATGCCAGGCAGTCCCACCTCGGTGCCCAAGATGTTGAACGACACCGCCGACTTCCACAGCCCGCTCAGCAACACCAGGCCCATGATGGCGCCCAACAGCACAAAGTTGATCGCACCCTCAAAGCCAATGCCCTTCGTGTCCGGCGTCGGATCGCGCGGCAACAGCTCTTCTTTGGTTCGCCACAGCCAGCCGTCGAGCAAGTAAAAAATCACCAATAGGCTCACCAGCAGGAAAGCCGTCTTGGAGAACATGTGGGTGGTGGTCCAGAAAAAGTCCACCCCTTTGAGAAAGCCCAAAAACAGCGGCGGGTCGCCCAGCGGCGTGAGCGAGCCTCCGATGTTGGAGACGATAAAAATAAAAAACACCACCACGTGCACTTGGTGGCGCCGGTTGTCGTTGGCGCGGATCAGCGGCCGGATCAGCAGCATGGAGGCGCCTGTGGTGCCCATAAAACTGGCCAGCACCGCCCCAATGGCCAGGATACCGGTGTTCAGCGCTGCGCTGCCGTGCAAGTTGCCACGCAAAAAAATCCCACCGGCCACGGCAAACAAGGCCGTGAGCAAAATGATGAAGGGGATGTATTCGGCCAACAGCGCATGAGCCACCCCTGCCGCCGCAGCGCCAGGGCCGAACACCGCCGCAAACGGCAGCAGAAACAGCAGTGCCCAGGCCGCCGACACCTTGCCAAAGTGGTGGTGCCAGAAATGCGGCACCAGCAAGGGCATCAAAGCGATCGACAGCAGAATGCCCGCAAACGGCACTCCCCACCACACCGACAGCTGAGCACCATCCACATCAGCGGCCATGGCCATCACCGGCGCACCGGCACTGGCCAACAGCAAGGCCATTCGAACCCATCGACCCATGTTCATCTCCTATTTTTGTACGCCGACACGCAAGCCCTGCGTGCCCACTGCATGGTCAAACACCCAGCAACTCCACCTCAAACAACAAAGTGGCGTTGGGCGGTATCACCCCGCCCGCGCCGCGCGCGCCGTAACCCAGCTGCGGCGGAATCACCAAACGGCGCACACCACCGACCGCCATGCCTTGCACGCCTTCGTCCCAACCTTTGATGACGTGTCCGGCCCCAAGGGGGAATTCAAACGGATCGCCCCGGTCTTTGCTGGAGTCGAACTTGCGCCCAGCTTCGCCGTCTTGGTAGAGCCAACCGGTGTAGTGCACCTGCACATATTGACCGGCCTCGGCCACAGGGCCATCGCCCACAACGGTGTCTTCGTATTGCAGTCCAGATTCGGTGGTGTTCATAAAAAACCTTCTTTCAAAAATCAGCTGAGCCAGGTGGTGAAACTCGCCACCGACTCGCGCGGGGTGTGAAAACCGTTGACTGGGTCGGCGGCATCCGCATAGCCCAAAGCCATGCCACAGACCAGCATCTCGTTGTCGCCGGCACCAATGTGCGGCAGGATGATCTTGGAAAAGCTGTTCCACGCGGCCTGCGGGCAGGTGTGCAGCCCATGGGCACGCGCGGCCACCATGATGTTCTGCAGAAACATGCCGTAGTCCACCAGCGAGCCGCGGCCCATCACCTTGTCCAGCGTGAACATCAAGCCCACCGGCGCGTCAAAGAACTTGAAATTGCGCTGGTGTTGGGCGTGCATCTTGTCTTTGTCGCCCTTGCCGATGCCCAGCAAGCCGTACAAGCCCCAGCCGTTTTCTCGCCGGCGGTCGATGTAGGGGCTCACCCACTGGGTCGGGTAGTAGTCGTATTCCTCGCGGTGCTGCTCGGCCAAGCTCGGGTCGGCGCGCATGGCGTCGTGCGCGGCGCAGCACTTGTCCACCAGGCTGTCGCGGCTCGCGCCTTGCAGCACGTACACCTTCCAGGGCTGGGTGTTGGTACCCGACGGCGCGCGGCTGGCCACTGCCAGAATGCGCTCCAGCGTGGCCTTTGGCACAGCGGTGGGCAAAAAAGCGCGCGCCGACATGCGGCTGGTGATGGCGTTTTCAATGGACGCGGTGTCTAAGGCGGTGTCGCTCATGTCAAAGTCTCCAAGCGTTGTTTGAGGATGTCGGGAAGGGCCACCGGCCGGCGGGTGTCGCGATCGACGTACACATGCACAAAGTGGCCAGCGGCGGCGCTCAAGGGCGCGCCCTGGGCGAACAAACCCACTTCATAGCGCACGCTGGAGCGCCCTAAGTGCGCCACCTTCAAGCCCGCTTCAATCGTCTGCGGAAAGGCCAGTGGCGCGAAATAGTGGCATTGCGTCTCCACCACCAAGCCAATCACCTCGCCAGCGTAGATGTCGAGCACACCTTGGTCGATCAGCCAACCGTTGACCGCTGTGTCGAACCAGCTGTAGTACACCACGTTGTTGACGTGGCCGTAGATGTCGTTGTCCATCCAGCGGGTGCCGATGCTGCGCCAAGCGCGAAAGTGGTCACGGGGCTTGGCCTGCGGGCGCGCCGTTGCGTCGGGGGTGCTCATGAAGCGGGATTGTGCCAGCGGCTCTGGTAAGCCAAGGCCACGCGATAAGTGTTGATCTGCACCCGCAGGGTGGTGGCGATGTCGTGGCCGTAACCCCCGGCCATACAAAAGGCCAGCGGCACTTGTCGCTGCCAGGCCCAATGGAACACGCGCCGGTCGCGCGCCTCCATGCCGTCGTCGCTGAGCTTGAGCCGTCCCAGGCGATCGCCTTCGTGCGGATCGGCGCCCGCCAGGTAAATCACCAGACCGGGCTCAAAGCGCCGCTCCAGCTCGTCCAAGGCCTGGTCCAAGGCCTCCAAATACGGCGCGTCTGTGCAGTCGTCGGGCAGTTCCACATCGAGATCGCTAGGCTCTTTGCGAAACGGGAAATTTTTTTCGCCGTGCAGCGACAGGGTGAACACCGAGGGGTCGTTGGCAAAAATCCGCGCGGTGCCGTTGCCTTGGTGCACATCCAGATCCACGATCGCCACCCGCAGCGGCGTGCGGTGGCGCCGCGCGTGCTCGGCCTGCATCAGCCGGGCGGCCACCGCCGCGTCGTTGAAAACACAAAAGCCCCCCTCCCTTGTCGGCGTAGGCATGGTGGGTGCCACCGGCCAAATTGGCCGCCACGCCCTCACCAGCCAATGCCGAGCGGCAGGCTTGGATGGTCGCGCCCACCGAGCGGCGAGCGCGCTCGGCCATGGCCGGGCTCCACGGAAAACCAATTTCGCGCTGCTGGGCCGGCGTCAAGCCGCCGTCGGCCACCGCCGCAATGTAGGCCGGTGTGTGCGCCAAGGCCAACTCGCCATCGCTGGCCGGCTGGGCTTCGGCCCAGCGAATGCCCGGGCATTGGGCCTGCAAGGCCTCGCGCAGCCGAGCGTACTTGGCCATGGGAAAGCGGTGCCCCTCGGGCAGCGGCAACACAAAATGATCGGCGTAGAAAGCGTGCACGGGGCGCGATTGTGACGCCCCAGTGTCGACAGCCCCTGTCTCGCTGGTTTTAGAACGGCCACTCTAATTTGCTGCATTGCAACAAAAATCCCTTGCAAAGGGAGCAGCGATCCCTACAATACGAATCATGTTGCAGCGCAGCAAAGAGAACAGAGAACGACAGCGTCAAAGACAGCGCGGTGTTCCTGAGCGGCCCTTCAACTACACCACTTGTTTTTCTCTCTAAGGAGTATGTATATGTTGACCGCTGAACAAATCGTTGCCGCCCAGAAAGCAAACATCGAGACCCTGTTTGGTCTGACCCAAAAAGCCTTCGAAGGCGTGGAAAAGCTGGTTGAGCTGAACGTGCAAGCCACCAAGGCCGCCATGTCCGAAGCCGCCAATAACACCCAAGCCGTGCTGAGCGTCAAAGACGCTCAAGAGCTGCTGGCCCTGCAAGCGAGCCTGATGCAGCCGCTGGCCGAAAAAACCGTGGCTTACAGCCGCCACCTGTACGACATCGCTTCGGGCACCGGCACCGAGTTCAGCAAAGCCGCTGAAGCCCAAGCCGCCGACGCTCAGAAGAAGTTCATGGCTGTCGTCGACAACGCCGCCAAAAACGCTCCCGCCGGTTCCGAAACCGCCGTGGCCGTGATGAAGAGCGCCGTGTCTGCAGCCAGCAACGCCATGGAATCGGTGCAAAAAGCTGTCAAGCAAGCCACTGAAATGGCCGAAGCCAACTTCAACACCGTTGCCGCCCAAGCCGTGAGCGCCTCCAAGGCTCCCGCCAAGAAGCGTTGATCCTCTGCGGGAGATGCGCACCGCCTTGATCAAAGTCAAGGCAAACAGCGCATGTCCTTGGCATCATGGGCACTGACCGTTAAGGCAGTGCCGGTGCAAGCCGAACTGTTTTTCTGGTTGTCTCCTCGGGTCCTTTTCGAAATCGGATTTCATCGGACCCCTTGAAGCCCTCGCCTCACAGCGAGGGCTCTTTTTTTGCCCGCCACTTACCTTGGCCGGGTCTGGACCAAGGCTTCGCGCAAAGTGGGCAAGGCTGCCTGCATGGCCACCCTGCCCGCCACAATCGATTGGTGCCTAGCGGCAAAGTTGGCGCCACTCACGCCGGGCAAGCTCGGCCGCACCACCACATCGGCCGCCGCCAGTTCGTGCCGGTTGATGCTGCGCCCCATGATCGCAAACGTCTGCAACAGCACCTGTAAGTTCCCCTCTGGGTTGTTGCCCTCCGGCGCGCTGGAGATGTCCACCGCCAGCACAAGCTCGGCTCCCATGTCGCGAGCTTGCTGCACCGGCACGGGTGCGACCAAACCACCGTCCACATAATCCTTGCCCGCTATCGTGACCGGCGTGAACACACCCGGTACCGCGCTTGAGGCCCTCACCGCGGTGGCGGTGTCGCCACGCCGAAACAACACGCCGTCCCCGGTTTTGAGATCGGTGGCCAGGATGCCCAAGGGCAGCGCCATCTGTTCGATGGCCTTGCCGTCCACCGCTTGGCGAACAAAGCGTGCCAACGCATCTCCACGCAAGAACCCACGTCCTCCCAAGGGCAAGGTCCAGTCGGTCAAGGTGGACTCTTCCATGCCCATCGCCACCCGTTCCAGCTCAGCGCCGCGCAGTCCCGAGGCGTAAAGCGCCGCCACCAAGCTGCCAGCCGAGGTGCCCGTCACCAAATCAGGGCGAATACCGGCCTGCTCCAACACCTGAATCACACCAATGTGGGCAAAGCCCCGAGCGGCCCCACCACCCAGCGCCAAACCCAGCCGCA
>JBEIEH010000074.1:0-10932 GCA_040383055.1 Burkholderiaceae bacterium
GCCGACTTTGCGCTGCTGATGGAATACGTGTCCGAGATTCCGGGCATCGAGCGCATCCGCTACACCACCAGCCACCCCAACGAATTCACCCAGCGGCTGATCGACGCCTACGCCAAGCTGCCCAAGCTGGTGAGCCACCTGCACCTGCCAGTGCAGCACGGCAGCGACAAGATCCTGATGGCGATGAAGCGCGGCTACACCGCGATGGAATACAAGAGCACCATCCGCAAGCTGCGCGCCATTCGGCCTGACATGGCGATGAGCAGCGACTTCATCGTCGGCTTCCCCGGCGAAACCGAGGACGACTTCCAGAAGATGATGAAACTCATCACCGACGTGGGCTACGACACTTCGTTTTCTTTCATCTTCAGCCCGCGCCCCGGCACACCGGCGGCCAACCTGCCCGACGACACGCCGCACGAGGTCAAGCTCAAGCGCCTGCAGCACCTGCAGGCCACGATTGAGGAAAACGTGCGCCACATCAGCGCCAGCCGCGAGGGCACAGTACAGCGCATTTTGGTGGAAGGCCCATCGCGCAAGCTGGGCCCCAAGGGCACACCCGAACTGATGGGCCGCACCGAGTGCAACCGCATCGTCAATTTCGACGGCGGACCGCTGCAAGACCGGCTGCTGGGTCAGATGATCGACGTCAAGATCACCCAGGCCCTGCCGCACTCGCTGCGCGGCGAGGTGGTGGTGGCGTTGGACTGACCCCCCTGCGCCGCTGTGCGGCTTCCCCCAAAGGGGACGCACCCAGTGGCCGGGCCAAGCCCGTTCCACGGGTGCCTGGTCTGTGCGCTGATCAGGGCCTAGGCAGGTAGCGCTGGTCGGACCAAGTGGCGAGCCACTCGGGCTTGAAAGCCACGAACACTGCGGCGGCCATGCCAGTGATGAAGGCGTCGCCCCAGGCCATGAGCCAGCGCGCCACCAGACCCGGGCGGCTGGCGTCCACCGGATCCAGCGCTATCAGCAGCCACTGCAGCAGCCCAGCCACAAACACACAAGCCGCCGTGCCCAAAAAGGCGCGGCCCAGGGTGTAGACAAAGGGGTTCGCAGGCAAATAGCGCCGCAGCAGCGCGCCCAACCCCAAGGCCAGGGTGGCGGGCACCACGCCCACCCACACCAGCTGGGCCAGCACCTCGGGCCACGGCAGATCGCCCACCGCCCAGACAATGGCGCCCACAGCCACGAGCACCGGCACGGCCAGCGGCCAGCCAAACATCAGCACCAACAAACAAGCAAAGGAGAGCTGAATGGCCAGCCCAGAGGGCATGCGCTGCGGCAACCACCAGACCACCGGCAACACAGCCAACACCGCCAGCACCGGCGACAACAGCGGCCCGACCAACATGCGCCACGGCCGCAGCCACAGCGCCACCGCCAGACAAGCGGTGGCCAGCACCAGATTCACAAGAGTCATGCCCATGGGCGTGGAGTATCCCAATAAGGTGACCAAGGCGCTTGACAAGCATCAAGCGAAAACGGGGCGAACCAGCCACCGGCGTGTCCGGTGCGAAATGCCTGATACCCAGAACGCCGTGGATCCGGCTCTGCCGGTCCACCGGCGTTGTCCCCCTAGGGGGAAGCCGCGCAGCGGCGCAGGGGGGTTAGCCCAGCCGTGGCATGCCCTTCATGCCCCCCATCCGCTTCATCATCTTCATGAGGCCGCCGCCCTTCATCTTTTTCATCATGCCTTGCATCTGCTCAAACTCCTTGAGCAGGCGGTTGACTTCTTGCACATGCACACCCGCGCCGGCGGCGATGCGGCGTTTGCGGGTGGCTTTGATGAGCTCGGGCTTGGCGCGCTCTTGCGGCGTCATGCTGCAGATGATGCCTTCCTTGCGCTTGATGTCTTTTTCGGCGCGGGTCAAATCGGCCTCGGTGGCCTTGGCCGCCAGGTTGCCGGGCAACTTGTCCATCAGGCTAGATAGGCCGCCCATTTGTTTCATTTGGCGCAGCTGATCCAGGAAGTCGCTCAGGTCAAAACCGCCGCCGCTCTTGACCTTGGCGGCGAGCTTTTGGGCCGCCGCCATGTCCACACCGGCGGTCACCTGCTCGACCAGAGCCACGATGTCGCCCATACCCAAAATACGGCCGGCGTGGCGTTCGGCGTCGAACACTTCCAGACCATCGATTTTTTCGGACACACCGGCGAACTTGATCGGCGCACCGGTGATGTGGCGCACCGACAGGGCCGCACCGCCGCGCGAATCGCCATCGGTTTTGGTGAGGACGATGCCGGTCAGCGGCAAGGCGTCGCTGAACGCCTTGGCGGTGTTGACCGCGTCCTGACCTTGCATGGCGTCGACCACAAACAGGGTCTCCACCGGCTTAAGCACACCATGCAACTCTTGGATTTCGCGCATCAGCGCTTCGTCGATGGCCAGCCGGCCGGCGGTGTCGACTAGCAGCACGTCGAAGAAGTGGCGTTTGGCGTAATCCAGCGCGGCGCGCGCGATGTCGGCGGGTTTTTGTTCGGGCGAACTCGGGAACCACTCGGCGCCCGCCTGCGCGGTCACGGTTTTCAGCTGCTCGATGGCGGCCGGGCGGTAGACGTCGCCCGACACAGTAAGCACTTTTTTCTTGCGCTTTTCGATCAGGTGCTTGGCCAGCTTGGCGGTGGTGGTGGTTTTGCCCGCGCCTTGCAAGCCAGCCATCAGAATCACCGCCGGCGGCTGGGCCGCCAAGTTGACATCGGCCACGCCTTGACCCATGGTGGCGGCCAGTTCGCGGTTGACGATCGACACCAGGACCTGGCCTGGCGTGAGCGAGCCCACCACCTCTTCGCCCAAGGCTTTTTCCTTCACCCGTGCGATGAAGTCGCGCACCACTGGCAAGGCCACATCGGCCTCGAGCAGGGCCATGCGCACCTCGCGCATCATCTCCCCTACGTTGTCTTCGGTGATGCGGGCTTGGCCCCGCATGGTTTTGACGATGCGGGATAAACGTTCGGAAAGGGCTGATGCCATGGTGTGGGACCGTTAAACTGTGCATTGGATTTTAGCGGGGCACCCCGCTGCCGATCGGACCCATCATGCCCGTGCATTCTTTGACCATCCTGAGCTTGGCCACTGCGCTGGCGTACGCCTTGCTGGCGTTTGCGCATCAGCGGCTGTCGGTGCGCGCCGCTCAGATCGGTTTCGGGGTGGTCTGGTGCCTGCACGCACTGACACTGCTCTGGGGCTGGGGAAGCGATGTGCCGCGTTTTGGATTCGCCGCCGCGCTGTCCCTCACCTGTTGGCTGGTGCTGGCAGTGCACGCGGTGGAAAGCCGGCTTTACCCTCAGCTTGGCACACGTTGGACACTGGCCGCCATCGGCTCGCTGTCGGTGCTGCTGAGCGCGGTGTTCCCGGGCGCACCGTTTCCCGCCCTGCCATCGGCCTGGTTGCCGCTGCATTGGGCGTTTGGCATGGCCGCTTATGGCTTGATTGCCGCTGCGGTGGTGCACGCTTGGCTGATGCAGCGCACCGAGCGCGCGATCCGACAAGGCCTGAGCCAAGAGGTGGGATTGCCTTTGCTGACATTGGAGCGCTTGACCTTTCGTTTTGTGGTCGCTGGCTTTGGCTTGCTGTCGGCCACTTTGGTGGCCGGTGTGTGGTTCAGCGAAACGCTGTACGCCCACATGAGTTGGAACCACAAAACGGTGTTTTCCATCTTGGCTTGGGTCACCATGGGCGTACTGCTGCTGGGTCGCTGGCGGCTGGGATGGCGCGGCAAGACCGCCGCGCGCACCTTGTACGCCGCCGCCGGCCTGCTGCTGCTGGGCTATGTGGGCTCCCGCTTTGTGATGGAAGTGCTGCTGCAACGCGCTTGAGCGCGACCCCAAACCATGAAATACCTGCTGGTTGTGACCGTTGTGTTGGTGGCGTTTTGGATCTGGCGACAGAACCGACGCGGCAGTGAGTCTCACCCCGAGCAAGCGCCAGCGCGGCGCACCACCGCCCCCCAAATCATGGTGTCGTGCAAGGTGTGTGGCACACACCTGCCCCAAAGCGATGCGGTGGCCGGTCAGCACGGCGCGTACTGCTCGCAGGAGCATTGGGCACAGGCCGAGCGGCGATGACAAGCGACACACAGATGGAGGTCCAAGGGCGCGCCACACCATGGCGCCACACCGAATCGCCCATGAGTTTGCTCAGCGAGCCGTCATCACCACGAACACCGGGCCAACACCGCTTGTGGCACACCTTCATGCTGTCGCGGGTGGGCATTGCGATGGTGGTGTTGGGCCTGCAATTGTTTGCTTGGCTGACCAGCGCGGCCGACGGGAGCACCGGCTGGCGTGTGGTGGTGGGGGTGGCGCACGTGGTGTTGTGTTTGGTCAGCTTGCGCTGGCCAGCGCCTCCAAGCACACACGGCTTGAGCCCCTCGGGCTGGTTGCTGACCATGGGCATCGATGTGCTGGTGTTTGCCAGCCTGCAAGCGCTGCCGTCCGCCACGGCTCAAAACTACACGCCCTTGTTTGCCTTGCCGGTGCTGATGGCGGCCACCATTGGCCCCTTGCGATTGGGCTTGGGCACCGCAGCGCTCGCCACCCTGTGCTTGCTGGGTGAGGCTTGGTGGAGCGGGCAAATCAACGGCGAGCAAACCACCTCGCACTTGCTCCAAGCGGGCATGGCGTCCACCGGTCTGTTTGTGCTGGCGGCCTTGGTCCACCAATTGGCTCAGCGGGTGGCCCGCGAGCAGTCCTATGCGGAACGCAGCCAGTCGGCGGCCCGCATGCAGCAGCAGGTCAGTGAACTGGTGATGCAGGACATGAGCGAAGGGGTGATGGTGATCGACGCACAGGGTCGAATCCGCAACATCAACCCAGCAGCGCTGCAGCTGTTGCCGGAATCGGGCGCCACCACCGGCCTGCTGCCACTGACGGGCGGATGGCAGGGTGTGGCCACTTTGGTGCAACAGACTTTTCGCGAAGGTGAGTCGCATCAAGGCATGATCAATGTCGGACAACCCGGACAACCATCGCAACTGATTGCGGTGCGGTCGCGTCTGGCCGTTCAAGCCAACCGGGAACAAAAAGGTCTGTGTGTGGTGTTTCTCGCGGATCAACGCGAGACCGAAGCGCGTATCCGGACCGAGAAGCTCGCGTCCATGGGCCGCATGTCGGCGGCGGTGGCGCATGAAATCCGCAACCCGCTCACCGCCATCACCCAAGCGAACACCCTGCTGGATGAAGAGGTGGGCACACCGGCACACAAGCGGCTGACCCGCATGATCGCCCAGAACGCCCAGCGCCTCTCCCGCATCGTCGATGACATCTTGAACGTCGCCAGGTTGTCGCCCGACGGGCGTGAGAAGGCGGCAAACGCTCCGGAACTTCGTTTGGACGACTACGTCCGCGAAGAAGTGGGCGAATGGGCGCAACAGAACCGCATTGGCATGCGCTTGAAAACACACTTTCACGCCAGCCAGGCGCTGGTCCGGTTTGATCCCGAGCACTTACGGCGCATCTTGGTCAACCTGCTCGACAACGCGCACAAACATGCCCCCAAAGGTGACGACACGATCCACGTCATCACACAAACCGAGGGCGGACAAGGCGCACGATTGAGTGTATGGAGCAAAGGTCCGCCCATCGACGCGGGGGTCCGAAAACACCTGTTTGAGCCCTTTTTCTCCTCAGAAAGCCGATCCAGTGGGCTGGGGCTGTATTTGTGCCGCGAGTTGTGTGAGCGGCACGACGCCCAGATTGGCTACCAGCGGCTTCGCATCAGCGAAGAAGAAGGCAACGAGTTTTTTGTGCTCATGAACAGCCACCGCCCCCGGGGCCATCCCACTGAGGTCGCCGCATGAAAGCGCCATCGATTCGCGTGTTGGTGGTCGACGACGAACCCGACCTGCGCACCCTGTATGAATTGACCTTGCTCAGAGAAGGCATGGAGGTGGTGTCGGCCGACACCGTGCAAGCGGCCTTGGAGTGCTTGCGAGATCAGGCGTTCGACGTGTTGATCACCGACATGCGCTTGCCCGATGGCTTGGGACTCGAGCTGCTGCAACACCTGCACGAGCACGGCCGGCAAGAACAAAGCATCGTGATCACTGCCTACGGGTCCGCAGACAACGCGGTGCAAGCGCTCAAAGCCGGCGCCTTCGACTACCTGACCAAACCCGTGGATCTCAAGCAATTGCGGCTGGCGGTTGCCTCCGCCAGTCGGCAGGTGCGCCCGCGTCATAACGCAGCGGTACACGAAGCGTCTTCCAAGCCATTGTCAGGCGTGACGGCCTTGCAAAGGCTGGTCGGCAAGTCGGCGGTCATGCAGCAGGTCCGGCAACGCATTGCCAAGGTCGCCCCCAGCATGGCGCCGGTGCTGGTGCTGGGCGAATCGGGCACCGGAAAAGAGCTGGTGGCCAAGGCCGTTCACGCCTGCAGCCACCGCGCTGAAGGTCCGTTTGTGGCGGTCAATTGCGCCGCCATTCCCGAGCACCTGATAGAAGCCGAGTTCTTTGGCGCCCGAAAAGGCGCCTACACCGGCGCGACACACGACCGCGCAGGGTTCTTTGAAGCCGCGCGCGGCGGCACCTTGTTTCTGGACGAAATTGGCGATCTGCCGCTGGCCATGCAAGCCAAACTGCTGCGGGCTATTCAAGAGCGGCGCATCCGCCCCCTGGGTGCGGTGCACGAAGAAGACGTCGATGTGCGCCTGGTCAGCGCCACCCACCGCGATCTGTCCCAGCGGGTGAACGAGGGCCTGTTTCGGCAAGATCTGTTTTATCGGCTCAACGTGATTGAGATTCGGCTGCCAGCCCTGCGCGAGCGGGCCGGTGATCTGCACGATCTGATTGAAGCGTTGCTAGAGCGCTTGAGCGGACCCAGTGAAACCCCACCCAGTTTGTCGGTAGACGCCATGGAATGGCTGCTTCGACATCCACTGCAAGGCAATGTGCGCGAGCTGGAAAACCTGTTGCACAAGGCACTGGCCTTGCGCACCGGTGCGGTGCTGCGCTTGGGCGACTTCGATGACTCGGCCTCCGATCCCGACGCACCAGACGAGCCGCACATCCTGCGTTCGGCGTCGGACACACCACCCGCGCAGCCGACGGCCGACACACCCATTCCGACCGACTTGCAGCGCTACCTGGATGAACAGGAGCGCCAAGTGCTGCTGCGCGCGTTACAAGAAACACAATTCAACCGCACCGCTGCCGCTGCGCGCTTGGGCTTGAACCTGCGACAAATTCGCTACCGCATACAGCGGCTGGGCATTGCACTGCCCAGCAACGACGATGGCGAATAGGCCCTCTTTCACTTGGTTGAATGGCTGGGTGAAAGAAGCCCAGCACATCCACTCCCCCAATATGGGGAGCCGGCCAGCGCAGGTCTTGATCGATCTGGTGGTGGTGCACTCCATCAGCCTGCCCCCTGGGGTCTATGGCGGGCCAGAAATCGAACAACTGTTCACCAACCGGCTCGACTGGGATGCACACCCTTATTTCCAAGGCATTCGAGGGCTGGAGGTGTCGTCGCATTTCGTCATACGCCGAACCGGCGAACTGCTGCAGTTTGTGAGCACATGGGACCGCGCGTGGCACGCCGGCGTGTCTCAATGGCGTGGGCGGGCCCAATGCAACGACGACAGCATCGGCGTTGAGCTCGAAGGCCTGGAAGGTGACACCTTTGAGGACGCGCAGTACGACACGCTGACAGCGCTGTGCACTTGCCTGCAGACGGCTCACCCGCTGAGACACATCGCCGGACACGAACACATCGCTCCCGGTCGCAAATGCGATCCTGGACCGGGTTTCGACTGGTGTCGCTTTCGGCAGACGCTGGCCGATGGGGATTGGTGTTTCCCCCAGACCACATTTTTGTCTGGTAATACCTGATTCTTGGCTTGGAATCGCCAGAACTAGACAAGACGCGGGTTTCACGCGTTTTTTCGCTGGTGGGCCGCGCCGTTTCTGGTGTTCTGGCGGCCTCTCCTTACACGTTCAAGCCAAATGGAAGATGTCATATCCCACGGCTTCACACCCGCTTGAATACTTTGGTTTTGGCTTTGTGTTGAAGCTTTGGGGGCGTCAAGTAACTATTCCCCAAAACACTACCTGTAGTGGCTTGTGACCCCCTCAGACACCAGATATAGTGTCCCCTGGTTTTCAGCCATGTATGATCCGCGTCCCTTGAATGGGGCCATCAACGGACCCCCATCCGATGCCCGCGCAGGCAAACGGCACCCGATACAACACACGCAGCGAGAAAGAGGAACCATGCTCACAGCCGACACAAGCGCTCCCCGCACCGTCGCCACCCCCTACGGTCAACCGGCCACCCCACACATCCCGCCGGTGTCCAGCGCTTACTCTCATTACCAGATCATCCGCCGCAACGGTGCGGTGGTGGCGTTTGAGCCCAGCAAGATCGCTGTGGCGCTGATGAAAGCCTTTTTAGCGGTCCACGGCACCCAAGGCGCGGCATCGGCCAGCGTGCGCGAGGACGTGGACGCGCTGACCCAAAACGTGGTGCGCGCCCTGATGCGCTCGCGCCCCAGCGGCGGCACCTTCCACATCGAAGACGTGCAAGACCAGGTGGAACTGGGCCTGATGCGCAGCGGCCACCACGAAGTGGCGCGCGCCTACGTGCTCTACCGCGAACGCCGCGCCCAAGAACGCGCTGCGCAGGCACAACCAGCGCCAACGGCGAATACGCCAGAGTTTTTTGTGACCGACAAAGGCCAGCGTGTGCCGCTGGACGTGCAGGCTCTGCACACCCTGATCGCCAGCGCCTGCGCCGACCTGGGCCAAGATGTGAAGGCCGCCCCCATCGTCGCGGAGACCATGCGCAACCTCTACGACGGCGTGCCGATCGAAGAGGTGTACAAAGCCGCCATCCTGGCCGCACGCACCCTGATCGAAAAAGACCCCGACTACACCTTTGCCACCGCCCGCCTGCTGATGCACACCATCCGCAAGGAAATCCTGGGCCGCGAGACCAGCCAAGCCGAGATGGCCCAAGCCTATCCCGACTACTTCCCTGGCTTCATCAAAAAGGGCGTCGAGAACGACCTGCTCGACGAAAAGCTGCTGCAGTTTGATCTGGCCCGACTGGGCGCCGCGCTCAAACCCGAGCGTGACCTGCAGTTCGATTACCTCGGCCTGCAAACCCTGTACGACCGCTATTTCCTGCACGTGCGCAAAACCCGCATTGAGCTGCCACAGGCTTTCTTTATGCGCGTGGCCATGGGCCTGTCGCTCAACGAGATCGACCGCGAAGCGCGCGCCATCGAGTTCTACGAGATCCTGTCCTCGTTCGACTTCATGTCGTCCACTCCCACGCTGTTCAACAGCGGCACCTTGCGCAGCCAGCTGTCGAGCTGCTACCTGACCACCGTGCCCGATGATCTGGACGGCATTTACGAGTCGATCAAGGAAAACGCCCTGCTGTCCAAATTTGCTGGCGGCTTGGGCAACGACTGGACCCGCGTGCGCGCGCTGGGCAGCCACATCAAGGGCACCAACGGCGAATCGCAGGGCGTGGTACCTTTCCTCAAAGTGGTCAACGACACCGCTGTGGCGGTGAACCAAGGCGGCAAGCGCAAGGGCGCGGTCTGCACCTATCTGGAGACCTGGCACCTCGACATTGAAGAGTTCTTGGAGCTGCGCAAGAACACCGGCGACGACCGCCGCCGCACGCACGACATGAACACCGCCAACTGGATTCCCGATCTGTTCATGAAGCGGGTGATGGAAAAAGGCCCCTGGAGCCTGTTCTCGCCGTCCGACTGCCCCGACCTGCACGACAAGTTTGGCGCCGACTTCGAAAAAGCCTATGTGGCCTACGAAGAGAAAGCCGCCCGCGGTGAGATCAAGCCTTACCGTCAGGTGCCGGCGGTGGACCTGTGGCGCAAGATGCTCTCCATGCTGTTCGAAACTGGCCACCCCTGGATCACCTTCAAGGACGCTTGCAATGTGCGCTCGCCCCAGCAACACGCCGGTGTGGTGCACAGCTCCAACCTCTGCACTGAGATCACGCTCAACACCAGCGACAGCGAAACCGCGGTCTGCAACTTGGGTTCGGTCAACCTGCTGCGCCACCTCAAAGACGGCCCGAACGGCAAAGAACTCGACCACGCCAAGCTGCAGCAGACCATCAAAACCGCGATGCGCATGCTCGACAACGTGATCGACATCAACTACTACGCGGTCAAAAAAGCGCGCGACTCCAACCTGCGCCATCGCCCAGTCGGCCTGGGCATCATGGGCTTCCAGGACGCACTCTACGAACTGCGTGTGCCGTATGCCAGCGAAGCGGCGGTGGACTTCGCCGACCGCTCGATGGAAGCGGTGTGCTACTACGCCTACTGGGCATCGACCGAACTGGCCAAAGAGCGCGGCAAGTACTCCAGCTACAAGGGCTCGCTGTGGGACAAAGGCATTCTGCCGCTCGACTCACTGGACCTGCTGGCCAGCGAGCGCGGCGGTTATGTGGAGGCCGACCGCTCCGCCACGCTGGACTGGGACGCGCTGCGCCAAAAAATCGCAGCCGACGGCATGCGCAACTCCAACTGCGTGGCCATTGCGCCCACCGCCACCATCTCCAACATCATCGGTGTGGACGCCTCGATCGAGCCCTGCTTTGGCAACCTGTCGGTCAAGTCCAACCTGTCCGGTGAGTTCACCGTCATCAACGGCTACTTGGTCAAAGACCTCAAGCGTTTGGGTCTGTGGGACGACGTGATGGTCATGGACCTCAAGCACTTCGACGGCTCGCTGCAACCCATCGACCGTGTGCCGGCCGAGATCAAAGCCCTGTACGCCACCGCGTTTGAAGTGGAACCGCTGTGGCTCGTCGAAGCCGCATCGCGCCGCCAGAAGTGGATCGACCAGGCACAGAGCCTGAACATCTACATGGCCGGTGCGTCGGGCAAGAAACTCGATGAGACCTACAAGCTCGCTTGGCTGCGTGGCCTGAAGACCACCTACTACCTGCGCACC
>JBEIEH010000075.1:0-10912 GCA_040383055.1 Burkholderiaceae bacterium
ATGCAGCAGTTTGGTGTGCCGCTGCCGGCGTCAGCGTACTGAGACCGCTGAGGTCGCTTTGCAAGCCTTGGTGCTGGCTGAGCTGTTCAAACGCTTGCAGGTAGTGCGCCTGCCCGGTGCTGTGGTGGGCGGTTTTGAGCGCGGCGGCTTGCACCGCCAGTGGCAGCAAGGCCCGACCTTGGCCGCGCAGCGCGGGTCGCCCAAACGGTGCTGGCGACAGCACACGGCTGTGGCGGTGTTGCAGCACCACGTTCATCAGCCAGGGGTAGAGCAGTTGCGCTGAGCTGACGGTGTGTGGGCCCAGTTGCCACAGGTCGTGGCCGGTCTGCAGCGATTGTTCGTGCTCCGTGCGCAGGCGCAGCGCCAAGGCCAACCAGTCGAACCAAACCGCTGGGCTGCAAGCCAGTGACAAGCCCGCGACGCTGCGCTCCAGCGGCAGTGTCCAAGACGTGGGGTTTACGCCCACGCCCTGTCGCTGGAGGAATCCCGAGGTCCATTTCAGCCAGTTCGCTTGCTCACGGCCCCAGACCCACAAGGGGTTGGGCAGCAGGCTCAGCACATCCCAGCCTGGACTGGCGATCAGCGCGTCGGGGGGGACCTCGGCTTGGCTCAGCGCCTGTTGCAGCAGCCGTTCGGTGGCGGCGTCGGGCGCGCTGCGGGTGTCGAGCCAATGCAGCCCTTGGGCGTCCAGGGTGTGGTGCACCAGGTGCTCGTGCACCGCATCGAAGCCAGCCCATTCGGCCAGCGTCCACGCGGCCATGTCGGTGGCCGGTGCCCGCTGAGGGGCGGGGTGGGGGCTCAGGCGCAGCAGTTGCAAGCGCGCGGGTGTGGCGCTGCTGGGTCGGGGCGCCGGCTGCTGGTGGCCGTGGCGAATCGCGTCCAGCGCTTCCTGCAGCAGACCGTGTGCCGGGCGGTGGGCGTAGTGGTAGCGGTGGCCTTGTCGGGTGCGCAGCGCCACTTCCACCACCTTGTCTTCGTAGGCTTGTTGGCTGTCGGTGGCCAAGTCGGCTCGGCCCAGATCGCTCAAGATGGACAAGCCCATGCGCGAGACCAGGGTGCGGCCGTAGCGGCTGACCAGTGGCACACCGGCGTTGACCACGTCGTTCGAGGTGGAGCCACAGTTGTATGGGTAGGTGTCGAGGTACACATCGGCCAGCCGCAGCTGGGCGCGGAACTGGCGCGGATCACAACGGGGCGCAAAAACAATGCGGTCGAGATCGGCGCCTTGCGCCAAGGCATGGGCGCGCAAGGCTTGGGTGGTGATGGGGTTGTCGTCCAGCAGCCAGAGCACCGCATCTGGAATGCGCTGCAACAGCCGCAGCCAGCCGGCGAACATCTCGGAGGTGATTTTGTACACATTGCCAAAAGCCGCCATCACAAAGGCGTGTTCGGGCAAGCGTGCGCTGGCGCGGCTGACAGCGGCGTCGGTGGGCGCCTCGTGGGTCAGTGGAATGAAGGAGCGGCTCAAGTACAGCGGTCGCTCGGTGAAATGGGGTGCCAGTTCGGCCGGCATGACCCAAGGGTCGACCAGCACATGTTGGAACCAGGGCATGCCGGTGGAGCCGATGTAGCCCAAGTAGGTGGCCTGATGCGGCGCCGGGTGCAAGGCAAAAATGCCGGGCCGCGCGCCGGAGCTGAGCCCGTGCAGGTCGATCAGGATATCGATTTCGTCGCTGGCGATCAGCTCAGCGGCTTGGCGGTCGTTCAGGTCACCGATGGCCCGCACCTCGTCGAATTGCGACAGAAGGTGCTGGCGCAGCGAGGTGTTTTCGTCGCGGGTGTAGTCGTAGGCGTAGAGCGCGTAGGCCGATCGATCGGTGCCCTGAAGGAAGGCGGGCAACAAAAAGCCGACCGCGTGTTCGCGCAGATCGGCCGACACCAGGCCGACCCGCCAACGCGCGCCGGGGCGGCGCGTGGGGTCGTGCAGGCGGGCCTGCTCGGTGTTGTAGGTCCGGTGCACAAAGCTCTGTGCCGTGAGCAGCTGCAACTGCGGGTCGTCGGTGAGCGCCAGCATCGCCAATGGCGAGGTGCTGCGCACCAGCTGGCCCATGGGCAGGGCGGCGTGTGGTGCGTACACCGGCCAACGACAGGCCTTTTGCCGGATATGCACCCAGTGCTGGATCACGCCCGGCTGATCAGGGTTGAGGCGCAGGCTGTCTTCGAGGGCTTTTTCGGCCAGGTCGTAGCGCTTGCGGCTTTCCTGCACCCGGCCAATGTGGTTGAGCGCGGTGCATTGCAGTTCGGTGTCGGGCTGGGTCTTGAGCAGGCGTTGGCCCAGATATCGACTCCAGGTTTGCAAGGCGGCGTCGATCTGGCCCAAGCGTTCTTGCAGCAGTCCCATATTGATATAGGCCTGTCCAAAGCCGGGCGCGCGTTCCATGCAGCTCAGATAGGTGTGCAGCGCCGCCTCGGTGTGTCCAAGGCTTTGTTGCAAGGCGCCGAGGTTGAACAAGGCGGCGTGGGCCAGGTGTGGGTGCCGGTTGGCGTGCAGCCACAGCTGGTAAGCCACGCAGGCCTGTTCAGACAGTCCTTGGGCGCACAGCGATTCGGTTTGGGTCACCAGTTCGGCCAAGGACCAGCCGGCGATCAGCGTCTGGACGTCGGGCTCGGCGCCGGCGGTCAGCGGGGGTGTGCTGTCGAGCGAGGGAGTGTGCTGCATGACAAAAAGGGCCAAGAGTTGCCGTTCCGGCTTATCAAGCAAAAACCAAGCCCGTCAGGCTTGCCAGCGTCCGCCCACGCGACGGTGTTGAGAAGAATTCTTTTGTCTGATCTTTTTCTTTTTTCTCCAGTTTTTTGGAGTGCTTTGGTCGAGGTGTCAAAAAAAGTTGTGTCCATTGCCTCAAGTTCTCGATGGCCTCGCCGATTCGGACTACGAATAAGGAGCACTTGGGCTCACCCGCTGTTTGGGGTGTTCTCAGGCCGGTCGGTGTGTCCGGGTGCCCATCAGGAGTTGTCATGACCGCCATTTCATCGTTCACCCCCAGTGCCATCGCCAACTTGAGCACGTCGCAGATCGCCAGTTTGACGACCGCCGATGTGCGCAAGCTGAGCACCGCCCAAGTGGGTGCGCTGACCAGTACCCAATTGGCCGCCTTGGACACCGAGGATGTGCTGGTGCTCAGTGGCAAACAGGTGGCCGCTCTGAATGTCAACGCACTGGCCGCAGAAGACAGCGATGTGTACGAGCGCTTGGAGGCGCTGAGCAGTGCCCAGGTCAAAGCATTGACCACGCAACAACTCGCCGCCTTCACCACCGCCCATGTGGCCTCTTTTGACACTTCGGACATCGCGGCGATGTCGGCTGTCCAGCTCAATAGCCTGAGCTCAGACTTTGTTGGCGCCCTGAGCACCGAGCAAATCGACGCGCTCACACTCAACCAAGTCAAGGGGCTGAGCACCAGTTTCATGCAAGCGCTGAATTCAGAGCAACTGCAAGCCTTGTCCAGTGACCAAGTGCGCACCTTGAGCGCGGGACAGCTCAGCGCCATCAGCACCGACAACCTGTTGACACTGGAAACCGAAGACCTGGCGGCCCTGTCGGCCAAACAGCTGCAAGGGCTGAGCAGCGGCATCATCGCCGCGCTCAGCACCGAGCAAATCACCAGCCTGAGCAGCACGCAGCTGATGTCCCTGGGCTCGGCGCAGATCCGTGCCATTGAAACCGACGATCTGGCCGCTTTGTCCACGGGCAATTTGGCGGCTCTCAAGGGTTCACAGATCGCGGCCATGACCACCGATCAAGTGGCGGCGCTCACCACCGATCAGGTCGAAAGCCTCACCCGAGTTCAGTTGCAAAACTTGAGCACGGACCATTTGCGCAACTTGAGCACCGCCCAAGTGGGGGCGCTCACTTCTGATCAGGTTCGACAGCTTTCGCCGACCCAGATCAACGCACTGGGGTCGGACCAAGTGGCTGTCCTGTCCACCGACCATATCCGGGCCATTGGCGCGACGAACATCAAGAGCCTGAACACCGATGCGATCCGCGCTTTGAGCTCGGAGCAAGTGGCCGGTTTGTCCAATGCCCAGCTGCAAAGCCTCAGCGGCAACCAGCTGCGGGCGTTGGAGTCCGAGGACGTGGCCGCACTGAGCGCCTCCCAAGTGGCGGTGCTCAAGCCCCAGCAGGTCCAAGAATTGGGTACCACCCAGGTCGCTGCACTCTCTACCGAGCAGGTCGGTGCGTTGACCAACAACCAAGTCAAGCTATTGAGCAATACCCAAATGGGGGCGCTCAACACCGATCAGGTCAAAGCCCTGAACACCGCCCAAGTGCGTTCCCTCTCGGCCAGCCAGCTCAATGCGTTGGCCAGCGATAGCATCGCGCAGTTGGAAACCGAAGACATTGAGGCCCTGACCTTGGTGCAGGTCAATGGCCTGAGCACGGGCTTCATGCAGGCTTTGGGCACCGATCAGATCAAATCGTTGACCAGCGCGCAGATCAGCGTGCTCACCCGCAACCAGTTGGCCAATTTGGAGTCTGGCGACGTCGCTGCGCTGTCAACCGATCAGCTGCGCGGTCTGTCGGCCACCCAGTTGTCCCGCTTTTCGACCGATATGCTCAGTGAGCTGGGCAGCGACGCCATGGCGTCTCTGTCGGCCGCTCAGTTGCGCGGTCTGACCACCGCCGGTGTGGCCAGCTTGAGCACCGACCAGGTCAAAGCCCTTGGATCGGATCAAATTCAAAGCCTGTCTTTCCGGCAGGTCAACAGCCTGACCACCGACGCGGTGCAGGCGCTGGACACCGAAGACGTGGCGGCGCTGTCCACTGTCCAGGTGCGCAATTTGAGCACCGACGCCGCTCGAGCGCTCACATCGGCACAGGTGTCGTCGTTGCGCGCCGCGCAACTCGGCAGCATGTCGTATCGCCAGATCGAAGTGTTTGACAACGCCGAATTTGGTTTGCTGAACTCGGCCCAGATTCAAGGCATTGCCGCTCGCCAGTTTGGACAACTCTCCACCGACCGCATCGCCGAGCTGACAACCGAACAACTGGGTTTTCTGACATCGGCCCAGATGGCGCAGCTGTCGACCCAAGCGGTGGGGGCATTGACCAGCGCCCAGGTTCAAGCCTTGGGCAGTGACCAAGTGCGCGCCTTGAGCACACGACAGCTTGACGCTTTGGGCACCGCTGGTGTCAGTGTGCTGGACACGGGTGATGTGGCGGCTTTGACGAGTGCCCAGCTCTCACGTCTGAGCACCGATCTGGTCAAGGCCCTCACCTCCGATCAAGTGAGCGCTCTGGGCTCATCGCAGCTGGCGGCTTTGTCGGCCACCCAGCTCAACGCCTTGGACTCTGGCGAGCTGGCCTCCTTGAGCAGCGATCAGATCGCTGGATTGAGCGCCAAACAATTGGCGGGTCTGAGTGTGGCCAAGTGGGGCGAGGTCACCAGCGACCAGATTGCTGCCTTGAGCACCGATCAGCTCAAGGGCTTGACCGCCAGCATCATGGGCGTTTTGAACTCCGATCAGGTCAAAGCCTTCACCACGGACCAAGTGCAGACCTTGACCGCGAACCAGGTCAATGCCTTGTCGACCAGTGCACTGGCGGAAATGGAGGCAGAAGATGTGGCCGAACTCGCCACCGCCACCATCCGTGGCTTGAGCACCGACGCCGTCCGCGCCTTGACCTCTGATCACATCCAGTCGCTGCGCTCGGCCCAGTTGGGGGCCATGACCTACCAGCAGATCAACGCGTTTGACAACAGCGAGTTCGCCGACTTGGCCTCTGACCAATTGGCGGCGATCAAGGCCGATCAGTTCACCCGCTTGTCCACCGACAGACTGCAAGAACTGACCACCGACCAGATCGGCTTCATCACCACCGCTCAGGTCTCGCGCTTGGGTTCTGCCCAAATCGCCGCCTTGAACTCCGATCAGGTTGGCGCGATCACCAGCGATCAGCTGGGTGTGTTCACTGCGGCGCAACTCAACCGCATCACCACCGACGCCATCGCTGGCTTGACCACCGACAACGTTCAGGCCTTGACCACCGGTCAGATCGCGGGCTTGTCGGCCAGCTTGGTGAGCAAGCTCAGCACCGATCAGCTCGGCGCCCTGAGCACGACCCAGGTGCGTGCCATGACCGCGGCCCAGATCAGCGCGCTGAGCACCGATCAGATCACCGCTCTGACCGTCGCCTAATGCACGGGATGCGCATGTTCTGGAGCTGGCCATGACCGTGATCAACACCAATATCAAGGCGGTGACGGCTCAGAATGCCTTGTCCGCCAACCAGCGCGATCTGTCGTCGGCGATGGAGCAGCTGGCCACTGGACGGCGAATCAATTCGGCTTCAGACGACGCCGCGGGTTTGGCCATTCGCAACAAGTTGACATCCCAGATACGCAGTCTGGACATGGCGGTGAAAAACGCCAACGACGGCATTTCGCTGCTACAGACAGCCGATGCGGCCAGCAACGAGCTCACAGGCATGCTCAACCGCATGCGGGAACTCGCCATTCAGTCGGCCAACGACACCTACACCGATGAGCAGCGATCTTCGCTCAATGACGAGGTGGTGGAGCTGCAGGCCGAGATGGGCAACATCATCCAAAACACCCAGTGGAACGGCATGCGCCTGCTCGACGGCGGTGCGGGCAGTTCGGGCACGGTTCGGTTGCAGGTAGGCGCGCAAGCGGCCGATGTCATCACGGTGGACATGAGCAGCCTGAACTCTGGTGCGGTCAGCTCAGCGCAGTCCATCGATATCTCGACCCGCACTGGCGCCAACAGTGCCTTGGCCACCATCGACGAGGCGATTGCCCAAATCGACGAATCGCGTGGACGCTGGGGCGCCGTGGCCAACCGGCTGACCCACGCAGCCGACAATGCCAGCAATGTGTCGCTCAACACCCAGGCGTCTCGCAGCCGCATCGACGACGCCGACTACGCCAAAGCCACCGCGGAACTGGCCAGGACCCTCATCTTGGATCAGGCCGGCTCGGCGATGTTGTCTCAGGCCAATCAGCAGCCTTACTACGTCTTGGCCCTGCTGCGTTGACCGTTGCTTTGGCCTGGCACGGCAATTGCTGAACAGTCCTTGAGTCGACCAACTGGCAAGGGTTTGCCGGTGGATCGACATGCAAGGAGTTCAGCATGTTGCAAGCCGCCATGGCCCCAGGGGCCCTCACAGCGCCGTTTCTGATGGACACCGGTCCTGCAGTGCCAGGGCTGGCGCCGCCTGCCATTCGGGTAGAGGTGGCCAAATGTGTCGCCGCCAACCGCATGACAGAGGCGGAGCGCATGCTCACCGAAGGCCTGCGTCGTTTTCCCGACAGCGAGGACTTGCTGGTCATGCGCGCCTTGATCTCTGAGGTGCAACTCGATTGGGCCGCTGCCGACATCACGCTGCAGCGTTTGTTGTCGGTGCAGGGCAGCCAAGCGCCTGTGGCTTCGTGGTTGCATTGGGTGCGTGTGCTCAGGTGCATGCAACGGCGCGATCGGGCCACAGAGGCCATGCACATGGCACTCAAATACCACCCGCAAGACGAAGCGCTTCGAGCCGAGGCCGCTGCCTTGGGCGTACCGCCGCCGCCGCTCAAGCGCAAAGCCGCCTGATCTTGCTGGGCGGCAAGGGTTTGCCGCCCCCACTTGTGAAACACAGCCTGTTGCGTACAAGGCACCGGGCGGGGGATTGTCATGACTGTTATCAATACCAACATCAAATCGCTGGTCTCGCAAAACGCGTTGAGCCGCAACAGCCGCGACGTGTCGGCTGCCATGGAGCAGCTCTCCACCGGCAAACGCATCAACAGCGCCAAGGACGATGCAGCGGGCTTGGCCATCTCCTCGCGCATGACCGCCCAAATCCGCGGTCTGGACCAAGCGGTTCGCAACGCGAACGACGGGATTTCGCTGTTACAGACCACCGAGGGTGCCCTGGTCGAAGTCACCAACATGATGCAGCGCATGCGCGAGTTGGCTGTGCAGGCGGCCAACGACACCAACACCGCCAAGGACCGCCAGTCGCTCAATTTGGAATATGAGCAGTTGATGCTGGAGATCAACCGGGTGTCGCAAACCACCCAATGGAACGGCATGAATGTGCTCAACAACGCGACCGATCCTGCAGTGGCCATTGGCGCCCCGGTCGAAGATGGCAGCGGCACGGAAGTGGCTCGCCGGGTGGTGTTCCAAGTGGGCGCCAACGCCAACCAGACCATCACCATTGAGCTGCGCGATTTCTCCATCCCTGTCAACAGCGACGGCACCATCAACACCACGCTGGAGCCTGAGGACTACCAGGTGTTTGCCGGCGACGCTCGTCTCAATGACACATCGATCGTTGACTCCGAGTCCGCCAACACAGCCATCGGTCGACTCGACTCCGCTATCAACGCACTCAACGACGAGCGAGCCGGTTACGGTGCCACGATGAACCGTCTCACCTACGCGGGAGACAACCTCACCAACATCTCGCGCAACACCACCGAGTCGCGCAGCCGCATCTTGGACGCCGACTACGCCAAAGCCAGCAGCGAACTCGCACACACCCAGATCATCCAGCAGGCCGCCACCGCCGTGCTGGCCCAGGCCAATATGGATCAACAGTCGGTCCTCAAGCTGCTGCAGGGCTGATGACATCTCGCGCCTGTGTCGACAGCGTTTGCACCCCTGCGCCACATCGCTCGCCCTTTTGAGGTTGCATGACCGATCGCCTCTCTGCCCCCGCCGCCACAGGCCAGCCCCCCGGGTGCTGGCAGTGCCGGCATTTCGCAATGAGCTACCACCGCCACACGCCCTATGTGTGCCGGCTCATGGGCTTTGAGTCGCGCATCCTGCCGTCGATTGAAGTGCTGCGCGCCGATGGCGTGCCGTGCCAAGGTTTTGTCGCCAAACCGCCGGTGGCCCGCCAGCCTTGACGCGGCGTGTGCGCGCGCCCATGCCGCGCATCGCCCCTGTCGGGAAGTCGGCGCGACACAGCGGAAAACAAATACCAAGTGATTCATTTATTGGCTTGTATGGAGGGTTGTCGCCAAAAAATACGAGATAGGTGGTAGTGGCACGCGGTTTGCATTCACCCAGAGCCTCCGTGTAAGGAACTCGACGTGAACACCTTGTTGACACCCCCAGCCGCTGAACCGACAACGCCGCAGCCTCTGCGCGCCTCGTCCGTGGCCTCGCCGCGTGTGTCGGGCGTTCGCCAAGCCGTGTTTGTCGATCCTGTCAGCCAGCAACTCTTGGCTCTGGCGCAGCGCGTGGCCCAAGCCGACGTGACCACCTTGCTGGTTGGCCCCACTGGCGCGGGCAAGGAAATCTTGGCGCGTGTGTTGCACGAAGCTTCTGCCCGCAGCGGCGGCCCGTTTGTCGCCATCAACTGCGCGGCCCTGCCCGAGAACCTGATCGAAGACCAATTGTTCGGTCACGACAAAGGCGCGTTCACCGGCGCCCACCGCGACCACAAAGGCCTGTTTGAGCAAGCCGATGGGGGCACCCTGTTTTTGGACGAAATCGGTGAAATGCCCATGGGCCTGCAGGCCAAGCTGCTGCGCGTGTTGCAAGACCGCCAAGTGGTGCGCCTGGGCGGATCGCACAGCGTGCAAGTGAATGTGCGGGTGGTGGCTGCCACCAACCGCGATCTGCGCCAAGCGATTGCCGAGCGCGAGTTTCGCGAAGACCTGTACTACCGCATCGCCACTTTCCGTCTGCGCCTGCCCCCGCTGGCCGAGCGTCCGCTCGACATCCTGCCGCTGGCTTACCACTTCCTCAGCCAGCACCGCAGCCCGGGCGCGGCCTGGACCATCACCCCGGCCGCCCAAGCCAGCCTCTACCAATACCCGTGGCCTGGCAACGTGCGCGAGTTGGAAAACGTGATGCGCCGTGCGGTGGTCTTGTCCACCGACGGGGTGGTGGACTCGGCGCAACTGATGTTCGACGAATCGATCGACGGCGCTGCGTGGGAACTGCCCGCGGTCGGCGCTGCGGCCGCGGTGGCGCCACAGCCTGCAGCAGCACCCATGGCTGCGCCGGTGTCGGCCCCACAGGATTTGCAAACCGCGGTGCGCGACCGCGAATGGCACCTGGTGCAAGCGGCCATCGCAGCGGCGCCCAGCCGCAGCGAAGCCGCGCGCATGTTGGGCATCAGCCCGCGAACCCTGCGTCACAAAATCGCCCAGTGGCGCGCCCAAGGCGTGTGTGATCTGGGCGAAGCGCTCCAAGCCTGAGGAACCCGTCCATGATTGAACGAGCCACCTCCCCCGCCAACATCCAGGCCATGCTGCAGACACTGCGCTCAGTGCAGGCGCAGGCCGCTGGTCAAGCCTTGTCACCGGCCGAGCTGCAAGGCCCGGCGGGTGCTGGAAAGTCCTCGTTTTCCGCCATGGTCAAGGGCGCCGTGGAACAAGTCAACGATGTGCAGATGCGCGCCAGTGAACTGCGCACCGCCTACGACCGTGGCGACAACGTGCCCCTGACGGATGTGGTGCTGGGCATGCAGAAATCGTCTCTGGCGTTTGAAGCCACCTTGCAGGTGCGCAACAAGGTGCTCAAGGCCTACGAAGACGTGCTGAACATGCCCGTCTGACAGAACAAGAAAGCGTAAAACACCATGGCAACCGCAGCAATGACCACCGGCAACCTGCCCATGACCACGGGCAGTGGCAATTTGCCTGTCAGCACCGGCACCGCGCCGGCTGCCTCCTCTGGCACCACAGGCATCGCCTTGGCCAACCCCGGCACTGGCACCGCATTGGCCACCACGGGCGACGCTGGCGCGCCAGGCAACGGTGGCACTTTGGTGAAGCTGGGCGCTGGCGGTTTGACAGCCACCGCGCGCGACATGTTTATGCAGCCGGCCGTGCGCCGCGCTCTGCCGGGCATTGTGGTGTTGTTTGTGTTGATTGTGTTTGGCTTGGTGTATGCCACCATGCAGTCCACCCCCTACCGCACGGTGCTGCCGGGCTTGAGCGACGCC
>JBEIEH010000076.1:0-10830 GCA_040383055.1 Burkholderiaceae bacterium
ACCACGCTGATCGGCCCGGCGCGTGCCAAGCGCTTCACCATGTTCGGCGAGTTTGCCGACGCCCAGACCATGCTCAGCTGGGGCATGGTGGACGAAGTGGTGGAAGCCGGTAGCGCCGAAGCCGCGGCCTTGCGCTGGGCCCAGAAGGTGGCGGCCCTGCCGCCGCTGCCCATCCGCATGACCAAGGAGGCGATCAATGCCACGGCCAATGCCAACCACCATGCCAGCACCTTCATGGACCGCGATCAATTCCTGCTGACCTTTGCTTCGCAGGACTTGCAAGAAGGCATCAATGCTTTCTTCGAAAAGCGCAAACCCGAGTTCAAGGGCAACTGACCTGCAGCTCTCTCAGACTTCAAAGGAACTTCCGTGAGCATTCGATTTGACGGCCGAGTGGCCATCGTGACCGGCGCCGGCGCCGGCTTGGGCAAGGCCTATGCACTGGACCTGGCGAGCCGTGGCGCCAAGGTGGTGGTGAACGACTTCGGCGGTGGCAGTGACGGCACTGGCGGATCGTCCGGCCCGGCCGAAGCCGTGGCGGAACAGATCCGCGCAGCGGGCGGCCAGGCCATCGCACACGGTGCCGACGTGACCAACGCGGAACAGGTGGCCGATATGGTCAAGACCGCCATGGACACCTGGGGCCGCATCGACATCCTGATCAACAACGCCGGCATCCTGCGCGACGCCAGTTTTGCCAAAGGCAGCATCGCCGATTGGCGCAAGGTGCTCGATGTGCACCTGATGGGCTCGGTGATCTGCACCCAGGCGGTGTGGCCGTTGATGAAAGCATCCAACTACGGCCGCGTCCTGCTGACCACCTCGTCCAGCGGCCTCTACGGCAACTTCGGCCAGGCCAACTACGGTGCCGCCAAGACGGCCTTGATCGGCTTGATGAATGTGCTGCACATCGAAGGCACGAAGAACAACATCCGCATCAACACCATCGGCCCGGGTGCTGCCACACGCCTGACCGCCGACCTGCTGCCCAAAGTGATCGTTGATCTGATGACGCCCGAGTCGGTGGCACCCGCTGCCGTGTTCCTGGTCAGCGAAGACGCTCCCAGCCGCGTGATGCTGAACGCCACCGCCGGTGGCTTCTCACGCACCTACCTGCATGAAACCGAAGGCGTGCACCTCGGCGGCAGCGACTGCAGCGCCGAGGGCGTTGCGGCCCACTTCGATGCCATCTCCGACACCCAGGGCCAGCAGGCCTTGACCGATGGCGGCCAGCAGGTGATGAAGTTCGTCACCAAGGCTGCCACCGCGATGGGCTTGAACCTGGCGCCGCCACAAGCCTGATCGACAGGAGCCACGCATGCCACTCGCCGACGCTCGCACGCTGTACGACCTGGTGGCCTTGCGCGCCAGCGAGCAGCCCACCGCGCTGGCGGTGGTGGATGGTGACCTGCGCCTGAACAACCGCGAACTGCAGCAACGTGTGGACGCCATCGCCCGTGCGCTGCTGAGCTGCGGTGTCAAGCCCGGTGACCGCGTGGCCACGCTGGCGCCGCCCAGTGCCGACTTCTGGCTCACCTTCCTGGCCACCACCAGCATCGGTGCCATCTGGCAGGGTCTCAACCCCAAGTACCAGCGCAACGAATACGCCTACTTGCTGGGCGACGCCACGCCTGCGGTGGTGTTGGTGCGCTCACCCTTTGAAGACCGTGCCTACCTCGATGAGTTGCAGGCGCTGGCCACCCATGCACCGCGTTTTGTGTGCCTGGGCGAGCAAGCCCTGGACGAAGCCCACGCCTGGGTGGCCGAAGGGCAGTCGGTTCCTGACTCGGTGCTGGCCGCGCGCCGCGCCGCGGTACAGCCAGAAGACACGGCGGTCATCGTCTACACCTCGGGCACCACGGGCCACCCCAAGGGCGCGATGTTGTCGCACCGGGCTAACGTGCAGACCGCGCTGGCCCACGTGGAGTGGATCGGCAGCGGCATGGACAGCATCATCAACCCGGCGCCCATCAACCACGTCGGCGGCCTGAACAACGTCAGCATGGTGGTCTTTGCCGCCGGAGGGCGCATCGTCTTTGTGCCCAAGGTGGACTTCGCGCTCATTGGTGCAGCCACGGCGCGCGAAAAGCCCAGCTACCTGGTCGGCAGCCCGACGGCGTTTGCCATGATGCTGGCCTTGCCCGGTTTCAGCTTCGAGGCCTACCGCGGGCTCTACCAGGTGGTGGTGTTTGGCGGGGCGTCCACATCGGTTGCGCACCTGCAAGAACTGCGCAAATCTGGCGCTCGCTTGTCCAGTGTTTATGGCCAGACCGAGACCACGGGCATGGTCACCTACACCGCCTTCGACGCGCCGCTGGAAGTGATTTCGGAAACCGTCGGCAGGCCCATTCGCGGCATGGAACTTCGGGTGGCCAGCCCGGAAGGTGCCACGCTGGCCGAAGGCGAAACCGGCGAGATCCAGATGCGCGGTATCTCGGTGATGAGCGGCTACTTCAACCGCCCGGAAGCCACGCGCGAAGCCTTCACGGCCGATGGCTGGCTGAAAACCGGCGACCTGGGCGTGTTGCGCCCCGATGGCGAAATTGCTTTCGCCGGCCGCTTGAAGGAAATGTTCAAGTCCGGTGGCTACAACTGCTATCCCGTCGAGATTGAACTGGCCATCTGCGAACACCCCGACGTGGCCCAGGCTGCCGTCGTGGCCGTACCGCACGACACCTTCCAGGAAGTGGGCCATGCCTTCCTGATCGCGCACCCGGGGCGCCCCATCGACATCGAAGCACTGAAGAGCTTTTTGCGCGAACGCATCGCCAACTACAAGATCCCGAAAACCTGGAGCGTGCTCCAGTCCTTTGCCAGCCTGCCCAACGGCAAAGTCGACAAGCGGGCCATGCGGAAAACGCTCAACGTCTAGCGTCGTACATGTGGAGTTCATCTTGAGTCCAGATGCTGCCTTGAGCGATACATCGATAGCTGAGGCCCTGTCCACATGAACGATCCACGCCACCCCAGCAGCTACAACCAAGCCAGTGTCTATGACATCGTGTGCCGACACGCCGCGATCCGCCCCGAGGCCGAGGCTTTGGTGGAAGGTTCGCTGCGCCTGAGCTTTGGCGCCGTCAAACAGCGTGTCGATGCGCGCGGCAAGGCCCTGATGGCATCCGGAGTGGGCTACGGCGACCGGGTGTTTGTGGTGGCGCCGCCGGGCATCATGTTCTTCGAGTTGTTCCTGGCCACCGCGTCCATCGGCGCTGTGTGGTGCGGCGGCAACCCGCGCTACAAGGCCGGTGAATTCGAGCACCTGTTGGCTGATGTTGACCCGGCACTGGTCGTCGTTCAATCGCCCTTCGACGGCCGCGACTACACAGCCGAACTGAAAGCCATCGACGAGCAGCGGCAGTTCGTCGTCTTTGCCGGCCCTGGTGACCCTCAATGGGACACCTTCCTGGCCCGCGGGGTGGACATCAGCACCGAGCAACACCAGCAAGCCACCGCACGGGTGCAGACCGAAGACGTGGCGCAGCTGGTCTACACCTCGGGCACCACCGGGAGCCCAAAGGGCGCGATGCTGTCTCAGCGTGCGGTCGTCTGGTGCGCCTTGTCCAGCGTGGCGTGGATGGGCGATGCGCTGGCCACGACCATCATGTGCGCCCCTATCAGCCATGTCGGCGGCTTGAATTTCGTCTGCATGAACGTGTTCACCTACGGCGGCAAACTGGTCTTTCACGAACGCGTGGACATGGCCGTGCTGGCGCAGCTGACGGTGCAGGAGCGGCCCACCTACCTGGTCGCCGGGCCCACCGCCTTTGCGATGCTGCTGGCCATGCCGGGTTTCGACCCCCGCGTCTACTTCGGCATGTACAAGCTCATCACCTTCGGCGGCGCACCCACGCCTGAAGAAGTGCTCAAGCTCATCGGGCGATCGGGCGCGCGCATGGCCACCATCTACGGCCAGACCGAAACCACCAGCTGCGCGGCGGCATCACCCGAAGGCGTGTCGCTGGAGGTGATGTCCAGCACCATCGGGCGCGAGCTGGACGGCGTGCAGATCCGCATTGCATCCGCCGAAGGCCAAGAGCTGCCCGCCGGCGAGGTGGGCGAGATTCAGGTCAAAGGCCCATGCGTGATGTCGGGCTACCACCGCAACGAGCAAGCCACGCAAGAGGCCTTCACCGCCGACGGTTTCCTCAAGACCGGCGACCTGGGCCTGCGCCGCGCCGACGGCTTCATCGTGGTGGTGGGCCGGCTGAAGGAAATGTTCAAGTCCGGCGGCTACAACATCTACCCGCTGGAGGTCGAGAACGCCATCAACCAGTACCCCGGCGTGCAGCTGTCGGTGGTGGTGCCGATGCCCGACGACAAGTACCAGGAAGTGGGCCACGCCTTCGTGATGCCGGCTGGTGCGGCCGAGTTGTCTGCTGATGCCTTGACGGCTTTTCTCAAGGACCGCATCGCCAACTACAAGGTGCCCAAGCAGTTTTCCGTGGTGCGCGAGTTGCCGATGCTCAGCAGCGGCAAGGTCGATCGCAAGTTGCTGCGGGAAAGTGTCCGCTCTGGCACGCCCGTCTGAGACGGTTGAGCGCGCCGCAGCCCACCCAGGAACAGCACCAGTCCGATCCAGAACGAAACCCGCAAGCGACCATGAGTTTCATCAAACACACCCCCGAAACCGCCAAGTTCTGGGAAGGTTCGGAGCAGGGCAAGCTGTTCATCCAGCGCTGCTCGGACTGCAGTGCCCACTACTTTCCGCCCTCGCCGGTCTGCCCCAAGTGCAGCAGCAAACAAGTGGCCTGGGTGCAGGCCTCGGGCCGGGGCAGCCTGTACAGCTTCACCATCGCGCAGACACCGTGGCCCTATTGGCCCGTACAACAGCCCATGAGTGTGGCCTTGGTGGACCTGGCCGAAGGCGTGCGCTTGATCTCGACCGTGGTTGATTGCGAGCAAACGCTTGAGAGCCTGGTGCTCGACATGCCGCTCGTGGCCACCTGGACCCGCTGCGGACCGCAAGGGCCCAACCTGCTGTGCTTCAAGAAGGAATCAGCGGGGGCGGCAGCATGATCAAGCCGGGCAGCTTTGCCATCGTGGGTGCGGCCGAGTCGACCGAGATCGGAAAGGTCGCGCACTTGTCGTCGGTGGGCCTGGCGCTGGACGCGGCGGCCAATGCCTTGGCCGATGCCGGCCTGAAAGCCAGCGCCATCGATGGACTGACCGTGGCCAACATGCCGGTGGGCAACATCGCGCAGCAGCTGGGTGTGTTTCCCACCTGGGTCGATGGCACCGGTATCGGTGGCTGTTCTTGGATGTTCCATCTGCGCAGCGCCATGGCAGCCATCCACGCGGGTTACTGCCATACGGTGCTGATCGTCTATGGTGAGTCCGGGCGCAGCCACGCCATGGCACCCAACGTTTACGACGCCTGCGCGCCGGGCTCGATCGAAATGCAGTTTGACCTGCCCTACACCGGCCCCAACCTGCAGCCGGCGCTGTTTGGTCTGCCGCTGGCGCGCTACATGAAGACTTACGGCCTGACCGAAGCGCAGCTGGCCATGGTGCCCGTGGTGCAACGCGAGTGGGCGGCGATGAACCCGCGCGCCAAGTTGCGTGAGCCGACCACGGTGGCCGAGGTCCTGGCCTCGCCCCTGGTGGCCTGGCCGCTGCGGCGCTCCATGTGCTGCCTGGTGTCTGATGCCGGCGGCGCCCTCATCGTGACCTCGGCCGAGCGTGCCCTGGACCGGCCCCAGCCGCCGGTTTACGTGCTGGGCAGTGGTGCGGCAATAGAAAACGGCCCGGTCAGCCCGGCCGGCACGCGCAACCTGATGGAGCCCGACTTCATCCGCACCTCAGGCCGCGCGGCGTTCGAATCGGCAGGGGTGTCGCATGCCGACATCGACCACCTGATGATCTACGACGCCTTTGCGCACAACCCCATCTTCGGCCTCGAAGGCCTGGGTTTTGTGCCGGTGGGCGAGAGCGGCGCTTTCATTGCCGACGGCCACACGCGGCCCGGCGGCAAGCTGCCGATGAACACCAATGGCGGTGGCCTGTGCTACGCGCATTCCGGTTCCTAAGGCATGCTGTGCATGCAGGAATCCATCCGCCAGGTGCGCGGCGTTGCAGCGGCGCAGGTCGCTGGTGTGAAGACGTCCATGGCGCACGGCTGGGGCGGCTTCTGGTCGGCCTGCGCCACGGTGATCTTTTCCAACCAACGGCCCTGACTGCACCGCGGTTGCAGGCGCCACCTTTGTTCAGCCATTCATCGAGCCCCACATGCCCTTTTACACCGCAGAAACCGTTCAGCCGCTGATCAACACCGAAGTCGGACTGTCCGATTGGGTGACCATCACCCAAGACATGGTGAACCAGTTTGCCAAGCTCACGGGTGACCCGGTCGAGATCCACACCAACCTGGAGTTGGCCAAGCAAACGCCCTTTGGCGGCACCATTGCCCACGGCCTGCTCACGCTGTCGATGATTGGCGGCCTGTGCACCTGCATGCAGGTCTATATGCAAGGCATCCACATGGGCTTGAACTACGGCTTCAACAAGGTGCGCATGATCAGCCCGGTCAAGACCGGCAGCCGCATCCGGGGCCGCTTCACGCTCAAGTCCATGGAGCAGAAGTCGCCGAAGCAGTGGCTGCAGACCACGGAAGTGGTCATCGAGATCGAAGGCGAAGCCAAACCGGCATTGATCGCCGAGTGGCTGGGCATGCAGTTCGTGAGCTGAGCGGCCGGCGCTGTGATGTCAACGCCCAAGCGCTTCATCCTGGTCCATGGCGCCATGCACGGCGCCTGGTGCTGGCAGAGGGTGATTCCCTTTCTGGAAGGCCTGGGCCACTCGGTGCTGGCGGTGGACCTGCCGGGCCGCCAAGGCAAAGGCAAGCCGGGCTGGGGCCTGAGCTTGAAGGACTACATCGCCGACCTTGCCAGCACCGTGGAGCGTGAACAAGGCAAGGTGGTGCTGGTCGGGCACTCCTTGGCCGGCATGTCGATCGCAGCGGTGGCAGAAAAGCTGCCGCACAAGATCGAACGGCTGATCTTCCTCACCGCCTGGGTGTCGATGAACGGCAGCAACATGGTGCAACTGGGCCGCGAGAACACGGGGTCGGATCTGCACCGCGCCACCGGCGCTGCCTTGCTGCGTGGCTTGATCACGCCCAAGCCGGAGGCCTTCCAAGAGGTCTTCTGCGCCGACTGCAGCGCCGAAGTCGTAGCCTGGGCCCAGGGCCAACTGGTGCCCGAATCCATCCGTACTGCGTTCGGCCGCGTGCCGCTGAGCAGCGAACGCTTTGGCAGCGTGCCCACCAGCTATGTGCGCTGCGCCAACGATCGCGCCCTCACCCTGGCGCAGCAGCAGCGCATGCTGGAGTCCATCGGATGCAAGCGCGTGATGACGCTGCCATCGTCGCATTCGCCCTTTCTGTCGATGCCGCAAGCACTGGCACAGGCGCTGCACGATTCGGCGCAAGACGAGCCCACCATCGCGCCACCGGCATAGCAGCTGCGCCGCAGGCAGCCGTGGTCGCACACCGCAACCCACACGGAAAGCACCCATGTCCAAGAGAACTCAAGGCCTGTTCGACCTCAGCGGCCAGGTCGCGCTGGTGACCGGGGGCTCGCGCGGCCTGGGGCTGCAGATTGCCCAAGCGCTGGGCGAGGCCGGCGCCAAGGTCATGCTGTGCTCGCGCAAGGCAGCCGACCTGGAAGTGGCAGCGGCCGGCCTGCGCGCCAGCGGCGTCGACGCGCATTGGCTGGCCGCTGACACCGCCGACGAGGCCCAGGCGCGTGGCGTGGTCACGCAGACTCTGGAACAACTCGGCCAGATCGACATCCTGGTCAACAACGCCGGCGCCACCTGGGGTGCCAAGGCCGAGGACCACCCGATGGCGGCCTGGGACAAGGTCATGGACCTCAACATCCGCAGCCTGTTCGTGGTGAGCCAGGAGACGGCCAAGCGCAGCATGATCCCGCGCCGCCACGGCCGCATCATCAACGTGGCCTCGATCGCCGGCCTGGGAGGCGGCCCGTCGAGCATCAACACCATCGCCTACTACACCAGCAAGGGCGCCGCAGTGAACTTCACCCGCGCGCTGGCCGGCGAGTGGGGGCCTTACGGCATCACCGTCAATGCCCTGGCGCCCGGTTTCTTCCCGAGCAAGATGACCAAGGGGCTGCTGGACGCCCTCGGCGAAGAGCGTTTCGCGCAGGGCGCGCCGCTGCGGCGCATTGGTGACGATGAAGACCTGATGGGTGCAGCCCTGCTGTTTGCATCACGGGCCGGCAAGCACATCACCGGTCAGATCTTGGCGGTGGATGGGGGTGTTTCCGCCATTATTGGTGGCTAACGAGCTGTTTCCAGTTGAAGGAACGCGTCGATCCGCCAGGCAAGGCGTCGATGGCAACGGGTACCGGCATCCGCCAAGACGTCAATTCGTCACCCCTGAAAAGCCCAAACTCTGTACTGAAGAAAAAGCGTGACTGAACTTGTTGTACGACGCCTTTTGATTGACCTTCAACAACCCATCGAACGGCACTGGAACGGTGGCGATGCATTTCGCTCGGCACTTTTCAACGCACTGTCGATGAGCTTCCCCAGCGGCGAGCAGTACTTCATTGATTCCGTGCGCAATGGCCTGAGGTCCCTGCCGGAAGACCAGCGCGCGCCGCACGCGGTCGAGGTGCAAGGCTTTGTTGGTCAAGAGGCAACCCACCGTCGAATTCATGGCTTGTTCAACGACCACTTGAAAAGGCAGGGCTACATCAACATCATTGAGGAGATCCAGGTCGAGCGCGTCAAAGTTGGCGCAGCCTTGGACCCTCGTGCCCACGTGGCTGCTACCGCCGCAAGCGAACATTTGACCGCCTTGTTTGCCGATTGGATGTTGCGCCACCCCGAGGCTCTGGCTGGTGCTGAACCGCGCCTTAAGACCATGTGGTTGTGGCATTGCGCCGAAGAAACCGAACACCGCAGTACCGCGTTCGACATTTACAAGGCGGCCGGTGGCAACGAGCTCTGGCGCATCGGCATGTTTCGCGCCGTTACAAAGGATTATTTTGTGAATATCGCCAAGCAAACGGTGCACATCCTTTGGCGCAATGGTGGTTTGTTCAAACCCAGCACATGGCTAAGTGCATACCGGCTCTTGTTCAAGCGTGATGGATTGATTCGTGGCAACCGGGCGCTGTGGCGCGACTACTTGCGTCCTGACTTTCACCCCAGTCAGCACGACGGTTCCCATTCAGAGCGGTGGCTGCGTGACAACGCGCATCAATTCTCGGTGGTTGGGCCAAGCTCCTGATCCAATCGCCGTCAACGCGCTCGCCCCTGGCTTCTTCCCCAGCAAGAGGACCAAAGGGCTGCTGGACACCTACGGCGAAGAGCGCTTCGCGCAAGGTGCGCCGCATAGGCGCATCCGTGATGATGAAGACCTGATGGGCGCGGCGCTGCTCTTCACGTCACGGACCGACCAACACACCACCGACCAGATCCTGGCGGTCGATGGTGGCGTGACGGCTGTCCATGGGGCTCAGCCAACTCCCTCTTTGGGCAGAATCAGCGATCACTGGGGCGCAGTCGCTGCCGTCAGCTGCCGATCAGGGCACCAGCGCGTCGGCCCTGGCTATCTGCCCGCCGCTCAGCGCCGACGGTAAGTGCCGGGCGCACCGCCCGTCCAGACCTTGAACGCCCGCTGGAACGTCGGGCTGTCGGAAAACCCCAGTTCGCGCGACAGGGTTTCCAGAGACACCGTGCCCGTACTCAGGCGCACGATGGCCAAGTCACGGCGCAAGTCGTCCTTCAAGGATTGAAAGGACGTGCCCTCCAGCGCCAGCCGCTTTTGCAATGATGAGGTGGACATGTGCAGCGCCGCGGCTGTGGACTGCAGCCCCGGCCAGAGCGGTTGGGCTTGCCGCACATACCGCAACACGCGGGCACTGGTTTCGCCGCCATGGTGCCGTGGCAGGACCACCTGCGCATAGGCGTCGGCCAGGAACTCGCGCAACGCCGCATCGTCACGTCGCACCCTGTCCTTTAAGCGCGCCGCGTCGAACCAGAAGGCGGTGATGGTTTGGTCAAACTTCAAAGGCGCCGGAAAGACGTTTTCATAGACCCCAACATGCGGCGGCTCGGCAAAGTCAAAGTCAAAGCGCCTGGGCGGCAGGCGTCCACCCGCCAGCCAAGCCAGCATCCGCCACATCACGCGCACCACCAGTTCCTGCAGGGCTTGGGCCTGCGGCGGCGGTGGGTCGGCAACACGCATTGCCCAGCCGGCCAGAGCCGCTTCACGCACGGGTTCCAGCACCAAGTCGTCCTGCAGCAGGCCAAAGGTGTGCGCAGCATGACGCATGGCCTGCTCCAGCGTTTCAGCACCCGCAGCCATCCGGGTCACCAGCGCAAAGCTACCCGGGCGCGCGGGCCGTGAGCCCAGCAGCAAGAACTCGTCACCAAGGCCTTCAACCACCGCCCGAAACAGTGCGGTGTACTGGGCCGCCGTCACACGTGCACCGGGTTCAGACAGCAAATCGGCCATGACTCCGGCGCTGGCCAAAAACCCCGTGCTGGGCAAGCCGCGCGCACGCACCCCCGCCAGCAAGGTGTGAACAAGCGCGATGGGGATGGTCGCCGGAGGCGCGTGACGCACGGTGCGGATGGCCAGTGATACGCAATCCGCCATGGTATCGACACGATCTGACATGTCCAAGCCGCCATGCCCTTTCTAGCATTCATGGCCTCAACAGACGGAGCGTTCACCATGGGTCAGGAAGTTACCGTTGCCGGTGTGGGCATGATCGCCTTCGCCAAGCCCGGCGCACACGAGCCGTATCCCGTGATGGCCGCGCAGGCCTTGCGCGCTGCGCTCGCTGACGCGGGTAT
>JBEIEH010000077.1:0-10770 GCA_040383055.1 Burkholderiaceae bacterium
CGTCCGCCGGCTACGACCTGACCCGCCTGATGGTGGGCAGCGAAGGCACGCTGGGGGTCATCACCGAGATCTCGCTCAAGCTCTACCCGCTGCCCGAGGCGATCTCAGCGGCGATTTGCTCTTTCCCGACCATCGAAGCCGCGGTGCGCACGGTGATCCAGATCATCCAGCTGGGTGTGCCGATCGCGCGCTGCGAGCTGATCGACGCCGGTACGGTGCGGGTGGTCAACGCCCACAGCAAACTGGGCCTGCGCGAAGAACACATGCTGCTGATGGAGTTTCACGGCTCGCCGGCTGGCGTGAAGGAGCAAGCCGAAACGGTGCAGGAGATCGCAGCCGACTTTGGTGGCAACGCCTTTGAATGGGCGACCACGCCCGAGGAGCGTACCCGGCTGTGGACCGCGCGGCACAACGCCTACTTCGCCGCCATCCAGAGCAAACCGGGCTGCCGCGCCATCAGCACCGACACCTGTGTGCCGATCAGCAAATTGGCCGACTGCCTGCTCGATTCGGTGGCCGAGGCGGACGCCAGCGGCCTGCCCTATTTTTTGGTCGGCCATGTGGGCGACGGCAATTTCCACTTCGGCTACCTGATCGACCCGGCCAAGCCCGAAGAGCACCGCATCGCCGAAGCGCTGAACCACCAGCTCGTCGCACGCGCGTTGCGCCTGCAAGGCACTTGCACCGGCGAACACGGCGTGGGCCTACACAAGATGGACTTTTTGCGCACCGAGACCGGCGACGGCGCGGTGGCGATGATGCGCGCCATCAAACAAGCTCTGGACCCGTACAACATTCTGAATCCAGGCAAGATATTTGCGCTGAATGCCGATGGATTGGGCTGAAGCCATGTGCAATCAACAGACCGATAGCCCTGTGATTGCCAATAGACAAAAATCATTTTTCCATCAAAAATATCAGTATCATTCGCTCGACATTCTCATCTGAAGCCTGATGCTATGAAAGCCTTTCTTCTCGGTGCTGGCGTTGGCGCAATCACCATCCTTGGGGTGTGGGGCATTTTGAGTGTCACAGGCGAGGGGCGCTCGCCCAGTGCCGAGCTGGCGGCGTCGGCAGAAACAGAAAAAAACCCATCGGTGGTTGAATTGATCTGCGAATTGAGCCTGAATGTGGAAGGCCAGCTCGCCTTGGGCATCAAAGACGACGTGCCGTCGCGCATCACATTGGCGCAAGTGGATTTCGAGAAAAAATCCGGCTGGTATCAGGGCAAGCTCGCGATTTCGGAAAGCCGCTCGGGCACCCTGACGGTGGCGGGCAGCAAACTCCGTGTGGTGCGCCCTGCGATGTTTGAACGGTTTGGCGTGATGATCAACCGCGAGGAATTCATCATTGACCGCAAGACCGGCAATTTCCAGCAAACCATTGGCACCAAAGACGGCCGCATCATTCCGCTGATCAACGGCACCTGCGCCCAGGTGATCAAAGCGCCATTCTGATGATGCCCCAGCCGCCGCAACGGCTCAGGGCCCCTCAGCTCACTGATTGAGCAGCGTCACGCTCACGCGGCGATTGCGCGGATCGGCCGGGTTTTCTTTGATAAAGGGTTCGGTGTCGGCCACGCCCTCGATCTTGGCAAAACGAGCGGTTTCAACTCCAGCGGATTGCAGCAAGCGCCGGGTAGAGTCTGCCCGCTCGGTCGACAACGTCCAGTTGCTGCGCCCGGTGTCTGAGCTGAAGCCCAGGCTGTCGGTGTGGCCCCGCACCGCGATTTTGTTGGGCACCCCGCTGATGGATTTGCCGATCTCGGCGATCAGGTTGGCCGCACGCGAATTGAATTCGGAGGTGCCCAGCTGGAACATCGCAAAGTCGGCTTTGTCGAGGATGTCGATGCGCAGGCCGTCTTTGTCGCGGGTGAAGGACACCTGGTCTTTGAGTTGACCAAATTGCGGTGTACCTTCGAGTTTCTCTTTGATGGCTTGCTGGACTTTCTCGAAGTTCTTGTCGTCCTCGGCGGCTTTTTCCGATTTCTTGGAGCCGTCGCCTTGCTCGCCCGCTTCGCCCTTGGCCGCACCGTCTTCGGCTGATGGGCCACCTTGGGCCTGAGGTGTCAATCGCTCCAACAAAGCGGTTTGTTTGGCGGTGAACGGAAAGCCGTCGGTGTCGATGATGGATTTGCCGCCGAACAGACCGTTGGAACCCGCCAGCTCGCCAAACACAATTTGGCTGTGCGAGGCGGGCCGGAAGTAGTCGGCCACGCTCTTGCGCTTGTCTTCGTTGGACGCACCGAGCAGCCACATGAGCAGAAAGAAGGCCATCATGGCCGTCATCATGTCGGCCAAGGCGATTTTCCAGGCGCCACCGTGCGCGCCGGCGTGCCCATCGTCAACGATGATTTTTTTGACGATGATGGGCTGCAGGGGCGCCGCCGCCTCCGCGCCTTCGGGCGCCTTGTCTGCGTCTTTGGGTGCCTCGGTGGCCATCAACTGCCTCGCAACGCGTCAAACACTTCGGAGAAGCTGGGCTGGTTGTGGTGGCCAATGCAGGCGCGCGCCGATTCGATCACCACCGGCTGCGGTGCACCGCGCAGGTTGGACACGATCATCTGCTGGATCACGCGATAGACCTGCGAGTCGTCGTCGATGATTTGGGTCAGGCGCTGCGAGAAGGGCTCAAAAAAGCCGTAGGCCAAAAACACCCCGAGCAGCGTGCCCACCAGCGCCGCACCGATCAGACCACCCAGCACGGTGGGGGGCTGGTCGATGGCGCCCATGGTTTTCACCACACCCAACACACAGGCCACGATACCGAGCGCAGGCAGACCACCGGCCATGGCGGCGAGGGCGCCGGGTGCGCGCAGCGCTTCGTGGTGGTGCACCTTGATGGCGGTGTTCATCATGGCCTCGACCGCGTCGGGGTCGAGGTTGCCTTGGGAGATCACGGTCAGGCGCAGCGGGTCACAGATCATTTGCACGATGCTGTGGTCCTTGGCTAGGCGGGGGAACTCGGCAAAGATCGGGCTGGAGTCTGGGTTTTCGACGTGACCTTCAAGGGCGACCACCCCTTCTTTTTTCATCACCCCCAGCAGTTTGCCCACCAGCACCATAAGACCAAGATAGTCGGCCTGCTTCCACTGGGGGCCCTTCATGCATGTGAGGATGCCACCCATAGCGGCCTTGAATGTGTCCAAGCCGTTGGCCACCAACGAGGCGCCCATGGCAGACCCGCCAATGATGAGCATTTCAAATGGGGCCGCCTTGATGATCGGCGCCATTTTGCCGCCGGCCAAAATATAGCCGCCGAACACGGCGCCGAACACAATTGCAATTCCAACAAAGAAAAACATGGCTTTACATCAAGGATTAAATGCACACCAAATGCCTACACACCATCCAAAGGCGGTTTGCACCAACAGATCCAACAAGAGCCCCAGCAACATGACCGGCACCCCGAGGTAAACAAGAATCCACAACCAACCGGCCGCGGTGAGCTTGGCGGCCTCACTCGTGAAGTCTTGCTTGTGGTTTGTCTGGCCGCTGGAAGCCATGAGATCCAACCTTCACGTGACAGGAATCGGCAGCGGACCCAAGAACTTTATCCGCCGTAATTTCAAAGCTATTATGGGCTGATGGATGTTATTTGGAACCCCCCAAACTCTCAGGAATGGGATGTTTTTCATCGCGATCACCAAGGCGCCTTACAGCAATGCTGGGCCTATGGCGAAGCGATGAAGTCATTAGGTGTACACGTCCATCGGGCCATGTTGTTGGGTGACAACGGGCCGGTGGGCATCGCCCAACTGTGCGCCCGGCGTTGGTTGGGTTATGTCTATCTGGCGTCGTGTTCGCGCGGGCCCGTGTGGAGCGACGCCGCCGATGGCGCGTTGCGTCAGGCGCTGTTTCGCCGTATCCAAAAAACCCTGCCCGCCAAGCCCCTGCGGGCGGTGGTGTTTTCACCCGACAGCTCGGCCGATGAGGAACGTCCACCCGAGTGGGCTGGTATGAGCCGAGTGATGACCGGTTACTCGACCGCCACCATCGACCTGCGTCAAGACGTGCGCCGGCTGCGCGAACGCATGGCGTCGAAATGGCGCAACCGGCTCAACAAAGCCGAGGCCGACCGCAGCTTGCATGTGTTTGTACAAGCCAGCATGAAGCAGTGCGAACGGCTGCTGGCCACCGAAGAAACCCAGCGTGAGCAACGCGGCTTTCATGGACTGCCCGTGGGCTTGGTGCGAGCCTACATTGAGGCACACACCGAACCCGATCAGGCCTATGTGATGGCGTGGGCGCACCACAAGCAAGACACCGTGGCGTCGATGCTGGTGCTGTTGCATGGCAACAGCGCCACGTACCACATGGGCTGGTCCGACGAAGCCGGGCGCCAAAGCAACGCGCACAATCTGTTGCTGTGGCGCTTGATCGAGCACCTCAAGGCGCGCGGCATCGAACGTTTCGATCTGGGCGGTATCAACACGTCTGCTTTGGCGGGAATTTCCCGCTTCAAGCTGGGCTCCGGGGCCACGCCACGGACCCTGGCCGGCACCTATTTCTGAACACATGAACACCTATCGACGTGTCCTCTGGAGTGTGGCCTTGGCGATACCCGCCCTGCTCTGGTCTGGCGCCGCTTGGAGCTGGAACCGGCTGGGGCAAACCGAGGACGTGGTGCTGTACCTGCAGCGACACTCGATCGAGAAAGAGGGGACGATCCACCGCGTGTGGGAAATGCAAGACCTGCGCAAGGCCGATGCCGATGGTGTGATGTCGCGCCGCTACCTCAATGAGTACGACTGCCAATACAAAATGCACCGCATCGGTCAGGTGACCAGTTTTTCGGGGCCTAAGCTGAGTGGGCGCAAATTGTTTGAGGTCGAAGAATTTGGCTACTGGCGCAAGATTCCGCCAGACGGCCTGTTCGCGGTGGTGTACGTGTGGTTGTGTATCCGATAAGAAGAATGGCATTTACAGATTCACTTTGCGTAACCAACTGACGAAGCTGATAATGTTCTGACCTTTCGACTGGCGCGATCTCAGTTTTCAACACCATGTTCTTCAAACCCAAACGGCCTTCTATAGAAACCGAGCTGCAGGAGGCCAAGGCGTTGTACGAACAGGTGGTCAACAGCCCCGATGACTCGCGCGCCGTTCGGCAAATGCGCACCCGCTTGGCCTTGCTGTTGCGGGCCCACATCGACAAAACATTTGTGGCAGGCGCAGAAAAAACGGCCGCCTGGCAAGACGCGGTGGCGATGGCGCTGACCTCGGGACTGACACCCCCGCCAGAGCCTGAGTTCAACCATTTTCAAAAGGTGCATTCGGGCGAGAAAGACATTTGGGTCTACCTGCCGCCAGACATCGCTCGACGTGTGTTCACCTTGGGCGCGCAGTACCAGAAAACCCATATTTCGGCGCAAACAGCGATCCAAACGGTGCAGGCCATCGTCGATCACCTGTGTCGCTACGAACTGGGGCTTGACAGTCCGTTTGTGGCGCTCAAATTTTTGCGCGATGAGCTCGAAGAGGAGGAAGGCTCCGAGAGCACAGAACCGCCCTCTTCGCCGCCTGCAACGTCGGGCACGGCACCCGCGTAAGCGCCATGGAGTTGCTGTTTGACGCCGCCATCGCCATGGGTTTGCTGGCCCTGCTGGTGGTGGTCATTTACCTGGCCGACAAAGTGCGCTCGCTGGAAAACCGCGCCACACCCGCACCCGCGCCGGCGTCCCCCACCCTGCACACGCTGCTCGATCCGCTGGAAGGCTTATCGGGCAAAGCCCTTTGGGAGCACCTGACCAAGGCCTCAGCCCAGAACCCCGCACCGTCGGCCATGCTGGCGTTTTATGCCGAGGTCTTCAGCAACCATGTCCATGCACTTGTGGACGACGGGCAACGAGATGCGCGGCGCGGCACCAAGACCCAAGTCACGCCCAAGCGAACGCTGACGGTCTACGGTAGAGAGTTGGAGTCGTGGCTGCCGTCGGGCGACAGCCAAGCGATTTACGACTGGGCGTACGCGCAAGCGGGCGGCGGGGATGGCCTCTTCAGCGTGCCCGAAGCCCGCGCCAGCGCCTACACCACAGTCCATGAGCTTTGTCGCAAGCTCAACATCCCAGCGCCCAGTATCGATGGCCTGGAGCCCGAGCCCAGCGACGACGCCAACCCGGTCAACGCCGTCTGAAGCGGCGTCGCTACACGGCAGACAACATGAAAATGGCCTAGAGCGTAGACCACGTCCCAAAACGCATCAACAAACCACCGATTGGTAAATATTTGTAGTTATATGCTCCGTGAAATGCGCTATAAACGCCCATTTATGGAGTGAATATGGTTAATGGTATTGTTCGAGTGGGATGTGCGGTGTCTGTTGTAGCGGCACTGACGGGGTGCAATGCAACGATGCCAACGATTGGTGACAGCCAAGCCAAAACCGTTGCCACGGGATCAGCAGGTGGGAGCAACAGCACCAACGCCAACAGCCAATTGGAGCGCTGTGACGGCACTTTAGGCACGCTGGCTGTTGTGGAAGATCAGGGCTCCGAATGGTATCGGTCCATGCAGAGTCAAAAGCTCGGCTCAACAGTGCCCGTGCTGCGCCTGCTTATTCAACAATCCAACTGTTTTGTCATCGTTGAACGCGGGGCTGCCATGAGCCGCATGGCACAAGAACGGCAACTGGCGCAATCGGGCGAGTTGCGCTCTGGCAGTCGATTCGAGTCAGGCCAAATGGTCGCTGCCGATTACACGCTGAATCCATCTATCACCTTCAGCCAGAAAGGCACCAGCGGCTTGGGTGGCGCTTTGTTCGGCGCCGTGGGTGGCATTGTCGGCAGCCTAGCAGCCGGCCTGAAAACAAATGACGCAGCCACACTGCTGACTCTGATCGACAACCGCTCAGGTGTACAGATCGCGGCGGCAGAAGGCAGTGCGCGCAATATGGACTTCAACGCGTCGTCCTGGACTTGGTTTGGCGCCCTCGGCAACGTCAGGGGATACACCGACACGCCAGAAGGCAAGGTGCTTACCGCCGCCTTTGTGGACTCCTACAACCAAATGGTCCGCTCGTTGCGTAACTACAAGGCGCAAGAAGTCAAAGGCGGGCTGGGCAAAGGCGGTAACCTGCGAGTCGGTCAGTAAAAGCAGCGGGGCTTTGGCCCCGTGTGCGATTTAGCCGCGAAGCTTTTCGATCAAGCCGTTGAGTTCGTCGAGCGAACCGAACTGGATCGCGAGTTCGCCCATTTCCTCGACGCGGCCATGGCGCTTGACGCGCTTTTTGACCCGCACCTCAACTTCGGCGGTCAGCAAGTCGGCGAGCTCTTCTTCCACCCGGCGGATGTCGCGGGACTTCTCTTTGGTGGGCTTTTGCGGCACCAAGTTGAATTCGGCGCCAATTTTTTTGACCAGGCTTTCGGCCTCGCGCACCGACAGCTTTTTGGCCGCAATCTGGTGACCAGCGGTGATCTGCGACGCCTTGTCGAGCGCCAACAGCGCGCGCGCGTGGCCCATGTCCAAGTCGCCGGCCATCAGCATGGTCTGCACCGGATCGGCCAACTGCAACAGGCGCAGCAGGTTGCTCGCGGCGCTGCGCGAACGGCCCACGGCTTGGGCGGCCTGTTCGTGGGTCAAACCGAACTCTTTGATCAGGCGCTGCAGGCCTTGGGCCTCCTCCAGCGGGTTCAGGTCTTCGCGCTGGATGTTTTCAATCAGCGCCATGGCGGCTGCGGCCTCGTTGGGCACGTCGCGCACCAGCACCGGCACCTCGGTCAGGCCCGCGAGTTGGGAGGCGCGGAAACGCCGCTCGCCCGCGATGATCTCGTACTTGCCAGCGTTGGGACCGTCGGCCAAGCGGCGCACCAGAATCGGCTGCATGATGCCCTGCGCCTTGATGGATTCGGCCAGCTCATACAGCGCGCCCTCGTCCATGCGGGTGCGCGGCTGGTACATGCCGGGCACCATGTCGCGCACCGACAGCACGCTGGGCTGGCCCGAAGGCGTGGCAGGTGCGGTGCTCAAGTCGTCGACGCTGGGGCCCAGAAGGGCTTCGAGGCCGCGTCCGAGGCCCTTGGGTTTTTTGGTGACCATGTTCAGTTGTTCTCGGAAATCCAGGGTTGCAGATGCGCATGGCCCTCAGGCCAATCGCCCAGGCCGGAGTCGGCGTTGATGTGGCCGGCGTTGCCCAAGTTGACCAGACGCGAACCCCAGCTTTGCGCCAGGGACTGGGCTTTGTCGAAGGCGCAATACGGGTCATTGCGGCTGGCCACCAGGGTGCTGGCAAAGGGCAGGCGTTCGCGCACGATGGGCGCCCAGCTGGGCAGCACCGCACGCAGCTCGTCGCGTTCGGGGTCGCCCGGGGCCACCAGCAGCGCGCCCTGCACCCGGTGGGTGCTGCGCGACACCTGCGCCCAGGCGGCGGTCAGGATGCAGCCCAGGCTGTGCGCCACCAGCACCACCGGCCCGTCGAGGCCCAGGATCACGTCCTCAAGCCGCGCGATCCAGTCGCCGCGTTTGGGCGTCATCCAGTCGTGCTGATCCACCCGCTGGTAGCCGTACAGCGCTTCCCAGCGGCTTTGCCAGTGGGTCGGTCCGCTGTTCTGCCAGCCGGGGAGGATGAGCACATTCTCAAGTTTCATCAATCAAGCGTCAGAAGTGGGCACCAACATCAAACATATATCCGGAGCAAATTGTCTTGGGCCAGGGCAGCCGTGGAACCGGCTGTGCCGGGCCACTGGCTGCGTCCCCCTTTCAGGGGGAAGACGCTGAGCGTCGCAGGGGGTGATCTTGTCCAGCATCACATCGTCTTGATGCGCTGCACCATTTCGCTCGCAAAAGCGAGAAACGCCTGGCTGCCTTTGGCCGAGGGGTCGAACACCAGGCCGGGCAGGCCATAGCTGGGCGCTTCGGCCAGCCGCACATTGCGTGGGATGACGGTGTCGAACACCTTGTCGCCAAACTTGGCCTTGAGCTGATCGCTGACCTGCACCTGCAGGGTGATGCGCGGGTCGAACATGACACGCAGCAGGCCGATGATCTGCAGGTCGCGGTTGAGGTTGCCGTGCACCTGTTTGATGGTGTTGACCAGGTCGGCCAGGCCTTCGAGCGCGAAGTATTCGCACTGCATGGGCACAATCACCCCGTGCGCCGAGCACAGGCCGTTGAGGGTGAGCATGCTCAAGGACGGCGGGCAGTCAATGAGCACGAAGTCGTAGTCGTCGGCCACGGCGGCCAAGGCCTCTTTGAGGCGGCGCTCACGGCGCTCCATCTCCACCAGCTCGACCTCGGCGCCAGCGAGTTCGCGGTTGGCGCCCAGCACCCGGTAGCCGCATTTGTCGGCCAGAGTCGCCGCTTGGGCAATGGTGGCTTCACCGAGCAGCACGTCGTAGACCGACAGCGCCATGCTGCGTTTGTCGACGCCAGAGCCCATGGTGGCGTTGCCCTGCGGGTCCAGATCAACCAGCAGCACGCGCTGACCGATCTTGGCCAGGCCCGCCGCGAGGTTGACCGTGGTGGTGGTTTTGCCCACCCCGCCCTTTTGGTTCGCCACACAAAAAATCTTGGCCATATGCTGGTTCCCCGGGTGCGCTCAGCGCCGCTGGCAAAAAAGTTGCGTCATTTGGACAAGGCCAACTTCAGGCCAAATCCGATCAAAAACACCCCGGCGAGTTTCTCCAAGGTGCGGCCGATGCGCGGGTTGGCGCGCATGCGCTCGGCCAGGTGATGGGTGAGCAAGGTCATGCCCAGGCCATACAAAAACGTGAGCAGAGCGATGGTCGCGGCCATGGCGCCAAAGGTGACGAGACCTTGGTGGCGCGCCGGATCGACAAACAACGGGAAGAAGGCCATGTAGAAGACGATGGCCTTGGGGTTGAGCAGGGTGATAAAGAAGGCCTGCTGGAAATATTGGCGCGGGCGGATGTTGAGCACCGGGGCGTCGCCGGGTTTGGCGCTGAGCATTTTCCAGCCGAGCCACGCCAGATACGCCGCACCCAGCCACTGCACCGCCGCAAAGGCCGCCGGGTGGGTGGACAGCAGCGCAGCCACACCGGCGACCGCCGCCCACATAAGCACCTGGTCACCCACGATGACGCCGAATGTCGCGGCCAGCCCACCGCCCACCCCGCCTTTGCCGGTGGAGGTGATGAGGGCCAGGTTGCCCGGGCCGGGCAAGGCCAAAAAGAGGACGATGGCGGCGACAAAAGCGCCGTAATCTGCGATGCCGAACATGGGGTGTGGGTGGTCGGGTGGGAGGGGTGAGTGTACGTGAGGTGTTGGCGCTTGCCGCTGACTTGTTCCGCTCTTTGCTGGGGTGGGCTATCTGCTGGTTTCGCTCTACTGGGTTGGCTAAGCGGGTGTGTGGGGGTGTCTGGCTCTGGTCCAGCTCGCGGGCGACTGCTTGGGCTCTCCCATGCTGCTTCGTCAACGCCTTGGTTGATGCGCCACCTCTGTGGCAACCGCGAATCGTCCCGGCGCCAGACACAGCCGCACACCCGCCCAGAGACGATGTTGGTGCTCCACTCTGGGTACGCCCACTTTTCTTCACAGGGGGATGGGGCGGGGTTTTGGCGGCAGCCCCATTCGCGGCTGCCACAGAGTGGGCTCACAAAGGCGGCGTTAACGAAGTGGCGCCTGCACTCCCGGGAAGCCGCACGCGAGGTGGAGCAGAGCCAAAGCACCGCCCCATCCCCCTGGCGCGAGGTCTAGGAACGAAACCTCACGCCGCCGCAGCACCAGGCCGAAGCCAGACAACACAGCGCTCCGCCTCCAACCCAGGCACCTGCAACTGTTCCACGTGAAACACCGCCACATCGGCAGCCAGCTC
>JBEIEH010000078.1:0-10635 GCA_040383055.1 Burkholderiaceae bacterium
GGCCTACCCGCCGCGCACCAGCAACTACCACTACGAGATGGAACTGGTGCTCGCGATCGGCAAGCCCGGTTTTCGGGTGAGCGAAGATCAGGCCCATGAGCTGATCTACGGCTACGCCGCCGGTTTGGACATGACCCGCCGGGACCTGCAGCTCGTCGCTCGCGACAAAGGCCGCCCCTGGGACACCGGTAAGGACATCGAAGAAGGATCGGTCTGCTCCGAGATCGTGCCCATGCCCGGCGTGGTGATTGAAAACGGCGCTATCGCTTTAGAAGTCAACGGCGCCACCAAGCAGTCGTCGAACGTCGACAAGCTGATTTGGAACATCCGCGAAATCATCGCCGACCTCTCCACCTACTACCACCTACAGCCTGGCGACCTGATCTACACCGGCACGCCCGAGGGCGTGGGCGCAGTCGTGCCTGGCGACCACATCACCGGCCGGGTCCAGGGTATCGTTGAGATCGCACTGACCGTCGGCACTCCCCGCGATTGAGACTTTTTTGTCGCCTCTGCCCCGCTCGGCCAGCAGCGGGTAGGACAGCTTTTTTTTCGAAACACCATGAATCACATTGCCCAACCCACTGCCGAGCAAGAGGCTCGACGCGCCCGCACCGTCTGGTGGGTGCTCTCCTTGGCCACCATGGGTCTGATCTTTGACGGTTACGACCTGGTGGTCTACGGCGCCGTGGTGTCCACCTTTTTGCGCGACGCTTCACACATCGGACTCGTGACGCCCGCGATCGCTGGGGCTTTGGGCAGCTATGCGCTGTTTGGTGTTGCCTTGGGCGCGCTGCTGGCGGGCTCGGTGGGTGATCTGATTGGACGCCGCAAAGTCATGCTGGTGTCGTACGCCTGGTTCTCGATCGGCATGGGCCTCACCGCCATGACCCGCAGCGCCGACGCGTTTGGGTGGATGCGCTTTTTCACAGGTTTGGGCATCGGCTCCTTGGTGGCGACAACCGCCGCATTGGTGGCGGAATACGCTCCGCGTGACAAGAAAAACCTCTTCATTGCGATCAGCAACGGTGGTATCCCGCTGGGCAGCATGCTGTCGGCCGTGCTGGCCATGTTGCTGATGCAGAACTTGGGTTGGCGCGGCATGTTTTGGATCGGTGCGTTGCCCATCGTCACGTTGCTGCCCTTGGCTTACTTCAAGATGCCAGAGTCGGTGGCGTGGCTTGTCGCTCGCGGACGCCTGGACGAGGCTCGTGCGCTATCGGAGCGCACTGGCGTGCCGATGCCGCCCAGCAGCCCCACCCTTGATCAAACCCAGCCTGCCTTGGCCACGCGCAGTGGATTTGCTGGCCTGTTCAGCCCTTTCTTTTTGTGGCCTACCTTGGTGTTGGGCTCCATGAGTGCCACGGGCTTGCTGCTGGTGTATTCGCTCAACACATGGTTGCCCGAGCTCATGTTGCGCGCTGGTTACAACGCCAAGGGTTCCTTGGCCTTTTTGGCGGTACTTAATGGGGGGTCGCTGTTTGGCGCCATGGCCGCGTCGCGCGCGGCCGACCGTTGGGGACCCAAGCCGGTGGTGGCCGCCAGTTTTGCCACGGGTGCCTTGGCTCTGGTGGTGCTGCCATTCAATTTTCCGCTGGCGGCCTTGCTGGCGGTGGTCGCGGTGGTCGGCTTGGGTACGAGTGGCACACAGACGTTGATTTACGGCTTTGTGGCCAATTACTACCCGACCCATGTGCGCGCTGCCGGGGTGGCCTGGTGCGCAGGTTTTGGTCGCATCGGTGGTATTGGTGGCCCTATGTTGGGCAGCGCCCTGATTGTCGCAGGCTTGCCCTTGGACACCATCTTCTATATCTTGGCCGCGCTGGCGCTGCTTGGCGTCGGCCTGACGTCGCTGGTGCCGCTGTCTCGCAGCTCTGCCGCGCGCTTGGCCATGGTTTGACTCCACAACCGGTGTTCGCAGTGAAGCTCTACAACTTTTGGCGCAGCGGCACTTCGCACCGTTTGCGCATTGCGCTCCACCTCAAAGGGCTGGACATCGACTACGTCGCGGTGCATTTGGGCAAGGAGGAGCATCTGACCGCCAGTTTCAAGGCGATCAACCCACAGCAACTTGTGCCTGCGCTCGACACCGGATCTGATGTGTTGATCCAGTCCCCCGCTATCCTCGAATGGTTGGAGGAACGTTACCCGGTGCCGCCGCTGCTGCCGAAGGATGTCAGCGCCAGGGCCCGTGTGCGCGCGCTGGCGGCCATCGTTGGCTGCGAGGTGCATCCGATCAACAACCGCCGCGTTCTCGAATACCTGCGCAAGACCTTTGGCGCCAACGAGGACGTCATCAACGCTTGGTGCGGCACTTGGATCACCGCAGGCTTTGACGCCTACGAGGCCTTGCTGGCCGCAGACACACAGCGGTGCCGCTTCAGCCATGGGGATACGCCGACACTGGCCGACTGCTGCCTGATCCCGCAAGTCGAGAGTGCGCGACGTTTTCGGGTGGATTTGCAGCGGTGGCCTTTGATCATGGCGATTGACGCGCATTGCGCGAGCTTGTCTGCTTTTGAGCGGGCTGCGCCAGCGCATCAGCCCGATGCCGTGGGGTGATTGGTATTTACCCTGGTCTTTTACCCAAAACGGGGCGATCCCCCGTCTTTTTGCGCCCTAAGTGACCGGAACATGCGGTCATTTCGGTTAATCTGTCAGGCGATCGTCAGCAAAATCACAAAAACGGAGCCTACCGATGACCTTGACAGCCGCGAACCGCCCCTGGCTGGGCGCCTACCCTGACGGCGTGCCCGCCGACATCGATGTGAACCAGTACCGCTCGCTGGTGCACCTGATGGATGAGAGTTTTCAGCGCTACGCCGATCGGCCGGCTTACAGCTTTTTGGGCAAGTCGTTCAGCTACGCGCAGGTCGAGAGCCAGTCCCGCCAACTGGGTGCTTATTTCCAGAGTCTGGGCCTGACGCCCGGGGATCGCATCGCCATCATGATGCCCAACGTGCCGCAATATCCCATCGCGGTCGCGGCCATCTTGCGCGCCGGCTTTGTGGTGGTCAACGTCAACCCGCTCTACACGGCCCGCGAGCTGCAGCACCAGCTGCGCGACTCAGGCGCCAAAGCCATCGTCATCATCGAGAACTTTGCCCACACCTTGCAGCAATGCATCGCCGACACCCCGGTACAGCACGTGGTGTTGGCCGCCATGGGGGATCTGCTGGGCTTGGTCAAAGGCGCCATCGTCAACTACGTGGTGCGCAACGTCAAAAAGATGGTGCCGCTGTTCAACTTGCCCAAAGCGGTTCGCTTCAAGGACGCGGTGGCCAAAGGCGCGCGCTCGGCCCTCAAACCGGCCGCGCTCGGGCCCGACGATGTGGCGGTGCTGCAGTACACCGGCGGCACCACCGGGGTGAGCAAAGGCGCTGTGCTGTTGCACCGCAACTTGGTGGCCAATGTGCTGCAGTCCGAGGCCTGGAACAGCCCGGCCATGGCCAGCATTCCGGCCGGTGAGCAACCCACCAGCGTCTGCGCTTTGCCGCTCTATCACATCTTCGCGTTCACCGTGAACATGATGCTGGGCATGCGAACCGGTGGCATGACCATTCTGATTCCCAATCCGCGCGATTTGCCTGCGGTGCTCAAAGAGCTCTCCAAGCACCGTTTCCACAGTTTTCCCGCAGTCAACACCCTGTTCAACGGTCTGGCCAACCACGCCGACTTTGCCTCTGTGGACTGGAGCCACTTGCGGGTGTCGCTGGGCGGCGGCACGGCGGTGCAGGGCGCGGTAGCCAAACTGTGGTTGGACAAAACCGGGTGTCCCGTTTGTGAAGGGTATGGCCTGTCTGAGACCAGCCCCTCGGCGAGTTGCAACCCGGTGACCAACAAAGCCTTCACCGCCACCATTGGCGTGCCCATCCCCAACACCTGGATGAAGTGCATCGACGACGACGGCAACGAGGTGCCCGCTGGGCAGCCGGGTGAGATTGCCATCAAGGGCCCGCAGGTCATGGCAGGGTATTGGCAGCGCCCCGATGAGACCGCCAAGGTCATGACGGCCGACGGCTACTTCAAGAGCGGCGACATCGGCGTGATGGACGACAAGGGCTATTTCAAAATTGTTGACCGCAAAAAAGACATGGTCATCGTCAGCGGCTTCAACGTCTACCCCAACGAGGTGGAGGACGTGGTGGCCCAGCTCGCCGGTGTCATGGAGTGCGCCGTGGTGGGCGTGCCCGACGACAAGACCGGCGAAGCGGTGAAGCTGGTGGTGGTGAAAAAAGACCCTGCCCTCACCGAAGACGCGGTGCGCGAGCACTGCCGCGCCAACCTCACCGGCTACAAACAGCCCCGCGTGATCGAGTTCCGCGCCGATTTGCCCAAGACGCCCGTGGGCAAGATTTTGCGCAGGGAACTCAGAGGCTGAGCCAGGGCTTGGCTACCCCCCGCGCCGCGCCTGCGGCGCGTCACCCCCCTGGAAGGGGGACAACGCGAGTGGCCCGGCAAAGCCGGGTCCACCGCGTTCTGGATCAAATTCCCCTCTGGCCGCTGGTGCTGCGCGCCGGAGGTGTCTGGCTCATCCACTAGGGTGCCGTTTCTTTCTGCTCCAATCGTGGCATGACCGCCATTTCCCGCACCGCCTTGGTTTCCGCTTTGCACGACGAGTTGTCGGGCGTGTTGGCGCTGTTGTCTGCGGCACAGTGTCATGTGGTGGCGGGCCGGGAATTTTGGGTGGGCGATTGGCACGGTCAGCCTGTGGTGGCGGTGCTCAGCGGCATTGGCAAGGTGGCGGCGGCCACCACCGCTACCTTGCTGGTGGAGCGTTTTGGGGCCAGCCGCATGGTGTTCACGGGCGTCGCTGGTGGCTTGGCGCCCGGGGTGCAGGTGGGCGACGTGGTGTTGGCGCGCAGCCTGCTGCAGCACGACATGGACGCCTCGCCATTGTTTCCGCGCCACGAGGTGCCGGGTTATGGCCTTGCCCGTTTTGCCACCGACCACGCGCTCACCGACGCGCTGGAGTTGGCGTGTGTGCGGGGTTTGGAGGTGGTAGCGGCCGATCTGTCACCCGCCACCCGCGAGGCCTTTGGCCTGCACAGCCCACGCTTGCACCAAGGCCTGATCGTCAGCGGTGACCGCTTCGTCAGCAGCCAAGTTGAAAGCCAGCGCTTGCAAGCTGAGCTGCCCGATGCCTTGGCGGTTGAAATGGAAGGCGCCGCCTTCGCCCAGGTTTGCCACGACCTGCACGTGCCCCTGGCCGTGCTGCGCACCGTTTCCGACCGCGCCGACGACAGCGCCCACGTCGATTTCCCGCGCTTCCTGAAAGAAGTGGCCAGCCAATACAGCAGCGCGGTGCTCAGCAGCTTGCTGAGCTAGCCCACCCCCGCCGCGCTGCGCGGGACCTCCTCAAGGGGGCGGCGTCTGCGGACCGGCGAAGCCGGATCCGCGCCGCACTGGCCCCAGTCACGCGCGACGGAGCGAAGTGCCTAGGCCAGAACGCGGTGGAACCGGCTTCGCCGGGCCACTCGCGTTGCCCCCTTGAGGGGGTGACACTCCGCAGGCGCGGCGCGGGGGTGGGCCATTACCTCAACCAGCCCCGCTTGCGGAAGTACCACATCGGCACCACGGCGGAGACCACCATCAGGCCGATGGCAAAGGGGTAACCGAGCTTCCACCCCAACTCAGGCATGAACTGGAAGTTCATGCCATAGCTGCTGGCCACCAAGGTCGGCGGCAGCAGCGAGACGCTTGCCACCGAGAAGATCTTGATGATCTTGTTCTGGTTGATGTTGATGAAACCGACGGTCGCGTCCATCAAGAAGTTGATCTTGTCGAACAGGAAGGCGGTGTGACCGTCGAGCGAGTCGAGGTCGCGCAGAATCTGGCGCGCGTCTTCGAACTGCTCGGCGCTCAGCAGGCGACTGCGCATCATGAAACTCACCGCGCGCCGGGTGTCCATCACGTTGCGGCGGATGCGGCCCGACATGTCCTCGTGGCGGGCGATGGCGCTGAGCGCCTCACCGAGCGCGCTGTCGTTGGCTTCGCTGGACAGCACCTTGGCGCTGACCTTTTCCAGATCGTCGTAAATGTCTTCCAGCGTGTCGGCGCAGTACTCGGCGTCGGCGTCGAACAGCATCAGCAGCACATCTTTGGCGTCCTCGATCAGACCCGGCATGCGGCGCGCGCGCATGCGCAGCAGGCGAAACACCGGTACGTCTTCGTCGTGGATGGAGAACAACACGCCGCGGCTTTTGAGCGCGTCGTTGTGTTCGTTCAGGATAAAGGCCACCCGCACCGCGCGTGGGTCTTCCGGGTCGTCGATCAGAAAGTCGCTGCGCACATGCAGCTCGCCGTTGTCTTCTTCGAAGAAGCGCGCCGATTCCTCGATGTCCTCGTCCATCGCGTCTTCGGGAATGGACAGGCCAAAGTGCTGCTTGACCCAGCGCCGCTCCTCGGGCGTGGGCGATTCCAGATCCACCCAAATGGGTTTGAAACGGGCCAACTCTTCGAGCGACTCGATTTCTTCCTGAAACAGGCGGCCGTTGGCCAAGGTGAAAACATTGAGCATGGGGGCTCCCGGTGCTGTGGCGAGGCGGGTGACAAAGGGGCGTGGGGCGCGCTTTCAGCCGTTGTCACTGGGCCACCGCATGGGGCTCAATGTTGGGAACCGGCTGAAAGCACGCGACTCGGAGGCGTGCTGTCCATGGTGTGTGTGAGGAATGTTGAGCGGCAATGGGCCGCAGACGGGCGGATTATCGCACCGCAGCATCGCGCTGCGTGGGGTCTGGGCCGCGCACAAAAAGCCGCAGCGCATCTTGTTGCGCCCAGGCGTCGCGCTCACCCATGGCCATCAGGGCGTGAACAAAGTCGGGCTCAAACAGCAGGTAGCTCGCCAGCGCGGCGGCGCTGGGGTTGGCGCCTTGTTGGCTGTTGAGGATGCCCAGTCCGCTCAGGGTGTCGCGGGTGCTGCGTGGCAGTTGGTGGATGTGCTCCAGCGCCAGTTCGTCCAGCGAAGCGCTGGGCTGCAGCGCCATCACCTCCACCGGGCGAAATGGCAGTGTGGCAGCGGCGTCGGGCGGCAACAGCTTGAGCGCATCGCTCATGCGCTGGGCGCGCGACACGTCGGACATGAGGGTGTCGTGGAACACGCTGGCCATGGCGTGGCCGGCAATGGTGCCGGCGCTGGGTTGGTCGGCGCGGTTGCGGCCCATGCCCGCGCGCTCGGGCTGTCCCACGCCGATCGCCAAGATACGCTGTGCTCCAAACTGGATGGCGGGCGACAGCGGCGAGATCTGCCGCATCGAGCCGTCGCCAAAACACGCCCGCTCACCGTCCACCCACAGGGGCACCGCTGGGACCAGAAAAGGAATCGCGGCCGAGGCCATCAGGTGCTCGATGGTGATGGGCTCAAACACCGCGCGCCGCCCCGGGCGGCTCCAAGGCTGCAGCGGGTGCCCGTTGCGGGTCTGGCAAAAGGTCAGGTGCTCGCCGCTGGTGTAGCTGGACGCGGTCACGCCCAGCGCGTGCAGCGTGCCATCGTGCAAAGCCTGTTCAATGGCCGGCAAGGAAATCGCTCGGTGCAGGGTGTCGACCAAGGGCAAGGTGTCGAGCAGCGCGCGGTGCTGTTTGACCTGCCGCGCCAGCGTCCAGCCCGCGCTTAGGAGGTGCGAGGGTGCCCAAGTGGGTGTGTCGATGCGGTAGACCTGAGAGGAGCGCAGTCCCATCCAAAAGTCGGCCAAATCCAACAGGGCATGGGGTCCGCGCTGCGCTTGCGCCGCCAAAAAGGTGGCGTTGAGCGCGCCGGCCGATGTGCCGAACATCCACGGAAACGGGAACGCGGGGTGGCCGCAGTCGCGCAGCATTTGCCCCAGCGCTTTGAGCACGCCGGCTTGGTAGGCGGTGCGCGCGCCACCGCCCATCAGCACCAAGGCGCAGCCCGGTGCATCGGTCAAAGCGGGTGGGTGTGAATCGGACATGGTGCAAGCGCGCGGTACAGTTGACACCACATGATGTCACACCCCACCCTCGACCCACGCCGCGAACGCTGGCTGCTGCTGACCCTCGCGGGCGTGCAGTTCACCCACATTCTCGATTTCATGATCATGATGCCGCTGGGCCCGCAGCTCACGCGCATCTTTTCCATCGACAACGCGGCCTTCGGGCTGCTGGTCTCGGCCTACACCTTGTCGGCCGGTGTGTCGGGTCTGGCCGCCTCGCTGTATGTGGACCGCTTTGACCGCAAACGTCTCTTGCTGGCGCTGTACGCGCTGTTTGGGCTGGCCACGCTGGCCTGCGCCTTGGCGCCTGGGTACAACACCTTGCTGCTGGCGCGGGTGGCCGCAGGTGTGTTTGGCGGGGTGTTGTCCACCCTGTCGCAAACCATCGTGGCCGACGTGGTGCCGTTTGAGCGTCGGGGGGCGGCCATGGGGATTGTTATGTCGTCGTTCTCCCTCGCCACGGTGGCGGGGGTGCCTTTGGGGCTGTGGCTGGCCAACGCGCTCGGTTGGCACGCACCGTTTTGGTCGCTGGCGTTGGTGTGTGCGCTGTTGTGGGCGCTGGCGTGGCGCACCTTGCCGGCTTTGGGTCAGCACCTGAGTGGCCAATCGGACAAGCCGATGTGGCACAACCTCTGGTCGGTGGTGCGTGAGCCGACCCACTGGCGGGCTTTTGGGCTGTCGGCGCTCATGATGTTTGCTGGCTTCACCGTGATTCCGTACATCACGCTCTACAACACCCACAACGTGGGTCTCACCGAGGCGCAGATTCCCTGGATTTACCTGTGCGGCGGCGCGGCCACTTTGGTGTCGGCCCGCTGGGTGGGGCGCCTGTCGGACCGGGTGGGCAAGCAGCGCATGTTTTTTCATGTCGCCCTGTGGGTGAGTGTGCCGCTGATGGCCACCACCCTGCTGCCCCATGCGCCCTTGTGGGGGGTGCTGGTGGTCTCGACCTGCTTCTTTTTGTTGATGAACTCCCGCATGATTCCGGGCATGGCGCTCATCAGCTCGGCGGTGCGTCCCGAGAAGCGCGGCACCTTCATGGCCGTCAACGGCGCGGTCCAGTCGGCCAGCATGGGCGCCGCGGCGTTTGTGGGCGGGCTCATCATCGGTCGCGATACGGCGGGTCAGCTCACCCATTACTGGGTCGCGGGGCTGTTGGGCGTGGCCGCCAGTGTCGCGGCTGCGCTGCTGTCGCGCACCCTGGTGCTGCACACGAGCGGCGCTAAAAATTAATCCTTAAGTGTGGTTGTTGCGCTGCGGGATTGCCAAGCGGCGGATTGGGCGGCATAGTGGACTCGAGGCCTGTGCCTCGCCGCCGGTTCGCCGGGCCCCGGCGCCCCAGCGGCTGTCTGTCAACCTCGAGCATCAGGAGGCTCTTCATGAATTTGACGATCAGCGGACACCACTTAGAAGTCACCCCCGCGCTGCGCGGCTACGTGACCACCAAGCTCGAACGCATTTCCCGCCACTTTGACCAGGTGGTGGACATCAAAGTCCTGTTGACCGTGGACAACCTCAAGGAGAAAGACCTGCGCCAACGCGCCGAATGCAATATCCATGTGAAAGGCAAAGACCTGTTTGCTGAGAGCGCCCACGCCGATCTGTACGCCGCTGTGGACGACCTGGCCGACAAGCTCGACCGCCAAGTGTTGCGTTACAAGAACAAGTCGCAAGAACATCACCACGAGGCTGCCAAACGCCTGATGTGAGGTTTCTTATTCAGACATAAGCACTTGGAGAGGATTCCTCGAAAGGTGCTTATGTTGCAGCGCAACAAGCCGCTGACTTTGTCAAGCGGCTTTTTTGTTGTTGTGCTCTAGCCGGAAAACCCCAACTCGGCATAATTTGCGGTCCGAGAGGTGCCCATGAACCGTTTGTCCGCCATATTGCCCGCCACGCAAGTGCTTGTTGCTGTGGACGCCACCAGCAAAAAACGCGCTTTTGAAGAGGCGGGTCTGTTGTTTGAATCGCAGCACGGTCTCAACCGCGCGCTGATCACGGACAGTCTGTTTGCGCGTGAGCGCCTGGGCTCCACCGGACTGGGTCATGGTGTGGCGATTCCGCATGGCCGCATCAAGGGCCTGAAGCAGCCGCTGGCGGCTGTGTTTCAGCTGGCCCATCCGATCGGTTTTGACGCGCCGGACGAGCAGCCGGTGGCGTTGATGATTTTCTTGCTGGTGCCCGAAGCGGCGACCCAAAAACATTTGGAAATCCTGTCGGAAATCGCTGAGCTGCTCAGCGACGCGCCGATGCGCGAGCACCTCAAGACAGCCAACGACGCCCAGGCTTTGCACGGCTTGATCGCTGGCTGGCAATCGGCCCACGCGGCCGCGTAATCTGGCCGTGGCGCATCACCGCGCCAGCCCCCATCCCCGATGAAACCCACCGTCGTCAGCGCCGATGTGCTGTTTGAGGCGCACCGCACCACCCTGAAGTGGCAGTGGGTGGCCGGTTTGGGCGCTTCGGAGCGCCGCTTTGACGAGGTGGCGGTGCGCGAAGCCCGTTCGGGCGCCGACTTGGTGGGGTATCTGAATTACATCCACCCTTACCGGGTGCAGGTGCTGGGTGAGCGCGAAATCCGCTACCTCACCAGCCCGAGCGACGAAGACAACCGCCGCCGCATTGCCCGCATCGTCACCCTGGAGCCCCCGGTGCTCGTGCTGGCCGACAGCCAGGTCGCGCCCCA
>JBEIEH010000079.1:0-10509 GCA_040383055.1 Burkholderiaceae bacterium
CGCCAGCCCGACTGGCTGCCGCTGCTGTGGGCGCAGCTCACGCCACAAGCGGTGCAGGCGCACCTGGCCCACCTGGTGCAAGGCCCCGTGGCGCGCCACCACCTGCCGGGCATCCACGCCATCAACTTCGTGCTGGAACAGGCCCTGGACGGCGGCGGCCCCGTGTCCACCCGCATGGACCCGCTGGCCAAAGGCATGGGCCAGATACTGCTGGCGATGGAACTGGACGTCCCGGTGGACTGGGCGGTGTGAGGGCCCATAAAAAAAGCCCGCCGAAGCGGGCTGTACGCTGAGTGGCCAGTCAGGCCACTTTGCGAAGTTCATCAATGCGCGCGCTGGCTTGTGCTGCTTTTCGGCTTTGCTCGTCCATCACCTCTTGCAGGCCTTCAGGCACAAAGCGTTGCAGGATGTCGCGCATGAGCGGTTGATAACCGACGCCGTGGTGGCTGGCGATCAGCTTGTAGGTGTCGATCAGCTGGCGCGGCAGCCGGATGGATATGGACTGCATGCCAAGGGCGTCGTCCAGCGCCGCGGCGTGCTCTGGGCCAGCGACTTGGGCCGATGCCATGTCAGCGCCGAGTGCACGGCTGTCCCACGCTTCGTCGGTGCCAGTGATTTTTTTCATGTGTTTCTCCAGTTAACCCAAGTGACGTGAGTAGATCTGCATTTCAGCTTCGTTCGGCTCGTAGCAAGTTCGCAAGTGAATCGAGCTTCCGCGTTGTATATACGCGACTTTGAGCAGTCTGTTGTGGTTGGTTCGGCTGATGAATCACAGGGTCGGTGGCTCGGTTCGGTGGTCTTCGCGGTTGTCAATCAAGAGCGGGCCATCAATGTTTTCAAAGCACTGTTCGACTTCTCGCTCTGTAACTTGGTGTTTGTCGGCCAGCTTGGCGCGAATGCTGGCGCTGATGATGAGATGTCTCATGTTCCTCCCATTGTATATACACAAAATCAGGGCGCAAGGCTCTGATGGGCGCCTCACCAAAACGGCAGTGCGCGCGGTGCCGCCTTGGGCAGGATGTGATCGAGGTCGCTGGCGGATAGCCCGTAGAGGCGGGCAAACACGCCGGCGAGCACCTGCCGGTAGTCGTTGAGCACGGGCAGGTCGCGCCCTTCGTGCAGGGCGGCGGCGCTGAGGGCGGCTTGCTCGCCCAGCACCTGGCCGCCTTGCACCGCGCCGCCCAGCAGCCACAGGGCGTTGCCGTGGCCGTGGTCGGTGCCGCCGCTGCCGTTTTCGCGGAAGGTGCGGCCAAATTCGGACAGGACCACCACCACGGTGTGGCGCCATTCGCGGCCCAGGGCGTGGGCCATGGATTGCAGGCCAGCGCTCAGGCCTTCGAGCCGGTTGGCGAGTTGGCCGCGGTCGTTGCCTTGGTCCACATGGGTGTCCCAGCCGCCCACGTCGACAAAGGCCACGCGCAGCCGGGGGGCGCCGGCCATGAGGGCGCCGATGCGCCCGGCCTCGAGCGCAAATCCGGTGGCGCTGATGGCTTGGCGGGCGCTGGCGTCCATTTCCATGGCCACGCTCTGGCTCATGGCGCGGCGCAGGGCCTGGCCGCTGTTGAACAGGGGCTCCAGCGCGTGGCCGGCGTACATGGCGGCCACTTGGGCGGCAAAGTCGCCTTCGCGCGCGGGTGTGGGGTTGCGCTGCCAGGGCATGTTGGGCACGGGCACCGCGCCGCTGAGCATGACCGGCAGGCGCTGGGTGAAGCTGGCGGCCTGGCCGCCCAGGCGCTGCACCAGCCGGTTCAGAAAGCCGCTGTCGAGCGAGGGGCTGGGGTCGTCGGCGGGCAGGCCGGCTTCCATCCAGTCTTGCGCCTGAAAGTGGCTGCGCGACACAAAGCCGGTGCCACAAAAGGGCACAAAGGCCACTTGGCGGTCGGCCAGCAGGCCGGGCATGCCGAGCTGCAGCGCCGGGGCCACGGCCCAGCGGCCGTCGATGGGCAGGGCGCGCAGCGGGCCACCGTCGGACGCGTCGGGCGCAGCGATGGCGGTGCGGGGGCGCGATTCGTAATAAAACGGTTCGCTGTAGGGCACCAGGGCGCTGAGGCCGTCGTAAGCGCCGCGCAGCAGCACGACCACCAGGCGGGTGTCGCCCGCGCCGGGTGCGGCCCACAGGCGGCTGTGCCAGGGCAGGGTGGCGGCGCTGGCCAGCGCGCCCAGGGCGTGGCGGCGGTTGAGGTGTGGTGTGTGCGGGGCCATGGCTCAGGCAAACATGAAGTCGGGGCTGCACAGCCACAGGGCCCAGGCTTGCGCCGGGCTGGCGCTGGCCTGCACCACTTGGCGGGTGGCGGCGCGGGTGTGGGTGGGCAGGCTGGGGGGCTCGGGGCGCCAGGGGCGCTGGCCACTGAGGTTGGGCATCCAGCGGGTGACGTCTTGGGCCCAGTCCATGCGCTGCTGCAGTTGGCCGGCGTTGGCCCAGGCTGTGCCCGACACCGGATAGCCGTCGGGGGTGGCGCGGTCGAGCAGGGGTTGGCCCAGCTGGTTGAGCCAGCGCACGGCGGCGTCCATGCGCAGCGGCGCGCTGCCGGGGGCGAGCGCCTGCCAGCCGCTGCACACATAGCGCAGGGGCTCTTTGAAGGGGCGGGCTTGGGGGTGTTGTTCGCGCAGGGCGGCGGCGGTGCGCCACAGCTCGGCCAGGTCGCCACCGCTGCGCTCAAAGCTGTGCACCAGGGTTTGCACGGCGGCGGCGGGCGGCGCGTCGCCCAGCCACCAGACCGCGAGTTTGGTGCACAGGTGGCGCGTGGTGGCGGGGTGGGCGGCCAAGGCGTCGATCAGGCTGTGCAGCTCTTGGCCGTCGCTGCTCTGGTAGCTGCGGCCGAGCACGGTTTTGGCGGCCATGTCGTGCTGGCGCTTGCGCAGCACGGTGTTGGCGCCGCTGTCGCTCATGTCCACGCCCCAGCCGCTGAGCACGCGGGCGGTGGCTTGCACATCGGCCTGGGTGTAGCCGCCGCCCACGCCCAGGGTGTGCAGTTCCAGCAGCTCGCGGGCCAGGTTTTCGTTGCCCCGGTTGGCGTTGTTGCGCACGTTGTCCAGGTACATGAGCATGGCCGGGTGCAGGGTGACCGCGCGCAGCAGGTCGACAAAGCGGCCTTGCGCGTGGGCGGCCACGGTGTCGAACACATAGTGGCCGATCACTCCGTCGATTTGGGCCTTGCTGCTGAGCACATTGAAGTGGTTGAACCAGAACCAGCTGGCCCAGCTCGGGTCGGTCCAGGGTTGGCGCATCAGGCCATCGAGCCATTGGGTGGCGGTGGCTTGGCGCAGTGTGCGGCCGATTTGGCGCAGCTTGTCTTGTTCCAGTCGCCGCTCGGCGTCGTCGCTGCGCTGACGGGCCAGCGCCCATTGGGTCCAGAAGTCCTGCGGGCTCATGCCGCGATCATGCCACCAGCACCCGCAGTCTGCGAGAGCCGGCCAATATGTCACGCGGCTTCAAACCATAGACCTGGCGGATGCTGTGGCTGAAGTGGGTGGAGTCGGGGTAGCCGGTGTCCAGCGCCACGCTGGTGAGGGTGTTGTTGCCGTTGGCGTAGCTCAGCAGGCAGCGCGCGCGCTTCCAGGTGCGCAGCTTGCGGTAGGGCACGCCCACCTCGGCTTTAAAAAGGTGCAAAAAGCGCGAGAACGACAGGCAGGCCAGGGCGGCGGCGTCTTCAGCGCTCCAGCGTTCGTGCGGCTCGGCGCGCAGGCCGTGCAGCACGCGGGCGATGCGCGGGTCGTGCGCGGGGGTGGGCAGGCACTCGCCCCAGAGCCATTGGTCGAGTGCGGCGGCGGGCAGTTGCAGGCAGGGCTCGCGCAGCAGGTGCTCGTGCAGGGTGTGCAGGCGGCGCAGCAGGGTGGGGTGGTCGGGGTGGTCGGTGAACGCGGTGTGGCTCGACTGCGCCTGCAGCGCGGCGGGCCAGCCGTGGGCGGCCACGGTGTCGGGCTCGATGCCCAGCACGCCGATGTGCCGGCCGTCGCAGGCCACTTGGTGCGGCGCATAGGCGGGCACCACCGCCAGCGATGTGGTCACCCACGGCCCGTCGCCCAAGCGCAGGCGCACGGGCGCGTCAAACGCGGCGTAGACCGTGACGCTGCCGAGCTGGCGCACGGCGGGTGTGCCCAGCAGGCCGACGTAAAACACCCGCTCGGGGCATATGGTCATGAGGCGCTCGTCGGCGCTGCACGGGCGGGCGGGCAGGGGTGTGGTCATGGTGTGGTCAAAAACAGCTCAAGGGCGGTGCGGGTGAGGTCGTCGAGCGTGGCGCGCTGGCGGCTTTTGCCACGGCCGGGGGGCTGGTACCACTGCACGCTCCAGTTGAGTGCGCCAAAAATCATGAGCCGCACCAGGCGTGGGTCGCCGCGCAGGCAACCGGCCTGGTGCAGGGCGTCGAGCACGTGTTGCCAGACCGATTCGTAGTCGTCTTTGAGCGCTTGCACGGCGGCGCGTTGTTCGGGCTGCAGCAGGCGCCATTCGTAGAGCATGACCGGGATGAAGTCGCTCTGCGGGCCCAAGAGCACGTCAAAGTGGCTGCGCACCAGCGCGGCAAAACGCTCGCGCGCCGAGGCGCCGGTGGGCAGCGCGGCCAGGGCTTGGGCTTGGTGCTGCAGCGCGCTGCGCATGCCTTCGGTCATGACGGCGCCGAGCAGGGCTTGTTTGCTGTCGAAGTGATAGAAGGGCGAGCCCGAGCGCATGCCCACCGCCTGCGCGATGTCGCGGGTGCTGGTGGCGGCAAAGCCGTGTTGCCGAAACAGCACGGCGGCTGCGCCGAGCAGGGCCTGGCGGCGGTTGCCGTCGTCGCGCTCTTCGGCGGTTTTGCGCGGCCGCCCGCGCGGGCGGGGGGGCTCTGCGGCTGGCGTGAGGGGGGATGGACTGGGCATGCGGTATTTTTATCAAGCAATTGCTTGGTAAAAATATAACCCACCCGGATGGGGGATGTGCGGCGCGGGCCGTTCGCCCACAATGACCGCTGTCATACACCTTCAGGAGGAATCCCCATGGCCACCGCCCGCAGCTGGCGCATTGCGTCGTTCAATGTGTTCAACCTCAACGAGCCCGGCTTGCCGATGTACCGCAACCGCGAGGGCTGGAGCGAGGCGGCCTATCAGGCCAAGCTGGACTGGGGCGCGCAGCTGCTGCAGCGTCTGCAGGCCGATGTGGTGGGGGTGCAAGAGCTGTGGCACCGCCGTTCGCTGGAGCGCATGGTGGAGCGCGCCGGGCTGCAGGCCGACTACGAGGTGGTGGCGCCCGAAAACGCCACCGGTCAGCGCATTGTGTGCGCGGCGCTGGTGCGCAAGGGCTGGCTGCGCGGCCAGCCCGACTGGGTGGCCCAGTTTCCGCAGGCCATGCGCCTGTCGTCGGGTGGCGACGACGCGCAGACGCCCGATATTGCGGTGGCGATTGATGGGTTTTCGCGGCCGGTGCTGCAGTTCAGCGTCAAGCCCCACCCCAAGGCGCCGGCGGTGCGGGTGTATGTGTGCCATTTCAAATCGAAGGCGCCCACCCAGGTGGCCAGCGAAGGCTGGTTCAAAAGCCAACGCGAGGTGTACGCGCCACACGCGGGCGCCCTGGGGGCGGCGCTGTCCACCATTCGCCGCACCGCCGAGGCCACCGCGCTGCGCTGGATGGTGACCGAGGCCACCAAGGGCACCACCGAACCGGTGGTGGTGCTGGGCGACATCAACGACGGCCAGCACAGCAACACCGCCAACATCTTGACCGAGCAGCCGGCGTATTTGCACGGTGGGCGCCTGGGCGGGCGCGACACCGCGCTCTACACCGCCCAGACCCTGCAGCAGTACCGCGACACGCGCGACGTGTACTACACCCATGTGCACCAGGGCATTCGCGAGTCGCTCGATCACATCTTGCTGAGCGAGGCGTTTTACGACCACAGCAAAACCCGGGTGTGGCTGTTCGACGGCCTGCAGATCGTCAACGATCACCTTGACATGGGCGACCCCAAGGCCGACGGCAGCACCGACCACGGCGTCATTTGCGCGACGCTGCGCTACCAGCCCATGCCGCCACCCAGGCCGGCATAAGGCGGGCCGCCTCGTACAATCCAATCCCGCCGGTGACCTGTTTTGTTGCTGGGCGTTTTTGGAGTTCATCATGCACAAGCCGAACCCGGCCTTGGGACAACTTTCCCTGTGGCCGACCGGGCTGATCGTCACGATCGGCCTGTATGCATTGGCCATTTTGCTGGCCAACCTCACCCTCAACCACTTCATCGAGCTGCCGGTGTTTGGCCTGCTGAGCGTGGGCACGCTGTTTTTTGCGGCGGTGTTCACCTTGCGCGACCGCATTCACCGCACCGGCGGGCTCAACGCGGTGTTTGTGGCGATTGCACTGGCGCTCACCGTCAACGTGGCGGCGGCCATTTGGCTGGACACGCCCATGCGTTTTATTGGTGCGTCGTTCCTGGCGATTCTGATCAGCGAGCTGGCCGACACGGCGGTGTATCAGCGCCTGATTCGCCGCAGCTGGTGGACCCGTGTGCTCGCGAGCAACGCGGTGAGCGTGCCGCTGGACTCGGTGATCTTCACGCTGTTGGCCTTTTATGGCGACATGAGCACGCGTGAAATGACCGAGATTGTGTTTGCCGACGTGATCGCCAAATTTGCCATCGCGGCGTTCTTTGCGATTCGCGTGCGCCAGATGCAAGCGACGCCGGCATGAGCGCCGTGCCCACGCTCGACGAGCTGCGCGCGCGCATCAAGACCATTGCCAACCCGCACCCGTGCCTGGCCACCGAGGTGGAGCATGTGCTGCACCTGCCCGAGCTGTGTCCGGCCACGCGCAACCCCAAGCGCGGCAGCACGCTCATGCTGCGCTACGGCGCCGGTGAGCGGTTTCTGGAGCTGTTCAGCCTGGACGCTTATATGGCCGGTTTTGTGGGCCACACCGTGGTGCGCGACATGGAGCTGCTGGTGCAAACCGTGGCCCTGCACGCGGCCGACGCGGCCGGGGTGGCGGTGACGGTGCAGGCCGATCTGCGCTACCGCCGGCTGCGGCAAGACCAGCGCATCCGCGTGACCGCCCAGCCGGGGCGCAGCGGCGCCTAACACGGCGCCCTGCGCCAAGATTTCAGCCAGCTTTCAAGCGAATTACAGGTTTTCTCTGTGGTGCGGGTGGTCGCGCCGGCCGATGATCGGTGCATGAAACTGCTGGTGGTGGAAGACGACCTGGACCTGGGCGATGCGGTGGCCCGCATGCTGCAGACCCGGGGATTTGACGTGACCCGGTGCGCGCACGGCCTGGAGGCCATTGCCATGGCGCGCCGCAGCAGCTTCGACGCGATTCTGCTCGACCTGAATTTGCCCGACAAAGAGGGTATTGAGGTGCTGCGCACCCTGCGCGACGGCGGCAGCCGGGTGCCGGTGCTGGTGATGACGGCGCGCACGGCGGTGCACGACCGCATCTTGGGCCTCAACGAAGGGGCCGACGATTACCTGACCAAGCCGTTTGACATTGAGGAGCTGGCCGCGCGCCTCAAGGCGCTGGTGCGCCGCGCCTATGGCAGCGCCGACATGGCTTGTGCGCTGCTGCGGGTGGACGGCGCCACCGGTGTGGTGTACCGAGGGCCGACGCCGCTGGAGGTGTCGGCGCGTGAGTTGGCGCTGCTCAAGGTGCTGCTGGCGCGGCCCGGGCAGGCGGTGGCCAAGGACGAGTTGCACCGCGCGGTGTTTGGCGACGACGCGGTAGGGCCCGACGCGGTGGAGGTGCTGGTGCATCGGCTGCGCAAACGCATTCAGGGCTCGGGCGCGCAGCTGGTGACGCTGCGTGGTGTGGGTTACCTGATCATCGACGATTCGCTGGGATGATGTGCCCATGAACGCCCAGCCCATGTCCCCCGACAGCCGATTGGCCCCCAGCGCTGCGCCCGCCACCGCGCGAGCGGGTCAGCGCTGGGGTGTGCGCGCGCGGCTGCTGGCGGCGGTGCCGGCGCTGCTGGTGTTGGGCGAAGCGGTGGTGGTGTGGTGGCTGCCGGGGCGCGGCTGGCCCAGTGCCACCGAATGGGCTTTGCGCGGGGGCTTGGGCTTGGCGCTGGTGGCGCTGTGTTGGCGCCTGATGTCGCGCCCAGTGTCGGCGCTGCAAGCGGCGGTGCGCGACGGCACACCGCCCCAGCAGGCCGATGTGCCGGTCGAATGGCAGGGCTTGCTGCACGCGGTGCAGGGTGCGCTGCGCGAACAGCGCGAGGCGATCGACCGCCAGCGGGTGTTTTTGGCCGACGCCTCGCACCAGCTCCGCACCCCGTTTGCGGTGTTGCGCGCGCAGCTGCAGGGCATGCGTTCGGGCGAGCTGGCGGTGACCGACACCTTGCCCAAGATGCTGGCCACGGTGGACCGCTCCAGCGTATTGGTGAAGCAAATTTTGTCGATGGCCAAGGTGGAGCAGCTGGTGGCGCAGGCCGAATGGCAGCCGGTGCAGCTTGAAGAGGTGGCGCGCGAGGTGTGTTTGGAATGTGGCCCGCTGATCGCGCGCAAGGGCCTGGATTTTTCGCTGGAGTCGGTGCCGGTGCGGCTGCGCACCGACGCCTGGATGTTGGGCGAACTATTGCGCAACCTGCTGTCCAACGCGATCCACCACGCGCCGCGCGGCTCGGCCATTGGGCTGGTGGTGCGGGTGCTGCCGGGCCACGCCGAAATCATTGTGTGGGACAACGGCGGCGGCATCGACGAGTCGGTGCGCGACCGGCTGTTTGAGCCCTTTCAGTCGGCCAGTGGCGCCAGCGGCGTGGGACTGGGTTTGTCGATTTGCCGGCACATCGCGCAGTCGATGCAAGCGCAGGTGAACCTCTACAACCGGGTGCAGGACGACCGGGTGGTGGGCGTGGACGCGGTGGTGCGTTGGCCGCTGGACAGCGAGGTGCTGGCATGAGCGGCGCGGTGCGACTGGAAGCGGTGGACAAGCGCTACGCGGTGGGCGGCTTTGCGCTGCAGGGGCTGGACCTGGACTTTCCGGCGCGCCAGTTGACCACGGTGTTGGGGCCGTCGGGCTGTGGCAAATCGACGGTGCTGCGTTTGGTGGCTGGGCTGGAAAAGCCCAGCGCCGGGCGGGTGTGGATGGGCGGCGAAGACGTGACCGCGCGCGGCCCGCACGAGCGCCCGATCAGCTTGGTGTTTCAGAGCTACGCGCTGTTTCCGCACCTGGACGTGCGCGCCAACGTGGCCTATGGTTTGACCGCGCTGCCCGAGGCTGAGCGCGAGCAGCGGGTGGACGACACCCTGGCCATGCTGAATTTGCAGGCCTTTGCCCAGGCCAACACGGCGGCGCTCTCGGGTGGCCAGCAGCAGCGGGTGGCGCTGGCGCGCGCCCTGGCGCTGCGCCCGCAGGTGTTGTTGCTGGACGAACCGCTGTCGAACCTGGACGTGGCGCTGCGCCGCCAAATCCGCGAAGACATTCGCCGGTTGCAGCAGGCGCTCGGCCTGACGGTGATTTACGTGACCCACGACCACCTGGAGGCGCTGGCCATCAGCGACCGGGTGGTGGTGATGCGCCAGGGCCAGGTGCAGCAGGTGGGCAGCCCGCGTGAGGTGTACGAACGCCCGCAATCGGAATTTGTCGCCGACTTCATGGGCGACGCGGCGGTGTACGACGGCCATGTGGACGCCCAAGGCGGTGTGCGCCTAGGCCCACTGCAGTGGGCCACCGAACAGACCCGGCGCGAAGGCCCGGTGCGGCTGGTGGTGCGGCCGCAGGCTTGGCGCTTGTCGCCGGCCAGTGGCCAGGGGCTGCCGGGGCAGATCGAGTCGGTGGCCTTTGAAGGCCGATTGACCATTTACCGGGTGCTCACCGCCTTGGGGCCCATTCAGGTGCACCGCCACCATGAGCGCCAAGGCTTGCAAGCTGGCGCGCCGGTGAGTGTTTTTTTGGACGGTGCCGGTGTCAGTGTCTTGCTGGCGAGTGCGGCCAGGGCAGGCGCGGCCATGCCCGAGGGGCCGTGACGCCGGTGGGGTGTTGTTCTGTGTGTGAGTGGGCCATGTTGGCCAAGTGTTTGACCTTAGGAGTACTGCAATGAAAAAGACGATGTGGATGGCCTTGCCGGTGTTGCTGGCCACAACCCAGGCCGCTCAAGCCCAGAGCGGTGAATTCAACATGATCTGCTCGGCACAAGCGGCCTGGTGCAACATGCTGGCGGTGACGTTTGAGAAGAGCCAGGGCGTGAAAGTGAACATGACGCTCAAGGGCTCGGGCGAAGCGATTGCCCAGATCATGGCCGAGCGCGCCAACCCCAAGACCGACCTGTGGTTTGGCGGCACCGGCGACCCGCACCTGCAAGCCGCTGAGCAAAACCTGACCCAGGAATACAAATCGCCCTCGCTGCCCAAGCTGCACGACTGGGCACAAAAGCAGGCTGCGCAATCGGGCTACAAAACGGTGGGCATTTATTCCGGTCCGCTGGGTTTTGGCTACAACACCGAGCTGATCGCCAAGAAAAAGCTGCCCATCCCCAAGACCTGGGGCGACCTGCTCAAGCCCGAATACAAAGGCGAAATCCAGTCGGCCAACCCGGCGTCCAGCGGCAC
>JBEIEH010000080.1:0-10327 GCA_040383055.1 Burkholderiaceae bacterium
CGAAGGCGACCAGGTAGCCGTTGAAGCCACCCACGGCCAGGCCAATGCCGAGTGCCACCAGCATGGCCAGGTAGGGGTCCGCGCCCATTTTGAGCATCAGATGGCCGGCGATGGCGCCGGCCAAAGCGGTCACGGCGCCCACCGCCAGGTCCACGCCAGCGGTCAAAATCACAAAGGTTTGCCCACCCGCCAGCAAGGCGATCACCGAGGCTTGCACCAGCACATTGGACAGGTTGCCTGTGGTCAGGAAATAGGGGGACGCCAGCGAGAGCAGGGCGCCAAGCACGATCACGGCCACCAAGGCCCCGTACCACTCTTGTCGGGTGAGGGATTTCATACAAACACCAAAGGGTTCAAACAGCACACCAGACCAGCGCCGCCGGGGCGCTGGCCACACCAGCGGGGCCATCAGGCCCCGCTTTGTTTCACTTCACCTTCATGAACTGACCCACGCCCGAGTCCTTGGCAAACTGGTCGACGTTGGTCGGCAGCACCAGGAAAGAGCCGGTGTCGATGCGGGCATCGACCTTCTTGCCTTGGGCGGCGGCGATCGCGGTTTCCACGCCCACCTGGCCGATCTTGGCCAGCATCTGTGCGGCGTTGGCTTGTTGCCAGCCCTGCTTCATCATGTCCAGGCCACCGGGCGAGCCGTCAAAGCCGGCGATCTTGATGTCGCCAGGCTTCTTGCCAGCGGCCATCAGTGCTGCCTTGGCGCCCAAGGCACCGCCGTCCCAGGCGCAGGCGATCACCTTGGCGCCGGGGTTGGCGCGCAGCGCGGCTTCCACGCCGTTTTGGGCCATGGTCTGGTCCCAGGTGGTGGGCACTTCGACGATCTTCACGTTTTTGCGCACGGCGTTGAGGCCATCCACAAAACCTTTCTTGCGCTCTTGGCCGGTCGACTGGCCTTGGTCGCCGGTCACGTAAATCACGGTGTCGCCGTCCTTGATCTGCTCGGCGGCCCACTTGCCCTGCACATTGGCGGCCTTGATGTTGTCGGTGGCCACGTAGGAGGTGATCTGGGCGCCGGTGATGCCGGTGTCCACCGCCACCACTTTGATGCCGGCCTTGAGCGCCTTGTTGATGGCGGGCGCAATGCCAGCGGAGTCCACCGGAGCGATCGCAATCGCGTTGACCTTGCGGGTGATCATGTCTTCCACGATGGCCAGCTGCTTGGACAGCTCACCTTTTTCAGCGGCCAGTTCGATGAACTTCACGCCCTTGGCAGCGCCGGCTTTTTTGGCACCGCCGTTGATCAGGGTCCAGCCTTCGTTGGTGTTGCCGTTGGTGATGTAGGCGACGGTGACGTCGGCGGCCATAGCCGAGCCGAACATGGTCAGCGCGGCGGCGGCCACGGCCAGACGGCCAAAAGTGCGTTTAGTGATCATGGGTTATCTCCGGTTGTGGGATGGAAAGGTTGTCGGCTCGCTGTCGGTGTCGGCGCTTACCGCAGGCGGATTACAGCCCAAAACCGGGAATAAATAAATCTAGTAGTTTTACTAATACGCAAAAATCCCGGGATGGGCGAAGCTTGCCGCCATCCTGGACCACCATTGCCTCTGCACCATGAGCACCACACAACCCGTTTTGGCCATCGACGGCCTGACCAAACACTACGGCGGCGTCAAGGCGCTGACCGACGCCGGTTTTCGCCTGATGCCCGGTGAACACGCCGCCATCGTGGGCGACAACGGCGCGGGCAAAAGCACCTTTGTGCGCCTGATCACCGGGGTGGAGCAGCCCAACAGCGGCACCATCCAGCTCGACGGCCAGCCGGTGCGTTTCGCCTCGCCGCTGGACGCGCGCGACCAGGGCATCGAGACCGTCTACCAAACCCTGGCCTTGGCCGAAGACCTCGATGTGCCGTCCAACATCTTTTTGGGCCGCGAACTGACGCACCTGAGCCTGGGCCCCTTGTCGGTGCTCAACCACAAGGCCATGCGCGAGCGCTCGGCCCAGATGCTGGCCACCACCGGCGTGAAGATTCAAGACATGTCCGAGACCCTGCGCGGCATGTCGGGTGGTCAACGCCAGTGCGTGGCGATCGCGCGCGCGGCGGGTTTTGCCAAAAAACTCATCATCCTCGACGAGCCCACCGCGGCACTTGGTGTGCAGGAAACCGCCCGGGTGGAAGAGATCATCAAGGGCCTGAAAAAGCAGGGCGTTCCGCTCATCATCATCAGCCACAACCTGCGCCAGGTGTTTGACTTGGTGGACCGCATTTGGGTGTTCCGCCAGGGCCGCATCATTTGCAGCCGCCCCAAACACCTGAGCAACCCGGAAGAAATTGTCGGCCTGATCACCGGCGCCATCGACCCGGCCTCGCTACCGGCCGAGGAAGCGAGCCTGGCATGCTGAAAGGGATCGACCCGCTGCTCACGCCCGAGCTGTTGATGCACCTGTGCGCCATGGGCCATGGTGAATGGGTGGCGGTGGTGGACTCGAACTTCACCGCCGATTTTTTGAGCCGGGGCAAGCCGGTGGTGCGCCTGCCAGGCCACAGCCTAGCGCGGGTGAGCGCTGCGGTGTTGTCGGTGTTTCCGCTGGCCACCGACGTGGCCCAGCCCGCCGCGTATATGCGGGTGTGTGGCAGCGCCGACGGACACCGCACCGCCGCACAACAAGCGGTGGTCGACCTGGTGGGCCGCGACGGCGTGGCCCCGGATCGGGTCGAAGCGGTGGAGCGTTACGCCTTCTACGACAAAATCGCCGGTGCCAGCCTCATCGTCCAGTCGGGCGAAGGCACGGCTTATGGCAACGCCCTGTTTTGCAAGGGCGTCATCCTTCACTGAATGCCCGCTTGAACACCGACACCGCTTCTTCTTCGCGTCAGATGCGCGGCTCCAACCAGCACGGCATGCGCCAGTTCAACGAGCGCACCGTGCTGCAGGCCATTCGCCTGCACGGGGCCATGCCCAAAGCCGACTTGGCGCGACTGACCCAGCTCTCGGGCCAGACGGTGTCGATCATCGTCGACCGCCTGCTCGACGACGGCCTGCTGCTCAAACAAGAGCGGGTGCGTGGCAAGGTGGGGCAGCCCTCGGTGCCGCTGTCGCTCAACCCCGACGGCGCCTACAGCGTGGGCGTGCAGGTGGGCCGACGCAACTTGGAACTGTTGGTGGCCGATTTTTGTGGCCAGCCGGTGGACCGTTTTGAGCTGCGCTACGACTACCCCGATCCCGAGCGCCTGCTGGGCCAGATCACCCAAGGCCTGCAGACGCTGCAAGCGCGCCGGGGCGAGGCTTGGGCGCGGGTGGTGGGCTTGGGCCTGACCGCGCCGCTGTCGCTGCACCAGTGGGGCGACGTGCTCGGCGGCGAGGCCGCCCAAGCCCTGGCCGCCTGGGAGCGCATCGACCTGCCCACCGAGGTGCAGGCGCTCACCGATTTGCCGGTGGTGTTCGCCAAAGACACGGTGGCCGCCTGTGTGGCCGAACTGCTGCAGGGCCGTGGGCGCAGCCTGCGCAGCTTTCTTTACATCTACGTCAGCACCTTTGTGGGCGGTGGCCTGGTGCTGCAAGGCCACATCATGGGTGGCGAGCGTGGCAACGCCGGTGCCATCGGTTCGCTGCCGGTGGGCCTGGCCAGCAAAAAGGGCGCGCCGCCGCAGCTGCTGCAAATGGCCTCCGGCTGGCAGCTGGAGCAGGCCCTCGTGGCCGCCGGGCACGACGCCACCGCGCTGCACCGCGACACCATCATGCACCCCGATTACGCCGCCGTGACCGGCCCGTGGATCGCCCAGGCCAGCCACGCTCTGGCCATGACCGTGGCCAGCGCCTCGGCCTTGCTCGATCTGGACGCTGTGGTGATCGACGGTTCGCTCGGCCACAGCCTGATGGAGGCGCTGCGCGAAGCCATTCGCAGCGCGCTGCACCAGTACCGCTTCGACGGCATGCACCAGCCCGAGCTGCTGACCGGCGAGATCGGTGCCCACGCGCGCGCGCTCGGCGGCGCGCTGCTGCCGCTGCACACCCAGTTCTTCCCCGACAAAGACATTTTTCTGAAACAAGACAGCGCATGAAGCTCTACCTCGACGGCGCCGACCACCGCTCATGGACACTGCCCGCCGGCGCCCCGCCGGTGCAGGGCGTCACCACCAACCCCACCCTGGTGCGCCAAGCCGGCCTGCGTGTGACGCTGGCCGACTACTTGGGCCTGATCGCGCGCGCGGGTGAGGCGCGCCTGCCCGAGCTGATGCTGCAATTGCCCGAGCCCGGTGTGGCCCAAGGGCAAGACTGGATCGCGCGGCTTGCGCCCGCCGCCGCGCAAGCGGGTGTCGCGCTCACCATCAAGCTGCCCTGCCACCCCGACTGGGCGGCGCTGGCGGCGGCCACGCGCGCAGCCGGCCTGCCGGTGCTCATCACCGGCGTGGCCAACCCGGTGCAGCTGCTGTGGGCGCAGGCCCAAGGCGCGCGCTGGGTGGCGCCGTACTTCAGCCGCTTGGTGGCCGACGGCCGAGACGCCTGGGCGCTGATGCAGGCCTGTGTGGCGCTGCCTGGTGGCGCGCCGCAGCTGCTGGCCGCCAGCGTCAAAACCGCCGACGACTTGGCGCGCCTGATCGGCATTGGCGCCCAGGCGGTCACCCTGCGGCCCGAGATGGTGGCCAGCCTGTGCCAAGACCGCCTCACCCAGGCCGCCATCGACCAGTTCAACGCCGACTGCGCGGGCTGAACGAGCGCCCCACACCCGCTGGACATGCCCGCGTGCAAGGGCGTGCCCTGCGCCCGAGCGGCCAGCCTGCGCCGGGCTAGACTCTGGCCATGTCCGCTGACGCCCAAGCCATCGTCCCGAGTTTTATCGTCCTGCACGGCAACCGCGCCGAGGACTTGGCCCAGGCCGTGGTGTGGCTGCTGAGCGAACGCCCGCTCGCCCCGCTCGAAGACGAGGTGGTGCTGGTGCAAAGCAACGGCATGTCCGAGTGGATGAAGATGACGCTGGCGCAGTCGCTCGGTGTGTGCGCGGCCACCCGGGTGGAACTGCCCGGTCGCTTTTTGTGGCGCACCTACCGCCAGGTGCTGGGACCGCAGCGGGTGCCGCGCGAATCGGCGCTCGACAAACTGCCCATGACTTGGCGCTTGCTGGCGCTGTTGCCAAGCTTGCTGAACGACAGCGCTTTTGAGCCGCTGCAACGCTATGTGTCGGCCGAACCCGACAGCGCCGAGCGCACCGAGCGCCACCTGCAGCTCGCCGCGCGGCTGGCCGACCTGTTGGACCAATACCAAAACCACCGCCCCGACTGGCTCGACGATTGGGCCGCTGGCCGCGATCAGCTGCGCCGCCTGGGCGGTGCGGCCACGCCGGTGCCGGCCGAGCACGGGTGGCAGCCCGCGCTGTGGCGTGCGCTGCTGGCCAGCCTGAGCGCCGGCCAAGACCAGACCACCCGGCCCGCGCTGCACCGCCAGGTGCTGCAGTGGCTGCACAGTGGCGCCGCGCCCAGCGCCCCGCTGCCCCGGCGGGTGGTGGTGTTTGGCATGAGCGCCTTGCCCGGCAGCACCTTGGCCCTGTTGGCCGCGCTGTCGCGCCACACCCAAGTGGTATTGGCTGTGCCCAACCCCTGCCGTTTTTATTGGGGCGACATCTTGGACGGCCGCGAACTGTTTGCCAGCGCCCACCGCCGCCACCGCGAACGCGGCGCCACGCCGCTGGCCCAGGTGCCGCTGGAGGCCATGCACCAGCACGCCCACCCGCTGCTGGCCGCTTGGGGCCGCCAAAGCCGCGACTTCATTCGCCAGCTCGACGCTTTTGACGACGTGGCCGCCGCGCTCCAAGCCTGGCCGCAACAGAAGATCGAGTTCTTTGACGACACACCCGTCGACGCCGACACACCGCTGTTGGCGCGCATCCTGCGCCACATCCGCGACCTGGTGCCACCGGCCGAGGCGGCCCAAGAGCCACCGCTGCCCCCAGGCGACCGCAGCGTGAGCTTTCATCTGGCCCACACCCCGGTGCGTGAGCTGGAGGTGCTGCACGACCACCTCTTGCTCGCCCTGCAGCAGCCTGGCCTGCAGCCACGCGATGTGGTGGTCATGGTGCCCGATGTGCAGGCCCTGGCCCCGGCCATCCGCGCGGTGTTTGGCCGTTATCCCAGCCACGATCCGCGCTATATCCCGTTTGATATTGCCGACCTGAGCGCCAAGTCCAGCAGCCCGCTGGTGGCCACGGTCGAAGGCCTGCTCGACCTGCCGCGCAGCCGCCTGGGTCTGTCCGATCTGCTGGGCTGGCTGGATGTGCCGGCGGTGGCGCGCCGCCTGCGGCTCGCCCCGGAGCAGCTGCCCGCGTTACAGCACTGGATGCAGGGCGCCGGCATCCGCTGGGGCCTGCACGCCCAGCACCGCGCCGCGCTCGATTTGTCGGCCTGTGGCGAACAAAACAGCGCCTGGTTTGGCCTGCAGCGCATGCTGCTGGGCTACGCCGCTGGCGCGCTGCCGCCCGAGCTGCCGGGCTGGCAGGGCATGGAGCCCTACACCGAGGTCGGCGGGTTGGATGCCGCCGCCGCTGGCGCGCTGGCCCAATGGCTGGGCGTGCTGGCCGAGTGGTGGCAACGCTGCCAAAGCGCCCACACCCCAGAGGCCTGGGTGGAACACGCGCGCTGGCTGCTCGACCAAGCCTTTGACGCCGGTCAAGACAGCGAAGACGAGAGCGCGCTGCGCGCCCTGCACGACGCGCTCACCCGCTGGCAAGCCGCCTGCGCCTTGGCCGGCTTTGACGAAGCGGTGGACCTCACGGGCCTGCGCCATGGTTGGCTCGATGCGCTGCAGCAGCCCCGGCTAGAGCAGCGCTTTCGCGCCGGTGGCGTCACCTTCTGCACACTCATGCCCATGCGCGCCATTCCGTTTGAGGTGGTGTGCCTGCTCGGCATGAACGACGGCGCCTACCCCCGGCGCACCCCGCGCAGCGATTTCGACCTGATGGCCGCACCGGGTCAGTTTCGCCCCGGCGACCGCTCGCGCCAACACGACGACCGCCAGCTCATGCTCGAAGCCCTGCTGTCGGCGCGGCGCCAGCTCATCGTCAGTTGGACCGGCCGCAGCGTGCGCGACAACAGCGAACAACCGCCCTCGGTGCTGGTGGCGCAATTGCGCGACCACATCGCCGTGGTGTGGGGCCCCGAGGCGCTGGCCGCCCGCACCACCGAACACCCGCTGCAGCCCTTCAGCCGGCGCTATTTTCAGAACGAGCCGGGCCTGTTCACCTTTGCGCGCGAATGGCGCGCCGCCCACCTGCCGCCGTCGGCACCTGCCGCGTTCACGCCGGTGGCCGATAGGGGCGACACCACCATCGACCTGCAGCGCCTGTTGCGGTTTTTGCGCAACCCGGCGCGGGCGTTTTTTCAAGACCGGCTGCAGGTGCGTTTCTGGAGCGACGACGATACCCCGCCCGACACCGAGGCTTTTGACACCGACGCACTGGAGCAGCACCAGCGGGTGAGCGACTTCATCCGCCATTGGCCCATGCCGGTGGCCTGCGCCGATTTGCCGCGCCAGTTGGCGCAGCGCCTTGACGCCTGGCAGCGCGCCGGCGAGCTGCCGCTGCGCTCACTCGGGCAAGCGCAGCGCGAGCGGCTGGAGTCGCGCCTGCAGGCCATGGCCCAGGCCTGGATGGCGCTGGCGCCGCTGTGGCCACACGCCGCGCCGCGCGAGCCGCTGCTGGCCCAGCACGATGGCCTGACGCTGCGCGACTGGCTCGACCCGCTGTGGCGCAACGCCGATGGCGAACGCGCCTGGGTGGCGCTCGACGCTGGCCAGCTGCTGGACAAAGACGATAAACCCTGGCCCCACAAGCTGCTGCACGCTTGGTTGCTGGCGCTGCTCACCACCGCCGCGGGCGCGCCGCTGCACATGGCGCTGGTGGGCGCCAACGGTGTGCTGCGGGTGCGCCCCAGCGCCGCGCCCGACGCCGCCGATCAAGCCCGCGCCACCCTGGCCGATGCGCTGGTCGCCTGGCAAGCTGGGCAGACGGAGCCGCTGCCGCTGCCCCTGCGCGCCGCTTTGGCCATGGCCGATCCCAAAGCCGATGAAGCCCAGCGCCTGCAGCGCGCCCGCAGCGCCTACGAAGGCGGCGACGACGCCCGCAGCCGCGAACGCGCCGAGGTGCAGGACATGAGCCTGGCGCGGGTGTTCCCCGACTTTGATGCACTGCCTGCCGATGCGCTGGCGCAGTGGGCCGATGCGCTCTATGCCCCGCTGCACGCCTGGATCACCGAGTGTGTGCAGGCCGAGCCCTTTGACGAGGAGTGGGCATGAACCCCCTTGTGAACAGCGCTGCGCCACAGAACCTGGACGCGCTGCGTTTTCCACTCAACGGTGCGCGCCTGATCGAGGCCAGCGCCGGCACCGGCAAAACCTGGACCATCGCCGCGCTCTATGTGCGCCTGGTGATCGGCCATGGTGGCGACGCTGGCCCCATGGTCGCGCTCATGCCCGGGCAGATTCTGGTCATGACCTTCACCCGCGCCGCCACCCACGAGCTGGCCGGCCGCATCCGCGAACGGCTGATGCAGGCCGCGCGCGCCTTTCGTGGCGAGCCGCCCGAGCCCGGCGCCCAGCCCGATCCTTTTTTGGATGGTTTGCTGGCCGAATTCCCCGACCCGGCCCAGCGCGCCAGCGCCGCGTGGCGCTTGGCCATGGCGGCCGACGCCATGGACGACGCGGCCGTGCTCACCATCGACGCCTGGTGCCAGCGCATGCTGCGCGAACACGCGTTTGACAGCGGCAGCCTATGGGACGAAGAACTGGTGGCCGACGACAGCGCTTTGTTCACCGAAGCCGTGCAGGACTATTGGCGCGAACACGTCTACGGCCTGCCGGTGGCGGCGGTGCACAGCCTGCAGCGTGTGTGGGGCGGTGTGGCCGACAGCCAGCGCGATTTGCGCCCGCTGCACGGTCAATGGCCCAAGACCGCACCCCAGGCCGCGCTGGGCCAGGCGCTGCAGGACTGGCTCGCCCCACTGGCGCCACTGCTGAGCGATCGGCAGCGCCAGGTCGACGCCATGGCCGTGTGGCTGCGTGAGCAACTCGACACCCAGCGCGAGCACTGGAACGGCAACACCTTGCGCACCACCACCGCGCTGGGGTGGTTGCGCCGTTTGCAAGACTGGGCTGCGTCCGACTGGCCGCTGCAGCTGCCCGCGCTGGACAAGGGTTTGCAGGCCCTCACGCCCGCCGGCCTGATCGAACGCCGCAAAAAAAACGCGCCCGATGTGCTGGTGCCCGAGGCCTTTGCTTGGTTTGAGCACTTGGTGCGCGCCTACCAGCAACACCCTAGCGGCCCGGCCCGCTCGGTGTTGCGCCGCCACGCCGGAGCCTGGGTGCAGGCGCGCCTGCTCACCCTCAAACGGCGCCGTGGGCAACTGGGTTTTGCCGATGTGCAGGCCCGCTTGCACGCCGCCCTGCACGGCCCGCAGGGCGAGCGCTTGGCGCAGGCCATGGCGCAGCAGTTTCCGGTGGCCATGATCGACGAATTTCAGGACACCTCGCCCGAGCAGTACGGCATTTTTGAGCGCGTCTACGCGCCCGGGGCCGATGCGGATACCCACAGCGCCCGCACCTTGTTGCTGATTGGCGACCCCAAACAGTCCATTTATGGTTTTCGGGGCGCCGACATTTACAGCTACCTGCGTGCCCGCCAAGCCACCGCTGGCCGGCACCACGCGCTGTCGGTCAACCGCCGCTCCACCGTGGCCTTGGTCGACGCGGTCAACCACAGCTTTGCCCGCGCCGATGAGCGCCTGCCCTTGGGCGCGTTTGCCTTGGGGCAGGGCGAGCAGGGCTTGCCCTTTGTGCCGGTGCAGGCCCATGGCCGGCCCGAGCGCTGGGTGGCCGGCGACACACCGTGGCCCGCGCTGCAGCTGGCGTTCGACACCACCCCGCGCAACAAAGCCGGCGCGCTGCGCCACTTTGCCGATCTGTGCGCCGAGCGCATCGTCGGCTGGCTCAACGACGCGAGCAACGGCCTGTTCGGCGACAAGGGTCTGCAGCGCCTGCGCCCGCGCGACGTGGCGGTGCTGGTGCGTTCGGCCCAAGAGGCCACCGCGGTGCGCCGCGCCCTGCAAGCGCGCGGCTTGCCCTCGGTGTATTTGTCGGACAAAGACTCGGTCTACCAAAGTGACGAGGCCCGCGATCTGGTGCACTGGTTGCGCGCCGTGGCCACCCCGCAGGATTCGGCGCTGGTGCGCGCTGGCTTGGCCCTGGCCAGTGTGGGCCTGCCGCTGGCCGAGCTGACCCGGCTGGCCACCGACGACGAAGCCTTTGACGCCCAGGTCGAAAAATTGCGCCACTTGCGCCAGACCTGGCAAAGCCAGGGCGTGCTGGCCATGCTGCGCCAGACGTTGCAC
>JBEIEH010000081.1:0-10304 GCA_040383055.1 Burkholderiaceae bacterium
ACAAGTTCGATGCCATCCTGTCTTCGATGTCCATCACCGAAGAGCGCCTTCAGCAAGTCGATTTTTCGGACAAGTACTACAACACCCCAAGCCGTATTGTGGTGAAGGCCGACACCGCCTTTACAGACCTTGCCTCACTGAAAGGCAAAAAGATTGGCGTTCTCAAGGGCAGCACGCAAGAGAAATTCGCCATGGGTGAACTCAAGCCAGCAGGTGTGACCGTGGTGCCTTACGAGGCGCAGGATCAGGTCTATTTGGACATCAAGGCTGGGCGTCTCGATGGCACCGTGGCCGATTCGGTTGAGGTGACGGGCGGGTTCCTGAAGAAGCCGGACGGTCAGGGTTATGGTTTTGTGGGCCCCGTGCTCAACGAACCCAAGTACTTTGGCGTGGGCGTGGGCGTGGCCCTGCGCAAAGGTGAAGATCAGCTCAAGCAGCAGATCAACGACGCCATCAAAGCCATTCGCGGCAATGGCACCTACGACAGCATCAGCAAGAAGTATTTTGACTTCGACGTGTACGGCAGCTGATCGATTGTGAGCACGGGTGTGGTCGTGTGCAGCGGCCACGCCGATCATCTTGTCGGGTTATTTCCTCTCCATTCTTCAAGGCGCCCTGCTGACGGTGGGTGTGTCCTTGGGCGCTTTGGTGGTGTCAATTGTCTTGGGTTTGTTGGGTGCAGCAGCCAAGCTTTCTGGGCGCCGCAGCTGGGTCGCTGTCGCGACGGTCTACACCACCTTGATTCGGGGCATCCCGGAGTTGGTGCTGATGCTCTTGGTGTTTTACGGTGGCACCATCGGCCTGAACCATGTGGTGCAGGCCATGGGCATGAAAGGGCCGGTGGACATTGAGCCCTTTACCGCAGGGGTGCTGACCATTGGCTTCATTTACGGCGCCTACATGACCGAGACCTTTCGTGGCGCCATCTTGTCTGTGCCCAAAGGGCAAATGGAAGCCGCTTGGGCCTTTGGCATGGGGCCGGTGCGGACATTTTTTCGCATCACTGTGCCGCAAATGGTGCGTTACGCCCTGCCCGGCTTCACCAACAACTGGCTGGTCTTGATCAAGGCGACCGCACTAGTAAGCTTGATCGGCCTCAAAGACATGACTTTTTTGGCCAAACAAGCCAGCGCCGCCACCCGTGAGCCCTTCACATTCTTGTTGTTTGCTGCAGCCTTGTTTTTGCTCTACACAACAGTTTCTTTGTGGGTGCTGCGGCGTTTGAGCGCGCGCTACAGCTTGGGTGCCAAGCGCGGCGAGGTCTGAGATGAAATGGGCCGTCATCTTCAAGCCTGAGACTTTGGCTTTGTACGCTGAAGGCATCGTCAACACGCTGTGGTTGTTGCTCAGTTCGGTGTCGGCAGGTGCGGTGTTGGCCGTTTTGTGCGCACTGGCGCTCACCAGCCGTGTGGCGTGGCTAAGAGCCATTGTGGGGACCTATACCTTTGTGATTCGCGGCACACCGTTGCTGATTCAGGTGTACCTGATTTATTACGGGCTGGCCCAGTTGGAGTGGATTCAGGCGCGCTGGAACGATGTGTGGCCTTGGGTGTATTTCAAAGAAGCGTTTTTTTGCGCTTGGTTGGCCTTCACTTTGAATACCGCCGGCTACGCGGCTGAAATGCTGGCGGGTGCCATCCGCGAAACATCGGCCGGTGAGATTGAGGCTGCCCAGGCGATGGGTATGAGCCGCTGGGGTGTGATGCGCCGCATCGTGCTGCCCAGTGCCTTGCGGCGCACCCTGCCCGCTTATAGCAACGAAGTGGTGATGATGCTGCACAGCACCAGTTTGGCCAGCACAGTGCCGGCCTTGCTCGACGTCACCGCTGCTGCCAGCCGCATCTATTCCGACTTTTATCTGCCGTTTGAGGCCTACATGGCCGCTGCAGCAATTTACTTGGTGATCACCTTCAGTCTGGTGAGCATGTTCCGTTTGGCCGAAAAGCGGTTTTTGCGCTATCTGGCCCCGCGTCAGGTGTGAGGAGGGATCGCGTTATGCACCGCCAAGAGGTCTCCCTGCTCTCGCCTAGCATCGGCAGCCACAAAACCCTGGTCGCGTTTCACTACGGCCCAGCGAACGCGGCGCGCAAGGTGTACATCCAGGCGAGCCTGCACGCAGAAGAACTGCCTGGCATGTTGGTGGCACACCACCTCAAAACCCAACTGGCTCAAGCAGAAGCCGAGGGCAGATTGGATGCTCGGGTGGTGCTGGTGCCGGTGGCCAACCCAATCGGTTTGTCGCAGCGGGCTTACCACCACGCGCAGGGGCGGTTTGAATTCGACACGTCCGAGAACTTCAACCGCCACTACCCCGATCTGGCGGCGGCGGTGTATCCGACGGTGCGCGACCGTTTGGGGTGCGACCCCGAGCACAACACCGCGCTGATTCGGCAAGCCACCGCCGACTGGCTGGACCAGTGGGCCCCGACCACCGAGCTGGAGAGCCTGCGCAAAACACTGTTGAGTTGGGCACACGATGCCGACGTGGTGATCGATCTGCATTGCGATTGCGAATCGGTGATGCACCTGTATTGCGAAACGCCCTGCTGGTCGGTGTTTGAGCCGCTGGCGGCGCGTTTGGCTTGCCGAGCGGTGCTGCTGGCCCAGGAATCGGGCGGAGGCCCTTTTGACGAACGGCTCTCGGGCCAGTGGTGGCAGCTGCAGGATATGGCCGAGCGCGACGGCATCGCTTGCCACATCGCCCAGGGCTGTGCCAGTACCACCGTTGAGCTGCGCGGCGAAGCCGACGTGAGCCACCGCTGGGCAGAAAACGACGCACGCGCCATCGAAGCGTATTTGGCCGACATCGGCGCGCTGCGCGCCGGTCCCGCGGCCCAACCTGCCCTGCCCGCTTTGGCTTGCGCGCCCACCCCCTTGGCCGGCTCACAAACGCTGTCGTCGCCGGTTCCAGGGGTGCTGGTGTTTGTGCGCGAACTGGGGGAGACCGTCGCCGCTGGCGATGTGGTGGCCGAGGTGATCGACCCGTCTACCGAGGTGTCGCGGGTGCACTGGGTGCGCGCCGACGTGTCGGGCGTCTTCTACGCTCGCGTCAACGAGCGTTATGTGCACGCTGGCGGTGAGGTGGGCAAGATCGCTGGCGCACAAGCTTTCAGAACTGGGCAGCTCTTGGGCGCCTGAGACACTCCATGAACACACACACCGCTTCTCCAGGTTCCTTGCTGCAAGTCGAGGGCATCTTCAAACGCTATGGCAGCAACGAGGTGCTCAAAGGCGTGTCGCTGCAGGCCAAGGCCGGTGACGTGATCAGCCTGATTGGCAGCTCTGGCTCTGGCAAAAGCACCTTACTGCGCTGCATCAACCTGCTGGAAAAACCCAACGCTGGCCGCATCGTGCTGTCTGGCGAAGAGCTGGTGCTCAAAGCCAACAAACGGGGCGAACTGGAAGCCGTCAACGCCGCTCAGCTGCAAAAGCTGCGCACCCGTTTGGCCATGGTGTTTCAGCATTTCAATTTGTGGGCGCACATGACGGTGTTGCAGAACATCATTGAGGCGCCAGTGCACGTCTTGGGTATGCCCAAAGACCAAGCGGTGCAGACCGCACGCAAATACCTCGAGCGCGTGGGTTTAAAAGACGTGGAAGACCGTTATCCCGCCCACATGAGCGGTGGTCAGCAACAGCGCGTGGCGATTGCCCGTGCTCTGGCGGTTGAGCCCGAGGTGATGCTGTTTGACGAGCCCACCAGCGCTCTGGACCCCGAGCTGGTGGGCGAAGTGCTGCGGGTGATGAAGTTGCTGGCTGAAGAAGGCCGCACCATGGTCGTGGTGACCCACGAAATGGGTTTTGCCCGAGAGGTGTCCAACCACCTGGTGTTTCTGCACAAAGGCCAGATTGAGGAGCAAGGCGCGCCCGCCGAGGTGCTGAGTCGCCCTAAAAGCGAACGGCTGGCTCAGTTCTTGTCCGGCAACTTGAAGTAAGGCGTGCAATCAGGACTTGAAAAGGCCTGATTGCACGGTGGTTTCCTCCGCGCCCACGGCGCCCAGCACCATGCTGCCTTCAACCATGCGGAAGCGAATGACAACGCCCGCTTTGCCCTTTTCCGTGAAGGGGGCCCCCATGGAAATTTCCACCGCTCCGTGCAAGAAGCACTCCTGTCTGCGCAGCATGATCACGTTGTCACTGCCCGCAAAACGCACCCAGCTGCCGTAACTGCTGGTGTCTTCGTACACGTAATTGCCTGAACGGATGTCGATGCGTGCGTGTTGCCGTGACACCCTCGGGTCGCTCACCACAAAATCGTTGTTGAGGGCTCGACCGATGCTCAGAGGAAGGTCGGTCAAATCAAACGATTTGCTCCCATCCGGTGAACCCAGCTCGATCATGCCAAGCACGGAGTCCTTGATGGACTGACGAACTTCATTGAGGTTGCTGGGGGTGGTCATGTGCTCAGACATGACTTCGGGTTGCCATTCGAGGCGGTGAACCTCGCAGGGCTCCAGTCGGCCGCGAATGCTCATGGGGCCAAGGTTTCGGCTTCGGATCGACTGCCGCACGCCATCGTCCATCACGCGTGACGATGCCAATATCTGCTCAGGTCCCGCCAAATCACACAAACGGGACGCGACATTGACCGCATCACCAAAGCAGTCGCCGTCAACAACAATGACCTCTCCTCTGGCCAGGCCGACCTGAATCTGCAGGCGCAGCGACTCCGGCCATTGGGCCAGGCGTTTGACGTGTTGTTCTTGGATGCTGACCATGCATTCGGCTGCGCGCAAATTGTCGGAAAACGACATCAGCACACCATCTCCGAGCATCTTGACCACTTGACCGCCATGGTCCATGGCCATGGAGCCCATCCACTGCGTCAGGCGGGTGATCGCCTTGGCCGCACGGTCGTTGCCCAATGCCTCGTAGACCGAGACACTTCCGGTGATGTCGGCAAAGGCAATCGTCAGTTCAGCCATGTCAGTTGTTACAAATCCTTGCCTGCCATTAAATCACATCCGATTCGATCCATTTTGGCACTATTCCATGGTAAAAATGAGGCATATACGACTATCCCCAATACAGGAGAGCGTCTCCGCCATCAACCAAAAGATCCACTTTTTGACCGATGGGTAACATCACTTTTGTCTCGACGTGTCCAAACGGAAGCCCCGTCAACACTGGCACTTTGCAGTTTGCGCGTATCAGCTTGACGACTTCACCCATGTTGAATCCCCTGTCGTGTTGGCCCAAGGTGAAACGGTTGAATTGCCCCAAGCAGATGGCCTTTTGCTGCTCCCAAACACCCGACAGCAACAATTGCATCAGCATGCGTTCAATCCTGTAAGGATGCTCATGCACGTCTTCCAGAAACAACACCCCACCTTTTACCGCTGGAAAGAACGGTGTGCCGATCAAAGACGTGAGAACACACAGGTTACCGCCCCACAGCACAGCACCTTTGGCCTGAACGGTTTGTTGTGCGGCCGACCGTGTGGCCAACCAGCGCCGGTCGGCCATCGGCAACCGCCACCCAGTGCCCTCGCCGTGGCCCTGAATCAGATCGTCGAAGCACGCCAGCATGATCTCGTCGGCTTCTCCATCCACGCCAAAATCCTCACCGAGCGCCGGGCCGGCCCAGGTGTGGCGGTCGGTTTTGGCCAACACCGCGAGCTGGAAAGCGGTGAAGTCGCTCAAGCCCACCCATTGGGTGCCTTTGTCGATGGACTTGGCAATCGCCTTGTACGGCAAGTCGGGCAGCAACCGGGTGAGCCCATAGCCACCCCGGGTGATCAGCGCCACATCGGCGCCGCTGGCAGCCGCGCGGCCAATGGCAGCCAAGCGCACCTCGTCCTCGCCAGCAAAGCGCTGGTGGCGGCTGAGCGCCGCTTCGTCGATGTCCACCTGGTGCCCGAGTGCGGTGAGCCGTTTGACGCCGCGGCGAAACGCCGCTTTGTCGCGCACCGCGCCGGAAGGTGAATACACATAAATATGGGCCATGGTGTCGGTCGCAAGGTATGAGGGTCAAGACTGAAAAAACGCCAGGGCCTGCTCGGCCCATTGGGGACCATTGTCGGGCAGAACATGCGGGGCATCTGGCCAAGGGTGGGTGACGGCGCCGCAGGCCCATCGTGCGGCGCTGGCATGCCAGTGCGGGTGTGGCCGGGAATGAAACGCCACGGTGCGCGCAAGCCAGCGCTGCTGGAACAGCGCCCAACCGCGTTGCACGTCGGCGGCGCTGTCGCTGCCGGCATCGGTGGGCAAGAGGCCGGCATACGCTTGCAGCGCGGCGCTGTGCCCTTGGTCGGGAAACGGCGCTTGGTAGGCCTGTCGCTCGGCGTCGCTGAGCCCCGAGCCACCCTCGGCCAGCACCTTGCTGGCCTGGTGCAGCGGGTGCCGCTGGCACCATTGTTGCCAGCGCAGAGTGGCCTCGCACCACGCGGGCGACAGCGGATCGTCGGGTGCGTTGATCAACACCAAACCCGCCAACCGTTCGGTCAGTTCGCTCAATAGGCCCATCCCCAGCACAGCCGCACTGCCAGGCAGCACCAGCACCAGACGGTCGAGCGCCTGGCGCTCAATCCACTCTAGCAAGATGCGTTTGTGCAGATGCCACTGGTGAAACGCCGCTTTTTTGGGCTTGTCGCTGCGGCCAAAGCCCAGCATGTCCGGCGCGGCCACCCGGTGACCGGCGGCCAGCCACAGCGGCATGGCGTGCCGAAAGGTGTAGCCCCAGCCGCTGTCGCCGTGCAGGCACAACCAGCTCAGCGGCGCGTCTGCTGGCCCCTCATCCACACCATGCAGGCGCCAGCCGGGCGCCACCGCCAAGTCGGCCACATACCGCGGCGCATACGGCATGTCGGCCAGGTCGGCAAACGCGGCGTTGGACGGGCGCAAGCCAGCCTCGGGCACGGGCTCGGTGTTGACGCGCCGCGCCTGAAAAAAAAGCTTCCGGCGCTCGCCGCATTCGTCGGCGAGCAAGCCGCCCTGTACTTCGGTGTGCGGGTTGATGTCGGGCATGCCAAACAGGTTGGCGCGCGAGCCCGCCATGCCGGCCTTTGGGTCGCTGGCGCCAAACACCAGCCGCTCCAGCCGCGCGTGCAGCATGGCGCCGCTGCACATGGCACAGGGCTCCAGCGTCACATACAAGGTGCAGCCTTCGAGCCGGTAATTGCCCAGCGCCTGGGCGGCCGCGCGCAGCGCCAACACCTCGGCGTGGGCGGTCGGGTCTCGCTGGGCAATGGGGCTGTTGCGGCCGTTGGCGATCACTTGCCCGCTCTTCACCACCACCGCGCCCACCGGCACTTCACCGGCGCGCTGCGCTTCGTCGGCCTGGGCCAAAGCCAGGCGCATGAAGTGCTCGTCGTTGGGGGAAAACGGGGTCATGGGCCGATATGGTGTACAAAGCCGCCACTGTAGCGCAGGGCCACGCTCCACCGCCCTGCCCTGACATCTGCCGAACAAACAAACCGTTGAGGAAGAACACCAAGCCATGAGCTGGATCGCCGCGCTTTGCGCACGCCCCTTGGGGTGGTTGGTCAACCACAGAAGCCTGCCCGAAGACCCTGTCCGAGACCTAGGCCTGGACCTGTCGCGCCCCGTGGTTTATGTGGCCAACGCCGACAGCTGGACCGACAAAATGGTGCTGGCCCAATGCTGCGAAGCGTTGGGCCTGCCCAGCCCGCTCACACCCTTGCAGCACGGCGCCAACAGCTGCCCGAGCCATGTGGGACTGGTGGCGCGCACAGACAATCCGCAGGCGTGGGCCGGGCGCAAGGTGTTTGATGAGTTGATGGCCTGGCACGCCCGCGACCCAGCTCTTGACGTACAAATGGTCGCTGTCGCTTTGCTGTGGGGCCGTGATCCAGGGCAAGAAGGCGCGTCGGCGCCGGTGTCGCTGGACACACCCAAAGGTTTGCGCAAGCTCATGGCTGTGCTCTTCAAAGGTCGGGAAAACCGGGTGCGCTTTTCCCCGCCGGTGTCGCTGCGGCTCATGGCCGATCGCTATGCGCGGGACCCCCAGTTTGTCGACAAGTTGGTGCGGGTGGCGCGCCAGCATTTCGGCCGCCAACACAAAGCCGCCAAAGGGCCGGGCCTGCCCGACCTTGACCGTTTGTTTGACGACATCCTGCAGTCGTCGGCGGTGCGCGCCCAGATCGCCCAAGAAGCGCAAGACAAGACCCAGCCCGAGGTCAAGGTAGAAGCGCGCGCCCGCGCCATGCTCGACGAATTGGCGGCGCGCTTTTCGTACCGCCTAGTGCGCATGGCAGATCGGGTGTTGACCTGGTTTTGGAATCGGCTGTACCGCGGGATCACGGTGCAGGGCGCCGAGCGGGTGCGCCGGCTCACCCAACAAGGGCATGTGATCGTCTACCTGCCCTGCCACCGTAGCCACATGGACTATTTGCTGCTGTCGTATGTGATTTACCACCAGGGCCTGATGCCACCACACATCGCCGCAGGGGTGAACCTGAACTTCTGGCCAGCTGGGCCGATTCTGCGGCGCGGTGGCGCGTTTTTCATCCGCCGCAGCTTCAAGGGCGACCCGCTGTACAGCGCGGTGTTTCGCGAATACCTGACGCGCCTGTTTGTCAAAGGCTATCCGATCAAGTTCTTCCCGGAGGGCACGCGCTCGCGCACCGGGCGGCTGTTGCCCCCCATGACCGGTCTGCTGGCCATGATGGTCAGCACCCTGCGCAAAGGCCTGGAGCGGCCGGTGACGGTGGTGCCGGTGTATCTAGGCTACGAACACGTGATGGAGGTGCGCAGCTACCACCGCGAACTCAGCGGTGGCGCCAAAGAAAAAGAAAGCGTGGGCCAGGTGTTGGGCATGCTGCGCAAACTGCGCAACTACGGCCGCGGCTATGTGAATTTTGGCGAGCCACTGACCCTGCACCGCTACTTGGACGAGCACGAGCCCCAATGGCGCGCGCAGCCCGATCAGGAACGCCCCGAATGGCTCGCCCCCCGGGTGGACGAATTGGCGCGCGAATTGATGCAGCGCATAAACGCCAGCGCCTCGGTCAACGGCATGTCGCTGGCGGCGCTGGCCCTTTTGGCGTCAGAGCATCGCGCTTTGCCGCGCGACGTGCTGCTGCGGCAAATGGATTTTTCGTTGAATCTGCTGCGCGCCGTCCCTTATGGGCCGGATCTGATGCTGCCCACCCACTCGGCCGCCGAGCTGCTCGCCCATGCGATGGAGCTGAACAAACTCAAACCCCACGAAGACAGCTTTGGCGCCATCGTCACCGTGACACCCGGGCGGTCTTTGGAGCTGAGCTATTACCGCAACACCTTGATTCACCTGTTTGTCTTGCCCTCGCTGCTGGCGCGCGTGCTCTTGCGTTGCGACGGGCTGAGCGCACAGCAGATCCACGCCCATATCGCCAGCCTCTACCCGCTGCTGCAACCCGAGTTGAGCCTGCACTTCAGCCCCAATGGGCTGCGCGACCATGTGAACGCTTTGCTGGCGCATTGCTAAGCCACCGGCGCTGCAGCGCCCGACACACAAGGCCTGTGGCGCGCTTCAGGTGCCCACGCGGTGGAGCTGCACCTCTTGGGTCAGGTGGTGCAAGAAAGCCTGCAGCGCCAAGCCTTGGCGGTGTCGCTGCTGCTGGCCCAGCCCGACCTGAGCGCCGAGGCCTACGCCACTCAAGCGCGCGAACTGTCGGAACGCTTGGCGGTGTTGCACGGCGTGCGTGCGCCTGAGTTCTTTGACCCCCGCTTGGCCCAAGGCTTGGCCGACGGCCTGCGAGCCATGGGGCCGCAGGCATGGCCCGAGGTCTGGGCCACGCTGTCGCCGCTGCTCAACCCGAGCGAGCGGCTGACGCTCAAGGTGGCCTCAGCCTAAGCCCGCATCAGCTGGGCGATACCATGCAAAAGGCGGCGAGTTTGTTGCCGTCCAAGTCGCGGAAATAGGCGCCATAAAAGTTGCCGCTGCGCTGGCCCGGTGCACCCTCGTCCTTGCCGCCCAGCGCCACGGCCTTGGCGTGCAAAGCCTGCACCTGCTCTGGGGAGCTGGCCGTCAGTGCCACCATGGCACCGTTACCTGCCGATGCTGGCTGGCCGTCAAAGGGTTTGAGCACACTGAACATCGGCTTGTCGGGGGCAACACCCCAGCCGACACCACGGTCGGACTTAAAAAAGGGTTTAGCCCCTAGCAAAGACAGCAGCTCACTGTAAAAAGCCACCGCCTTGTCCAAGTCGTTGGTGCCCACACAGGTGTATCCGATCATGTTCGTCTCCAGTTGATGAGGAGGCGACTGTAAACCGGATCATTCCCACTCAATGGTCGCGGGTGGCTTGCTGGAGACGTCGTAGGTCACGCGGTTGATGCCACGCACCTCGTTGATGATGCG
>JBEIEH010000082.1:0-10192 GCA_040383055.1 Burkholderiaceae bacterium
CCCCAAATCCCTTGCTTCTGGGTTTCGTGCATCACGGCTTTGCGGGCTGCAAAAATGCCTTTGCTGTCCGAGTAACCCGACGAATTCGGCAAGTTGCGGATCAGGTCCTGCTGAATTTCCTCGGGCGCATCAAAACCAAACGGCGCCAGATTGCCGATGTTGAGCTTGATGATCTTCTGACCCTCGTCCTCCATCTGCTTGGCGACCTCCACGATGGGGCCCCGCACGTCGTAGAGCACGTTGGCCAGCTTGGCCGATTTCTGAATGGTCTTCAAAGGTCCCTCCCGGCAGGGGAATACAAGCGAACCCGTATGATTGGGCGCAGAACAAGGGGAAAACCTCTGATTTGACCACAGTTGCCCGACATGAAATTACAGCCTGACCGCTTCGATGTGCCCTCTGTCACCGCCTATGGCGAGGGCTGGTTGGCGGTCAACGGCCAGCGCTATGAAAGCAGCGTCATGCTGGGTGGCCCAGCCGGCGTAACCCCCATTGACACGACCACCGCCAGCGGAGCCGACGCCGCCCTGCTGGAGCGAGCCGCCGCCCTGCTCGACCCGGCGCCCGAAGTGGTACTGGTAGGCACAGGCACGCACCACCGCCAGCTGCACCCCAAAGAGATGCGCTCCTTGATGGCGCAACGCATCGGGGTGGAATGCATGGACACCCAAGCGGCATGCCGCACCTACAACATCTTGGCGGGCGAAGGGCGACGCGTATGCGCCATTCTGCTCATCTGAACGCCAGACGGCACCACCACGTCAGCCCCTGACAAGTGGTTCGGGGTAAAATATTGGATTGCTTCCTTTTTTGCCACCATCTGTTGCACTGGTGAGCAGCAGCGGTGATATCGCAGGGGGGGAAGTCGCGTCCAATCACCACTTCAGGGGCCCCTGCAACATGGCAGTCGTTGTCAACAAACCCATTCCCGAGTTCGAAGCCCTGGCCACTGGTGGCCTCAAGGTGAGCAACCAGTCTCACCTGGGCCAGATGGTCGTTCTGTATTACTACCCCCAGGACAACACCCCGGGGTGTACCACCGAGGCCATGCAGTTTCGCGATAAGTATAAAGACTTCGTGAAAGCCGGTGCACAAGTGTTTGGTGTGTCGCGCGACAACATGAAATCGCACGACGATTTCAAGACCAAGCTCGAGCTGCCCTTCGAACTGATCGCCGACACCGAAGAAAAGATGTGTCACATGTTTGGTGTCGTCAAAAACAAGATCATGTACGGCAAGAAGGTCAAAGGCATCGAGCGCAGCACCTTCCTGATCGGTGCTGACGGCTTGCTCAAGCAAGAATGGCGCGGCCTGAAAGTGCCGGGCCATGTGGAAGAAGTGCTCAAAGCCGTCAAAGTGCTTAAAAAAGCCGGCTAAAGACCACACCGGAACACCCGGTGTTGAGACTTGGGCTTGACCGGGTCTACCCCATGCTCAAGCCATCACAGGGCTCATGCATAATGGGTCGCATGCAGAAGAGATGTTTTGCTGACAGCCCTGCCCGACACCCCCAAAGCCGCCCGGCTCGCCTGGCGGCTTTTGTTTTTTATCCACGCTGAACCACGCCCATGCCGCTGCCACCTGCCCCCGCCAAACGCGCCGCCATTCTGTCCAGCAACGCCTATCACCTGACCGCCCCAGCCGACGACCTGGAAGACGCCGAAGTCGCGGTGGCCACACCGACACCCACCCCTGAACGGCCCCCCGCCGCCAAGCGCCAGGCAGCGACCAAAGCACCCGCCGCCAAAACACCGGCGGCCAAGGTTCAACGCGATGCCAAGCGCGGCGCCGCCGATACCGCCCCGGCCCCAGCACCCACAGCAGCCTTGTGGAGCGCACCCGCCGCAATCCCCGTGGCCGCGCCGGCCAAAGCCGCCAAACCCACTGCGCGCAAAGCCAGCGGCCCCAAGCGCTTGTTTGTGCTCGACACCAATGTGCTGCTGCACGACCCCATGAGTCTGTTCCGCTTTGAGGAGCACGATATCTACCTGCCCATGATCGTGCTCGAAGAGCTCGACGGGCACAAAAAAGGCATGACCGAAGTGGCACGCAACGGCCGCCAGACCAGCCGCACGCTCGACGCCTTGGTGGCGCAGCGAGGCGCCGATATGGTCAAAGGCATTCCACTGTCGGGCACAGGGCACACAGCGGCACAAGGACTGCTGTTTTTCCAAACCGAGCCGCTGAACGCCCAATTGCCCAGCAGCCTGCCGCAGGGCAAGGCCGACAACCAGATTCTGGGGGTGGTGCAGTCGCTGCGCGACAAACACGCCGGACGCGAAGTCATTCTGGTGTCCAAAGACATCAATATGCGGGTCAAGGCCCGCGCCTTGGGCCTAGCCGCTGAAGACTACGAAAACGACAAAACCCTGGACGACGGGGAACTGCTGTACTCCGGTGCCCTGGCCTTGCCGGCCGACTTCTGGACCCGCCAAAGCAAAACGGTGGAGAGCTGGCAGCAAGGCAGCCACACCTTCTACCGCGTCAGCGGCCCGATGGTGGCGCAGTTCCACATCAACCAATTTGTCTATTTCGAAGCCCCGGGCGAGCCTGCGCTGTACGCGCGGGTGACCGAAATCCGCGACAAAACGGCGGTGCTCAAAACCCTCAAGGATTTCACCCACCTGAAGAATGCGGTGTGGGGGGTAACCAGCCGCAACCGGGAACAGAACTTCGCGCTCAACCTGCTGATGGACCCAGAGATCGACTTCGTCACCTTGGCTGGTACAGCGGGCACCGGCAAAACGCTGATGGCCCTGGCCGCCGGCCTGGTGCAAGTGCTTGACGACCGGCGCTACACCGAAATCATCATGACCCGTGCCACCGTGAGCGTGGGCGAAGACATCGGCTTTTTGCCCGGCACGGAAGAAGAAAAAATGGGCCCGTGGATGGGCGCACTAGACGACAACCTGGAATTCCTAGCCAAAGGCGACGGCGGCAACGCGGGCGAATGGGGACGTGCGGCCACCAATGAGTTGATCCGCAGCCGAATCAAGGTGAAAAGCATGAACTTCATGCGCGGCCGCACCTTCATGAGCAAGTACGTCATCATCGACGAGGCGCAGAACCTGACGCCCAAACAGATGAAGACCCTGATCACCCGCGCAGGCCCCGGCACCAAGATCATCTGCATGGGCAACCTGGCCCAGATCGACACGCCCTACTTGACCGAAGGCTCCAGCGGACTGACCTATGCCGTAGACCGCTTCAAAGGCTGGCCGCACGGGGGCCACATCACCTTGGCGCGCGGCGAACGGTCAAGACTGGCGGATTTCGCCTCGGAGGTCTTGTAACAGCCCCAAGCGTTGCTACCCGGAGCTCCACCAATCCGCGGAGAAGTGCCCCTGTCTCAGGCACCCACGGAACCGGCTTCGCCGGTCCGTCGGGAGCGTCCCCCTTCCAAGCGCCGCAGGCGCACCAGAGAGGGGGGAAGCCGCGCAGCGGCGCAGAGGGGTGTTCTCAATACTCCCCGCCGCCCGCGAGGCTCTCGAAGCGCGTGAGCATGTTGAGGAAGGCCAGCTTGACGGTACCGGTGGGGCCGTTTCGCTGTTTGCCGATGATGATCTCGGCCACGCCGGGCTCTTTGCAGGCGTCTTTGGTGTAGTACTCGTCGCGGTAGATGAACATGATGATGTCGGCGTCCTGCTCAATGGCGCCGGATTCGCGCAAGTCGCTCATCATGGGGCGTTTGTCGGTGCGCTGTTCCACCGAGCGGTTGAGCTGGGACAACGCAATCACCGGACATTGCAGCTCTTTGGCGAGCATCTTCAAGCCCCGCGAAATTTCGCCCAGCTCGGTGGCACGGTTGTCGCCGCCGTCGCTGCTCGATCCGCTCATGAGCTGCAGGTAATCCACCACGATCAGCCCGAGCTTGCCGCACTGGCGCGCCAAGCGGCGGGCGTTGGCGCGGAGTTCGCTGGGGGTGAGGCCCGGGGTTTCGTCGATGTGCAACGACACGGTGCGCAAGCGCTCAATGGCCTCGGTCAAGCGCGGCCATTCGTCGTCGGTGAGTTTGCCGGTGCGCAAATGACCTTGGTTGATGCGCCCAATCGAACCGACGATACGCACCGCCAATTGTGAGGCCCCCATTTCCATCGAGAACACGGCCACCGGCAGGCCCTCGTTGAGCGCCACATGTTCGGCGATGTTGATGGCGAAGGCGGTCTGGCCCATCGAAGGGCGTGCGGCTAGCACCACCAAATCACCCGCTTGCAGGCCCGAGGTCATGCGGTCGAGATCGATGAAGCCGGTGGGCACACCGGTCACGTCCATCGGATTGTCGGCCATTTCCTGCACCCGGTCCATCAGGTCCACCACCAGCTGGTCCATGGACTGAAAACCCTCTTTCATGCGAGAGCCTTCTTCGCCAATCTTGAAGATTTTTTGCTCGGCCTCGTCCAGCACCTTGGCCACCGGTTTGCCTTGTGGGTTGAGCGCGGTGGTGGCGATTTCATCACTGGCGGCGACCAATTTGCGCAGAATGGCGCGCTCGCGCACGATCTCGGCGTAACGGCGGATATTGGCCGCGCTGGGCACGTACTGCGCCAACGAGTTGAGGTAAGCCAAACCACCCACCTCATCGGCTTTTCCTTGGTTTTGCAGCTGCTCAAACACCGTGATCACGTCGGCCGGTTTGCCGGCGTTGATCAAGGTGGCCAAGGCGGAGAAAGTCAGCCGGTGTTCGTAGCGGTAGAAGTCGCCGTCTTTGACCAGATCGGCCACCCGATCCCACGCGCCGTTATCAAGCAGCAGACCACCCAAGACACTCGACTCGGCCTCAATCGAATGCGGCGGCACCCGCAGCTGCGCCACTTGGGCATCGGGCAGATAAGGCACATCGTCAAAACCGGACGCCATGGCGTCCAAAGGCGAGGAAAGGCTGTTCATGCCCCAATGGTACGGAGTATTTTCCAGTGGGCACGGGACAAGTCTGTGGATAAGTGGTGGGCAGGCGGGGGAAAGCGAGGGATAAGTACCAAGGTGCGGTACAGACGAAAAAAAACCGCGCCGAAGCGCGGTTTTTTCTTCACATGGGGTGAAATCAGTTGGCGCGGGTGCCCACAACTTCCACTTCCACGCGGCGGTTCTTGGCGCGGCCTTCGCGGGTGCTGTTGTCGGCGACAGGCTGACCTTCGCCCTTGCCTTCGGTGTACACGCGGTTGGCTTCGATGCCCTTGCTCACCAGGTAGGCCTTCACGGCTTCAGCGCGACGCACCGACAGCTTCTGGTTGTAAGCGTCAGCACCGGTCGCATCGGTGTGGCCCACAGCGATCACCACTTCCAGATTAACGCCCTTGACCTTGCTGGCCAGGTCGTCGAGCTTGGCTTTGCCTTCAGCTTTCAACACAGCTTTGTCGAAGTCAAAGAAGGCGTCGGCAGCGTAGGTCACCTTGGCAGCGGCGGCAGCGGGGGCCGGAGCAGCAGCAGGGGCCGGAGCGGGTGCCGGGGCAGGACGAGCGACCGGAGCGGGTGCGGGTGCCGGGGCAGCAGCAGGCGCTGGAGCGGCCACGATGGCGCCATCGCAGCCCTTGGCGGCAGTAGCGGGAGTCCAGTTGGCATCACGCCAGCAGAGTTCGTTGTTGGCGTTCTTCCACACCAGTTCGTTGCCGGCGTTGCGCCAGTTGTCGATGGTCTGGGCGCCAGCGGCGGAAGCCAGAGCGGCGGTTGCGAACAGCATTGCAACTTTGTTCAGTTTTTTCATGGGTTCCTCTAGGTTAAGCCGCAGTTTTCTGCGAATGAACACGACGCTTGAAGTGACCACCACTCAAAACGCTGCATTTGATTGTGCCATAAGCGTTACGCCAGACAGTGCACAGCAGCTATTCAATCCATGAACCAAAAGCCTAAATCGTTTCACTTATGTTGCAGTGCAACCACACGGTGTAACAGATTGCGGTCGATGGGCAAGGACTAAAATCCACAGATTGCCCGGCTCACTTCTTGCCTAGAAGGCCTCCATGACCCAGTTCGCCAAAGAAACCCTGCCCATCAGCCTAGAAGAAGAGATGCGCCGCAGCTACCTCGATTACGCCATGAGCGTGATTGTGGGGCGCGCCCTGCCCGACGCCCGAGACGGCTTGAAGCCGGTGCACCGCCGCGTGTTGTACGCGATGCACGAGCTCAACAACGACTGGAACCGGCCGTACAAAAAATCGGCCCGTATCGTGGGTGACGTGATTGGTAAATACCACCCTCACGGCGACAGCGCGGTGTACGACACCATTGTGCGCATGGCGCAGGATTTTTCGCTGCGCCACATGTTGGTCGACGGCCAAGGCAACTTTGGCTCAGTAGACGGCGACAACGCCGCTGCCATGCGTTACACCGAAATCCGCATGTCCAAGATCGCCCACGAAATGCTGGCCGATATCGACAAAGAAACGGTGGACTTCGGTCCCAACTACGACGGCTCTGAAAAAGAGCCTCTGGTGCTACCCACCCGCCTGCCCAACTTGTTGGTCAACGGCTCGGGCGGCATTGCGGTGGGCATGGCGACCAACATTCCACCGCACAACCTCAACGAGGTGGTGGACGCCTGCCTGCACGCCCTGGCCCACCCAGATTGCTCTATAGACGAGCTGATGGACATCATCCCAGCGCCGGACTTCCCCACCGGCGGCATCATTTATGGCATCAACGGCGTCAAGGACGGCTACCGCACCGGGCGCGGTCGGGTGGTGATGCGCGCCAAGTGCCATTTCGAAGACATCGACAAAGGCCAGCGCCAAGCGATCATCGTTGACGAGATCCCCTACCAGGTCAACAAAAAGACGCTGCAGGAACGCATCGCCGAGCTGGTGCATGAAAAGAAGCTCGAAGGCATCAGCCACATTCAGGACGAGTCGGACAAATCCGGCATGCGCCTGGTGATTGAGCTCAAGCGCGGTGAAGTGCCCGAGGTGGTGCTCAACAACCTGTACAAGCAAACCCAGCTGCAAGACACCTTCGGCATCAACCTGGTGGCGCTGATCGATGGGCAGCCGCGCCTGTGCAACCTGAAGGATCTGGTGACGGTGTTTTTGGAGCATCGACGCGAAGTGGTAACACGCCGCACCGTGTTTAACCTGCGCAAGGCGCGCGACCGTGGACACGTGCTGGAAGGCTTGGCGGTGGCGCTGGCCAACATCGACGAGTTCATCAAAATCATCCGCGAAAGCCCCACCCCGCCGGTGGCCAAGGCCGAGCTGATGACCCGCAGCTGGGACAGCGCCCTGGTGCGCGAGATGCTGACCCGCGCCAAGGCAGACGGTGGCACGGTCAACGCCGACGACTACCGCCCCGAAGGCTTGGAGCGCGAATACGGTATGCAGGGCGACGGCCTGTACCGATTGAGCGAAACCCAGGCCCAAGAGATTTTGCAAATGCGCCTGCAGCGCCTGACCGGCCTGGAGCAGGACAAGATCGTCGCCGAGTACAAAGAAGTGATGGCCGAGATCGACGATCTGCTCGATATCTTGGCCAAGCCCGAACGCGTGTCGGTCATCATTGGCGACGAACTCAAGGCGGTGAAAGCCGAGTTTGGCCAGACCAAGCTGGGCGCTCGCCGCAGCGAGATCGAGCACAGCGCGCAAGACCTCTCCACCGAAGACCTGATCACGCCCACCGACATGGTGGTCACGCTCAGCCACAGCGGCTACATCAAAAGCCAGCCGCTCTCCGAATACCGGGCGCAAAAGCGCGGCGGCCGGGGCAAGCAAGCCACCGCCACCAAAGAAGACGACTGGATCGATCAGCTCTTCATCGCCAACACCCACGACTACATCTTGTGTTTCTCCAACCGAGGCCGCCTGTACTGACTCAAGGTGTGGGAAGTGCCGGCAGGTTCGCGCGGCTCGCGCGGTCGCCCGATCGTCAACATGTTCCCGCTGCAAGAAGGCGAGAAGATCAACGTGGTATTGCCGCTCACCGGTGAGGCGCGCAGTTTCCCGGACAACCGCTTTGTGTTCATGGCCACCCGCATGGGCACGGTCAAGAAAACGCCGCTGGATGAGTTCAGCAACCCGCGCAAGGCCGGCATCATCGCAGTGGATTTGGACGAAGGCGACTTCTTGATCGGCGCGGCGCTGACCGACGGCCAACATGACGTGATGTTGTTCAGCGATGGCGGCAAAGCGGTGCGCTTTGACGAAAACGATGTTCGCCCCATGGGCCGCAACGCACGCGGCGTGCGCGGCATGATGCTGGAAGACGGCCAAAGCGTGATCGCCATGCTGGTGGCCGAGGACGAGCAGCAAAGCGTGCTGACCGCCACCATCAACGGCTACGGCAAACGCACCCCGATTGGCGAATACACCCGACACGGACGGGGCACCAAGGGCATGATCGCCATCCAGCAAAGCGAGCGCAATGGCAAAGTGGTGGCCGCCACCTTGGTGCGCGGCGAAGACGAGATCATGCTCATCACCGACACCGGTGTGCTGGTGCGCACCCGGGTGAGCGAAATCCGCGAAATGGGCCGCGCCACCCAAGGCGTGACCCTGATCGCGCTGGACGACGGCGCTGAGCTGTCGGGTCTGCAGCGCATCGTGGAAAACGACGCCAACACGCCCACCGAGAGCGACGACGACGCCCCGGCGAGCGACGCTGCCGAATAAGGCCCGGGGTGGCGCCAACGCGCGCCACCCATTTGAGAACCCTGCGGCCCGCGTGGCCCCCTAGCCCATGACACGTCCCTACAATTTTTCGGCCGGGCCGGCCACCATGCCCGAAGCGGTGCTGCAACAAGCGGCGCGCGAGATGTTGGACTGGGGCGGCAGCGGCATGAGCGTCATGGAAATGAGCCACCGCGGCAAGCAGTTCATTGCCATCTGTGAGCGCGCGGAAGCCGATCTGCGTGAGCTGTTGGCCATTCCAGCGCACTTCCACGTGCTGTTCATGCAGGGCGGTGGTTTGGCGGAAAACGCCATAGTGCCGCTCAACCTGTCGCAAGGCGGCGCCATGGACTTTGTGCTGACCGGCAGTTGGAGCCAAAAGTCGCACAAGGAAGCCGGCAAGTACGGAACCGCGCGTGTGGCCGCCACGGCGCAGGCCAGCGGCTTCACCACCCTGCCCGCTCCTGCCACCTGGCAGATCGGCGCAGACAGCCGCTACGTGCACATCTGCGGCAACGAAACGATTCATGGCGTGGAATTCCACGAACTGCCCGACCTCAAGGCCTTGGGTTGCAATGCGCCGCTGGTGGTGGATTTTTCATCGCATGTGGCCTCGCGTCCCATCGACTGGTCGCGGGTGGGCTTGGCTTTTGGCGGTGCCCAGAAAAACCTGGGGCCCGCCGGACTGACCCTGGTGGTGGTGCGCGAAGACCTGCTGGGCCAGGCCCTGCCGATCTGCCCCAGCGCCTTCAACTACAAGACCGTAGCAGACAACGCTTCGATGTACAACACGCCGCCGACCTACAGCATCTACATCGCTGGCTTGGTGTTCCAGTGGCTCAAAGCCCAAGGCGGCATCGCCGCCATGGAACAGCGCAACATCGCCAAAGCGCAGCTGCTCTACGACTGCATCGACCAATCGCAGCTGTATGTGAACACGGTCGACGCCACCTGCCGCTCGCGCATGAACGTGCCGTTTTTCCTGCGTGACGACGACGGCCAGCCCTTGCTGGACCCCAGCCACCCACGCAACGCCGCCTTTTTGGCCGCCACCCAAGCCGCAGGCCTGCTGCAGATCAAAGGTCACAAATCCGTGGGCGGCATGCGCGCCAGCATTTACAACGCCATGCCCATTGAGGGTGTGCAAGCGCTGGTCGACTGCATGCGCGCTTTTGAGCGCAGCGGCGCCTGACACCAAGGAACACCGCCATGAGCCAACAACCCGTGCAATCCCAGGCCTTGGGCGAGCTGCGTGTGCAGATCGATGCGCTCGACCGCCAACTGCTGCAACTGCTCAACGAGCGCGCCAAGGTGGCCGAACAAGTCGGCGAAATCAAGCGCGCCGAGGGCTCGCCTTTCTTCCGCCCCGACCGCGTGGCCCAAGTGATCGACAAGATCACCGGCGCCAACCCCGGTCCGCTCAAAAGCGAGCATGTGGCCTCGATCTGGCGCGAAATCATGTCGGCCTGCTTGGCGCTTGAGCCATTGGAAAGTCAAGCCCGCTATATAGATACCGTAAGTCGGCGGTGTGTTGTACATCGACCCAAATTCAGCCACGGTGGTGTAGTTGAACGCGCTCGGGCAAACAGACATCGCATGGC
>JBEIEH010000083.1:0-10188 GCA_040383055.1 Burkholderiaceae bacterium
AGCCATTCGTCCTTGATGGCTTCGCTGGCGTAGCGCTCCAGCGTTTCCATGTTGCCGGTGTCGGGGGCCGAGCAGTTGAACACCTCAGCCGCAAACGGCACCCGACCCATGATTTCGCACAGCGGCGCGTATTCCAAGTTGGACAGGCCTTGTGGCGCGCGCGGGCTGCGCGGCAAAAACAGGTTCCACAACCCCGCCTCGCGCGCCTTGGGCTTGAGTTCTTCGATCAAGGTGGTGGGCAGCCAGGCGTTGCCCTTCGCGCGGTTGGCTTCCACTTCTTGGAAGAAGCGCGCCTCGTTGGGGTAGATGTGCTGGTCCATAAAGGCCAGCAGACGCTCGCGCAGGGCCTTGACCTTGTCGCTGTAATCAAAATCCATGGGGTGCTCCTGTCGATGGGGTCAAAGGGTGGCTTGGTGGCGCTGGGCAAAATGCCAGCCCATTTCGGCCATGGGCCGCGCGCCGGCGGCCGATTGCTGGGCTTGTGCGCTGGACGCAGTGCCAGCTTCCACCCGCTTGGCAATGCCTTGCAAGATGGCGGCCAAACGAAACAGGTTGTAGGCCAAGTAATAGTTCCAGTCGCGCAGCAGTTGCTCAGGCGTAGCAAAGCCGGTGCGCTCGCAATAGGCGGCGATGTACGGCTCCTCGGCCGGAATGCCCAGCGCCTCAATGTCGAGCCCACCAATGCCCCGAAACTGTCCCGGCGCGATGTGCCAGCTCATGCAGTGGTAGCTGAAGTCGGCCAGCGGATGGCCCAAGGTGGACAGCTCCCAATCGAGCACCGCCAGCACACGTGGCTCGCTTGCGTGGAACATCAGGTTGTCCATCCGGTAGTCGCCGTGCACCACCGACACCAGTGCGGGGTCTTGGGCCATGGCCGGCATGTGCTGTGGCAGCCAGGCCATGAGCCGGTCCATGTCGTCGATCGGCTGGGTGATGGACGCTTGATATTGTTTGCTCCAGCGGCCGATCTGACGCTCGAAATAATTGCCTGGCTTGCCGTAATCGGCCAAGCCCACCGCTTCGGGCCTCACCCGATGCAGGGCGGCGAGCACCCGGTTCATTTCGTCGTAGATGGCGCCGCGCTGGGCCGGGGTCATGCCGGGGAGGGACTGGTCCCACATCACCCGGCCGTCCACACAGTCCATGACATAAAACGCGCGGCCGATCACCGATTCGTCTTCGCACAGCGCATGCATGCGCGCCACCGGAACATCGGTGGCGGCCAGGGCCTGCATGACGCGAAACTCGCGCTCAATCGCGTGGGCCGACGGCAGCAGCTTGGCCACCGGCCCCGGTTTGGCGCGCATCACATAGGAGCGCCCGGGAGTGATGAGTTTGTAGGTTGGGTTGGATTGCCCACCCTTGAACATCTCGACCTGCAGCGGGCCGGCAAAACCGTCGACGTGCTGCGTCAGCCAACGCTGCAGCGCGGCTTCGTCAAAACGGTGGGCATCGGCCACCGGGCGGGTACCGGTGAAGGTGGTGGTGTCTGAAGGGGTGTCGCTCATGGTGTCGCTGGAGTATGGGCCCGGTGTGGCGGGCACAGCACCCCCGACACAGCGGACTTCAGATTTCGGTTTCGGCGATGCGCATCAGCGCGCTGCGGTTGCGCACCACCAAACCACCCTGTTCGATGCGGATGGCTTGCTCGCGCTCCATCGCTTTGAGTTCTTGGTTCACCCGCTGGCGCGAGGCGCCAAGCAGCTGGGCCAGTTCTTCTTGCGCCAGTTGCAGGCCAATGCGCGTCTCGCTGCCGTCGGCCAAGCAGGGCACACCGTAGCTGCGCACCAGGTGCAACAGCTGTTTGGCCAAGCGCGCGCGCAAGGGCAGGGTGTTGAGGTCTTCCACCAAGCCGAACAAGGTGCGGATGCGGCGCGCCTGCAGGCGCATGAGCGCTTCGTACAGCTCCACATGCATCGACAGGATTTTCTGGAAGTCGCTGCGCGACACACACAGCATGGTGGTGGCCCCGTGCGAATAGGCGTCGTGGGTGCGGGCGTCGCCGTCGAACATCGACACCTCGCCAAACCACACGCCCGGCTCCACATAGGTCAGGGTGATCAGCTTGCCCGAGAGTGAGGTGGAGCTCACCCGCACCGCGCCTTTGGCCACAGCCATCCATTCCTGGGGCTGGTCGCCGCGCGCGGCGATCAGGTCGCCGTCTTTGAACCGTTTGACGTAGGCGCATCTCAGGATGTCGTGCCGAAGCGATGGAGAAAGGCTGGAAAACCAGCGACCATGGTTGATCGCCTCGCGTTCTTCCATTGTCAGAATCGGCTCATCCATCGGATGTCGTGTGAGCGACTGGGTGGCGTCTGTGCTGTCGCCATAGGGACGAAGGGTGCTGGCGGCGGTGTCGCGTTTCACGGGGTGTGCTCCTCGGGTGGGTGTGTCGGGCAAGCTCTGCGGCTTGCTTGTGGCTGACACATTGTGCACCGAGTGGCAAACCCGACCGCGGTGGGCGACTAAGGCCGGTATTGCGCGCGGCGTTTGTCCAAAAAGGCCTGGATGCCTTCACCCGCGTTGGGGTGGTGCAGGTTGCGCACAAACGCGTCGCGCTCGGCGTCGAGCTGTTCGGTGAGCGTCCGTCCGTGGGCCGATTGCACCAAGGCCTTGATGCTGGCCAGCGCATTGGGCGCTTGGGCGTTGAGCCGGTCGCAACAGCGCAGGGCGGCGGTCAAGGCCTGCCCGGGGGCGCTGAGCTGGGTGATGAGCCCGAGCTGGTGCAGGCGCTCGGGCGGCACCGGCTCGCCACCGAGCAGCCATGCCATGGCGCTGGCGCGGGGCACCTGACGGGCCAGTTGCCAGCTGGCGCCACCGTCGGGCGACAGGCCCACATTGGCGTAGGCCATGACCCAGCGGCTGTTGTCGGCGGCCACCACCATGTCACAGGCCAAGGCGAGCGAAAAGCCCGCGCCGGCGCACGCACCTTCCACCGCCGCGACCACGGGTTTCGGGCAATGCTGCAGCGCCTCAATCCAGCGGTGCAGGGCGTCGATGCTCTCGGCCTGAGCCTCGGGCGGGCGTTGCCGGTTGGCATGCAGGCGCTGCAACTGGCCGCCGGCGCAGAAATGCCCATCCGCTCCGGTTAGCACCACACTGCGGATGTCGGCGTCGCGCTCAGCGTGTTCCAGCGCTTGCAGTCCGGCCACGTACATGTCCGGGTGCAAGGCGTTGCGCTGTCCGCTGTGCCGCAGGGTCAGTACCCGGGTGCGGCCTTCGGTGTGGGTCAGCAGCTCAGCGGCCAAGGGCGATCAGCGCTCTTCGGTGTGCAGCAGGCTCAGGCCCAGTGCGCCTCGGCGGCGCAGCCATGGCGATGGGCGGTAGCGCACGTCGCCGTAGACCGTTTGCAGGTTGAACAAGATCTCCAGCACATTGGTCGGGCCAATGCGGTCGCCCAAGGCCAGCGGGCCCTGTGGATAGCCCAGGCCCAGCGTCACTGCGGTGTCCAGATCGGCCGGGCTGCAAATGCCTTGCTGGCACATGTCGGTGGCGATGTTGACGATGGTGGCGGCCACGCGTTGGCTCACAAAGCCGCCGCTGTCGCGGATCACGCTCACCGCCTTGCCGTCGCGCGCCATCAAGGCGTGGGCGGCGTCGCGCATGTCGCGCCGGGTGGCGGGGTTGGTGGCCAGCACGCGGCGGCGGGTGGCGCTGTCTTCCAACATCATGTCGATGCCCACGGTGCGGCTGGGGTCGAGCCGCTCCACAGCGGCCACCGTGGTCACATCGTGGCCCAGCGGAGCCACCAGAATCAGCGCGCGCTCGGAGGGCTGGGCGGCGGTTTCGATGTGGGCGCCCAGGTCTTTGAGCAGTTGGTAGATCTCGGCACGGCGTGCGGCGCGGGCCGGCACCCAGACCGGGGGCATGTCGGCCACCGCGGGAGCTCCCTGTTCGGCGGGCAACTCCGCTTTGTTGTCGGTGTAGCGGTAAAAACCTTCGCCGCTTTTGCGGCCCAGCACACCACCGGCCAAGCGTTGCGCGGTGATCACGCTGGGGCGGTAGCGGGCTTCTTCGTAGTACTGGTGGTAGATCGATTCCATCACCGGGTGCGACACGTCCAGACCTGTGAGGTCCATCAGCTCAAAAGGCCCAAGTCTGAATCCGAGCTGGTCTTTCAGAATGCGGTCGATGGTGGCCACGTCGGCGATGCCTTCGCCGAGGATGCGCAGGGCCTCGGTGTTGTAGCCGCGCCCAGCGTGGTTGACGATAAAGCCCGGCGTGTCTTGTGCCACCACTGGCGTGTGTTTGTATAGGCGGGTGTAGTCGCACATGCGCTGCACCACACCGGGGTCGGTTTTGATGCCGGGGATGACCTCGACCACTCTCATCAAAGGCACCGGGTTGAAGAAGTGGTAGCCCACCAAGCGCTGCGGACGTTGCAGCGTGGCGCCAATGGCGGTGACGGACAGTGACGACGTGTTGGTGGCCAGCACCGCGTCGGCCGACACAATGCCTTCGAGTTGTGCAAAGACGCTGCGCTTGATCTCCAGCTTTTCCACAATCGCTTCAATCACCAGACCGCAGTCCTTGGCATCGTCCAGCGAGGCCACGGCGCGCACTTTGTCGGACCAATGTGTGGCGTCGCCGACACTGATCTTGCCTTTGTCGGCCAAGTTCGTCCAAGTGCTGCGCAGGGCATCGACAGCCGCCTGTGCGGCACCGGCATTCGCATCAAAAAGAATTACATCGCTGCCGGCCTGTGCAGCCATCTGCGCAATACCGCGGCCCATGGCACCGGTGCCGACGACGGCAATCTGTTGAAAAAGTGGCGTTAACATCGTTGTCAGGTTAAGTGATTCTGGAAGCACCTATGCCAAAATAGGTGCGACATTAGAACAAAGGAAACGCTGTGCGCCATATCTGGCTGGCTTTTATTGCACTGACTTGTTCAAACGTTGCCTCATCGGCCACGTTGGGAGGGCTTTCTGGCGCGGCTCAATTGGGTCGACCGCTTGATGTGCGAGTGCCTGTGCAATGGGGACCCGATGAGTCCGCCGACAACTTGTGCATTCGCCCAGAGGTGTCGTTCGGCGAAGCCTCCTTGGGTGGTGGAGCGTTCTCTTACAGCCTGAGCGTCAACGACGCGCGTTCCGGCACCATCGTGATTCGCACGCGACAGCCGGTCAACGAGCCGTTTGTTTCGGTCGCTTTGCAAGTCGGTTGTTCGGCCAGTTTTCAACGGCGCTATGTGTTGTTGGCCGATTTGCCCAGCTCAGCCGCTGCCCCCGAATCCCTCGCCGCACCGTCTGTTGCCGCACCGCGCCAAGTGGCAGAGGCTCGCTCGGCGGTGTTCGCACAAGCCCAGACTTCCTCAGGGGCTGGTCGCCCGGTGCCGTTGGTGGATGAGTCCTCTGCGCCGGAGCGAAAGACCAGCTTGGCCATGGCCCGGCAACTGGGCGGGGATGCCAAGGCGCCGCGTGCATCGGTGGTGCGCAAAGCCGATGCGGTCGCTCCGCAAGGGCCCAAGCTCACCCTGTTGCCCGTTGACATGGCGGCGTTGCCCGATACGGACCCATCGTTGCGTTTGAGCTTGAGCCTTGGCGCTGAGCCGACCGCCAACGATCAACAGCGCAAGCAAGCGGCGGCTGCCTGGAAGGTGCTGCAGGCCTCTGTGGACGACCAATTGGCCATGCTCAACCGGCTTGATGAGTTGCAGCGGCTGCAGCAGAGCCGTGAAGGACTGCTTGCTGAGGTCCAGACGCTGCAAGCCCGCAATGCCGAACTCGAGGTGCAACGCTTCAACAACCCCTTGGTGTGGGTATTGGCCACAATGGCCGCGCTGGCGTTGGGCGCTGTGGTGTGGATGTGGCGTCGTCAACGGTCCGGTGTGCTGTCGGCTGAGGCGGCGCAGGCGTGGTGGGCCGCTGATCCTGCGACCGACTCCGTACCCGATTCTGAGATGGGCACCGGCTCTGCGCTCACAACGGTGAAGGCGTCCTTGCCCCACAGCCTCGGTGCTGACGGCAAGCCCCTGGCGGTGTCCAAGGTGACTCTGCCGACCTCTCGCCTCAGCCCCGACAGCACCAACAAAGACCCTGTCTCCGCGGTGCCAGCGCCTGCGCCGGAGTCGTCCGAGCCACCGCTTAGCCAACCGGCGCCGTTGTCCACGTTTGATCGGCGCGACTTCATGCCCAGTCTGATGGGGGTGTCTCGTTCTGTGGCCGCTGAAGAGTTGTTGGATGTGCAGCAACAGGCGGACTTTTTTGTGTCTTTGGGCGACGACGAGCAGGCCATTCGTATCTTGCGCACACACATCGGTGAAAGCGCTGAGCCCAGTCCCATTTGTTACCTGGATCTTTTCAAGATATTCCACAAGCTTGGCCAGCGGGACAACTACGCGGCCCTGCGTGCTGAGTTCAATGAGGTGTTCAATGCCGTCGCGCCTCCGTTCGAGGAGTTCACCGTACAAGGTCGCGGCTTGGAGGCGTTTCCTTCTGCACTATCGGCCATCAGCGACCACTGGCCTCAGCCGCACGTGTTGGATGTCATTGAGCAATTCCTTTTCCGAACCCCGGGCCAGACCGATGTCTTCGATCTGGATGCCTACCGCGAATTGCTGATGCTCTACGGGGTTGCAAAAGACATCATCGGCAATCCAGCTTTGGATCAGCCGTTTGCTCAACAATATGCCGCTGGTCTGCCACAGGCGGCCTCTCCCGTGGGGTCTGCCGTGGTGGGCTCTGCCGCGACGATGGCCATGGATCTTGAACTGGAGCTGCAACCGTTGGTGGCGCCCAGCGCCCCGGTGTGGGAGGGTGCGCAGCCGAATCCCCAACAGACTGGTGCATCGGAGCCGAAGGGGGCAGCCCCACAACCGGCGTCCAAAAAAGATCTCGACGTGGATTTGGATTTCTTGTGAGCGGGATGGGTCGGCGGTTTGGCCGACTCACCTGCGCACTTGCAAGGCACCTGGGTTGACGATGTTGCTCGGTGTGCCGCGAATGAAATTGACCACATTGTCAAACGCCGCAGAGAACAGCAGTTCGTAGTTCTCTTGCTCCACATAGCCAATGTGGGGTGTGCACACACAGTTCTCCAGCCGCAGCAAGGCATGGCCTTGCAGAATCGGCTCAGATTCAAAGACATCAATCGCGGCCATGCCTGGCCGGCCACGGTTGAGGCCTGTCAGCAAGGCCTCGGCTTCGATCAGTTCCGCGCGCGAGGTGTTGACCAGCAGCGAACTGGGCTTCATGCGGTTGAGGTCTTCGAGCGTGATGCTGCCACGCGTGCTCTCATGCAGACGGCGGTGCAGGCTCAGCACATCTGACTCTTCAAACAACTGTTGCTTCGACGCGGCGACGTCAAAGCCGTCTGCCGCCGCTTTGGCTCGGCTGGCATCTCCACCCCAAACGAGCACCCGCATGCCGAACGCTCGACCATAGCCAGCAACGATTTGCCCAATGCGGCCATAACTCCAGATGCCCAGGGTCTTGCCGCGCAGAGATTGCCCCAAACCAAAGTTGTCGGGCATGCCACCAGATTTCAGCCCAGACTGTTGCCAAGCGCCGTGCTTGAGGCTGGCGATGTATTGCGGCAGTCGCCGAGTGGCTGCCATGATCAGCGCCCAAGTCAGCTCTGCTGGGGCAACAGGTGAGCTCACGCCCTCGGCCACTGCGATTCCGCGCTCAGTGCACGCTTGGATGTCGATGTGGGAGCCCACCTTGCCGGTTTGGGCAATGAGTTTGAGTTTGGGTAGCTTCTCGACCAACTGCCGAGTGATCTGTGTTCGCTCTCGGATCAGCACCAGCACATCGGCGTCACGCAAGCGAACCGACAACTGTCCGACGCCCTTGACGGTGTTGGTGTAGACCTTGGCTGGGTAGGCATCGAGCTTGTGTGCGCAGGCGAGCTTGCGCACCGCGTCCTGATAGTCGTCGAGGATGACAATGTTCATCCTCGTATTGTGCCCCGTCCAGATGGACTCAATGTCGCAGGGCGCGCGCGTCTTGCGCGGTTTCCAGCAGGGCCAAGCGATCAAGCTCGGCGCACACATCTTGCATTCGACCGCTGATGCGCAAGCCATTGGCATGGCTGCACACAATGAGACGGCTGCTGTGCTCCGCTGTGGCGATGTGGGCGCGAGAGGCCTGACCGACCACACACAGGTGCCGAGGGCTGCGTTGACCGCCGAGCCAGCCCGCCTGTGAGAAGCGCCCCATCCAGACCTGCGCTTTTTCGGTATGCGGTTCGTGGCCGGATTCGATCGATGGCCACAGCGCGTCGAGGGCGCGCAGCGGCGATAACCAGAAGTTGGGGTGGGGGGTGAGTCGCATCGCCATGGTGTGTCTCCAATGTCAAGAGAAAACAAAGCCCCGTCACCGCCTTTAGCGGTGATCAAGACATCTACAAAAAAGGGGGCGCTTACAGCGAGAAGCTGTTTCGGATCAGGCCCACCGCGAGGCCTTCGATATCAAACGGATCGCCTGGCTCCACCACAATGGTGCGGTAGTCTGGGTTTTCAGCGCGCAGCTCAATGTGCTGCGGGGTGCGTACAAAGCGCTTGACGGTTACGTCTTCGCCCAAGCGCGCGACCACAATTTGGCCGTTCTTGGCGTCTTTCATGGCTTTGACCGCCAGCAGGTCGCCGTCGAGGATGCCAACGTCTTTCATCGACATGCCGCGCACCCGCAACAGGTAGTCGGGCGCTTGGGCGAACAGGTGTTTTTCCACCTGGTAAGTTTGGTCGACGTGCTCTTGCGCCAAGATGGGCGAACCCGCTGCCACCCGGCCAATGAGGGGCAGCACCAGTTGTGACAAACTCGGGATGGGCAGGCTCAGTTGTGAGCCCGCATTGGCCATGTGTCGCTCGGCCGAGCGCAGGCGGATGCCACGCGAGGTGCCGCTGACCAGTTCAATAGCGCCTTTGCGGGCCAAGGCTTGCAGGTGTTCTTCGGCGGCGTTGGCCGACTTGAAGCCCAGCTGGCTGGCGATTTCGGCTCGGGTGGGTGGGGCACCGGTGGTCGAGATAGCGTGTTTGATGAGATCCAAGATCTGCTGCTGGCGCGCGGTCAGCTTGGGGGAGAGCAGGTCGGTCATGTTGTTGGCTGTTTGTTTATACAGTAACTGTATTTTTCACCAGTTTGGGGGATTTGGCAAGTGACAGTTGTGTGCTTGGCGCCACGCGCCGACAAAACGGTGGTGGTCTTGGGAACCGGCGGCACCATTGCTGGGCGTGCGGCCAGTCGCGATGACCATGTGGGCTATGCCGCTGGTGAGGTGGGCGTCGAGCAGTTGCTTGCTGGTGTTCCGGATCTGGTCGCTTGGCGGCTGGAGGCCGAACAGGTGGCCCAGGTGGACAGCAAGGACATGGGCTTGGCGTTGTGGTTGCGCTTGCTCGCGCGCGCGCGACACCACCTGGCGCGGCCCGAGGTGGCCGGCGTGGTGGTGACCCACGGCACCGATACCTTGGAAGAAACCGCCTACTTTTTGCACGCGTTGCTGGCCACCGACAAGCCGGTGGTGTTGGCCGCCGCCATGCGGCCCGCCACCGCACTGGTGCCCGATGGACCACAAAACCTGCTGGATGCGGTGGCCTTGGCGGGCACAGGCTGTGTGTCGGGTGTGGTGTGTGTGGTGGCCGGGCAGGTCATGTCGGCCACCGATGTTTGCAAAACCCACACCTACCGCACCGACGCCTTTTCGTCTGGCGACGCTGGGCCGTTGGGCTGGGTCGAGGCTGGTCAATGGCGCCCTCTGCGCGCCAACGGTGCGGGCGGTCAGTGGGCGCAGCTGGCCTTGCCAGATGCAGCGCTATGGCCGCGGGTGGAGGTGGTGTTCAGCCACGCCGGGCAAGACGGTGCTGTGGTGCGCGCCCTGATGGCGTCACCCACCGAACGGCCGGCGGGCTGGGTGGTGGCGGGTACTGGCAACGGCACCATCCACCATGAATTGGTGAGAGCCTTGCAGCAAGCACAGGCCATGGGCTGCCGAGTGCTGCGCACCACCCGCTGCGCCGAGGGGCGGGTGTTGGGCGAACACGGCGATTGGCCGGTGACGCCGGTCACCTCGCCCTACAAAGCGCGCATCGGCTTGATGCTGGAGCTGTTGGCCGCAGCCTGACGCTGCGGCGCCAGGCTTGGAACGGCCTCACATGCCCGCGTAGTTCGGACCGCCGCCGCCTTCGGGTGTGACCCAGACGATGTTCTGGGTCGGGTCTTTGATGTCGCAGGTCTTGCAGTGCACGCA
>JBEIEH010000084.1:0-10123 GCA_040383055.1 Burkholderiaceae bacterium
CCGGGTCCACCGTGTCGATCAGGTGGTGTGGCATCGCCGCGCGCTCGGCCGCGCTGGGTTTGGCGGTGCCAATGTCCATGCCGCGGTACACCAAAGCCGAATCGACGCTGATGATCTCCACCGGCCAGCGCGCTGCGATGGCCAGCGCCGCTGCGGTTTTGCCGCTGGCGGTGGGCCCGGCGATGGCCAAGCAGGGTGGCGTGCGCTCAGGGCTCATGGTGCGGTGTCGGGGGACGGAGCGCCCACCGGCGCTGGCCCGCCGTTCCAGCGCACCAGCGTCCAGGCGGTGGTGGCGATCAGCACGCTCCAAAACCAAATGCCGTTGGTCAGCGGCAGCACCGTGCCTTGGCCCGGTGCAATACCCGCTAGGCTGTGGCCCAGCCACAGACCCATGCCAAAAGCGGCCAGCATCATCAAAAAACCGCTCAGCGCGGACGCGGTGCCAGCGGCCTGCGGAAACGGCCCCACCGCACCGCTTTGGCCGCACGGCTGATGCACACCGTGGCCCACCATAAACAGCCAGAAAGGCACCATGATCGCCCAAGCGCTCTGAACCCCCGCCAACGCAAGCAGGCCCATGGTGGTGCCCGCCGTGAGCGTGCAGGCGCCGGCGAGGGCCACCGTGGTTTGCACCCCACAGCGCAGCAGCAAACGCCGGCAAATGAAGGTGCCGCTGATGTAGGCCAGCGTCATGCTGGTCATGAACAAAGCGAACTCGGTTTTGCTGTGCCCCAGCACCTGGATGAAGACAAAAGACGAGGCTGCCAAAAAAGTGAACAGCCCAGCGTAGGACACGGTGGCCAGCGCCGCGTAAGCCCAAAAGGTGCGGTGCGCCAAGATCAAGCGGGTGTTGGCCAGCAGGGTGGCGGCGCTCACCGAGCGGCCTTTGTGGGGTGCGGTTTCTTCAAAGCGCAGCGCCACCAAGGCCAGCGCAACAGCACTGAACACCGCCAGCGCCGCCAGCGCCGCGCGCCAACCCATGTGTTGCGCCAACAGGCCACCCACCGGTGCGCTGAAGGCGGCAATCACGCCCAGACCAGTGAGCCCTTTGGACATGATGCGCGCGCCGTCCACCGGTGCGTAGAGGTCGCGCACGATGGCGCGCGCGCACATCACCCCAGCACCCATGGCCACACCTTGCAGGGTGCGCCAAACGATCAGCTGCTCGATGGTGGCGGCGAACACGCTGCCCACCGACGCCAGCACAAACGCGGCCAGCCCCACCAAGAGCACCGGCTTGCGGCCATAGCGGTCCGACAGCGGGCCCCACACCAATTGCGACACACCAAAGGCCAGCAGCAGCGCGGTCAAGGTCAGCTGCATCTGGGGCATGCCGGCGCCCAGCTCAAGCCGGATGGTCGGCAGCGACGGCAGGTACAGGTCGGTGGCCACCGGTTGCAGACCGAGCAGCATCGAGAGCACGAGCACCACCAAAGCGGCGGGCATGCGGGTGGCGGGTGGCGCAGAAGAATCGTGCATCAATCGAGGTTAGCAGATGGCCGCTGCGGGTGGGCGTCGCCCCGGCGGCAGCGTCAGCGCCCGCGCAGAAACAGCGCATCCAGGTCGCGCATGCCGAGCTGGCGCCAGGTGGGCCGCCCGTGGTTGCACTGGTCGCTGCGTTCGGTCACTTCCATTTGGCGCAGCAGCGCGTTCATTTCGTCGAGCGTCAGGCGCCGGTTGGCCCGCACCGCGCCGTGGCAGGCCATGGTGGCCAGCAGCTCGTTGCGGGCGCGTTGCAGCACGGTGGACGCCTCGTGCTGCGCCAGTTCGCCCAACACGCTGCGCGCCAGCGCGACCGGGTCGCCCTGCGCCAAGGCGCTGGGCACCGCCCGCACCGCCAGGGTGCGCGGCGACAGCACCGTCACCTCCAGCCCCAAAGCGGCGATGGCGTCGGCGCAGGTCTCGGCGGTGGCCACTTCTTCGGGAGTGGCGGCAAAGCTCGCCGGGATCAGCAGCGGTTGGCTGGCCAGTTGCTGGGCGTCGAGCTGTTGCTTCAGCCGCTCGTAGACGATGCGCTCGTGCGCCGCGTGCATGTCCACCACCACCAAGCCGTGGGCGTTTTCCGCCAAGATGTAGACGCCGTGCAATTGCGCCACCGCCCGCCCCAGCGGCCATTCGCCTTCGGGCAGCGGCGTGTGGGTCCTAGGCGCGGCCCCATCGGCGGTGTCGGTGCTGCGGGGGATGTTGACCCAAGGCGGGGCCGTGTCATCGGCATGGGCAGCACGTTGTGGTGCTTGCCACAGCGCTGACAGGTCGCTCACCCGGTGTCCCACCTCGGGCACGCGATATGGCTGCCAAGGCAAAGGCTCTTGGCGCGGCGGTGCGCTGGGCCACGCCGGTGCCGGGTTGGCCACCGCAGGCCCGGCACCGGCTGGCGCTACACTGGTGTTGAGCGCGGGTGGCGCGTCGCTTGTCGAGCGCGGCGCGGCCAAGGCGGCGTCCACCGCGTGCAACACCGCTTGGTGCACCTCGCGGCTGTCGCGAAAACGCACCTCAATCTTGGTCGGGTGCACGTTCACGTCCACCCGCGTCGGGTCGATCTGCAGATACAGCGCGTACACCGGCTGGCGCTGGCCGTGCAGCACGTCTTCGTAGGCGGCGCGCGCGGCGTGGGTGATCACCTTGTCGCGCACATAACGGCCGTTCACATAGGCAAACTGCATGTCGTTGCGCGAGCGGGCGGCGTCGGGCACCCCCACAAAGCCCCACACCTTCAGGCGCAGCGCGTCGTCGGTGTCAAAGCGCTCGTCGGCGGGCCACACCACCGGCAGCGCGTTGTCGATGAAGTCTTCACCCAACACATCGTGCAGGCGCTGGCGCAGTGCCACCAGCCCTTCGCCGTTGACGGCGCGCCATTGCTGGGTCAGCTTGCCGTCGTGCCAGATGGCAAAGCCCACCTCAGGCCGCGCCAGCGCATGCCGGCGCACGGCCTCGACACAGTGGGCGTATTCGGTGGCCTCGGTCTTTAAGAACTTGCGCCGCGCGGGGGTGGCAAAAAACAGCTCGCGCACCTCCACCGTGGTGCCAGTGCTGCGGGCCGCTGGGCTCAGCTCGCCGCTGCGGCCGTCGAGCATCCAGGCGTGGTTCTCGGCCTCGTCGTCTAAGCGCGAGAGCACCGACATTTCGGCGATGCTGGCAATGGCGGCCAGCGCCTCGCCCCGAAAGCCCATTGTGCCCACGGACTCCAAATCGGAGAGGCTGGCGATTTTGCTGGTGGCGTGGCGTTTGAGGGCGGTGGGCAGTTCGGCGCGGGCGATGCCGCAGCCGTTGTCTTCCACGCTGATGAGCCGCACGCCACCCGCCTGCAGCCGCAAGGTGATCTGGGTGGCGCCGGCGTCGAGCGCGTTGTCGATCAGCTCGCGCACCACCGAGGCCGGGCGCTCCACCACTTCACCGGCGGCGATTTGGCTGATGAGTTCGTCGGGGAGTTCGCGGATGGGGCGGCGAGCGGCTGGGATGTGCATGGAAAGATTGTAGGCAGCACCGATAATCCACCCATGGAACTTGTCACTTTTCTGATTGACTTCATTTTGCACGTGGACGTGCACCTGCGGGACTTTGTCCAAGCCTATGGCGCTTGGGTGTATGTGCTGCTGTTTGTGATTGTGTTTGTGGAAACTGGCGTGGTGGTGATGCCTTTCCTGCCGGGCGATTCCCTGCTGTTCATCGTAGGCGCTTTGTGTGGGGCGGGCTTGATGAGTTATCCGCTAGCCGCCGGCCTTCTGCTGGCCGCCGCCATCTTGGGCGATCAGACCAACTACACCATCGGTCGCTGGTGTGGGCCCAAAGTGTTTCGCTGGGAGGATTCGCGCTGGTTCAATCGCCGCGCGTTTGATCAGGCGCACGCTTTTTATGAGCGCTACGGCGGCATCACCATCGTGTTGGCGCGCTTCATGCCTTTTGTGCGCACCTTTGTGCCGTTTGTAGCGGGCGTGGCCGAGATGACGCGCAGCCGCTTCACCTTCTACAACGTCTTGGGCGCCGTGATCTGGGTATTGGGGTTGACGGCCGCCGGCTACTGGTTTGGCAATTTGCCTTGGGTGCAGGCCAATCTCAGCAAAATCATTTGGGCCCTGATTGTGGTGCCTGGGCTCATCGCCCTGTTTGGCGCCTGGCGCGCCCGCCAGCAAGCCGCCACCTGAGCGCCGCTCAGGTGGGCCGGTTGCGCGCCAGTGGCGGGTTGCGCTCGAAGTAGCGCACGATGCCCCGGTGCAGGGCATCGGCCAAGCTGCCTTGGTAGTCCGGGTCGTTGAGGCGCTGTTCTTCGTCCGGGTTGCTGATGAAGGCGGTCTCCACCAGCACACTGGGCGTTTCGGGACTTTTGAGCACCGCAAAGCCGGCCTGTTCTACCCGGGGTTTGTGCAAGCGGCCCACACGGCCCATTTCCTGCAGCATCAGCTGGGCCAGCTGCACGCTGTCGCGGATCTGGGTGCCGGTGCTCATGTCCAGCAGGGCTCGTTGCAGCGTGGGGTCGCCGGTGAGCTGAATGCCACCCACTGCGTCGGCCGCGTTTTCTTTGTTGGCCATCCAGCGGGCGGCGGCGCTGCTGGCGCCGCTCGGGCTCAGGGCATAGACGCTGCCGCCTTGTGGGTTGGGGGTGTAGAACGCATCGGCGTGGATGCTGACAAACAGGTCGGCGCGCACCTGCTGCGCCTTGCGCACCCGCATGTGCAGCGGCACAAAAAAATCGGCGTCGCGCGTCATGAACACCCGCACCGTGTGCGGGCCAATGCGGCTGTTGTGCAGCCGGTCGCGCAGCAGCCTCGCAATGGCCAACACCACGTCTTTTTCGCGTGTGCCACCGGGCCCAATGGCGCCGGGGTCTTCGCCGCCGTGGCCGGGGTCGAGCGCGATCACCAACAGGCGGCCGGTGGCGCCAGGCGAAGTGGGCGCGACCTGTGGAGCGGGCCTGGGCGGTGGGCGGCTGGTCGAGGCGGGTGGTGGTGGCGCGCTGGCCACCGGGCCGCTGGGGCGGCGTGCCAGCAAATCGCCCACCGGGTCGGCCGGTGGGGGCGGTGGCGTGCCCCAACCCAGCAGCGCGCTGGCCCTGGCTTCGGCACTGGCCTTGTCACCCGGCAAATCCTTGAGCACCTGGGCCAGCAGGTCGGGCGGTTCTTTGGGGTAGAGGTCGGCCACCCAGCGGTGCTGATACGCCGCCACCGGCGGCAGGCCAAACACCTGCGGCTCAATCGGGTGCTTCAGGTCGATCACCAGCCGCACCACACCGGGTGCGTAAGGCGCCACCCGCATGCCCGCGATGTTGGGGTCGTCGGGTTGCAGCTTGGCCACCAGTTCTTTGAGGCTGGGCAGCAGGTCGATGCCTTCGATGTCCACCGCCAGCCGGGGCGGGTCGGTCACCAGCTGGTGCGTGGTTTTCAGCGGTGCGTCCGATTCAATCGTCACCCGCGTGTAATCGGGCGCGGGCCACAGGCGCACCGCCACCACCTGCGCGCCGCGCGCCAGCTGCATCGGCCCCAGCCACAGCACCAGCGTGCTGTGCAGCAGCCATTGGCGCCGGCTTTGCTTGGGCTCGCCGTGCTTCATGCGGCGTGTGGCCCCAACAGGGTGGCCAACACGGCCCGGCCGGTGGCGGTGTGGGCGCGCAGTGTCGCGGAGCGTGGCGCCTCGCTGTCGTCGGCGGCAGCGCTGTCATCGGTCTGCAGCCACAGTTCGGCGTCGATCGGGCCCATGACGGCTGCGGCTTTCTCGGGCCACTCCACCAGCTTCAGGCCGGGGCTGGCGAAGATGTCGCGAAAGCCCGCGTCTTCCCATTCGCGTGGGTCGTTGAAGCGGTAAAAGTCAAAATGCCACACCGGCAGTGGGCCGTTGCTCCACGCGGGCTGGGCGCTGTGGGGCTCCACCACCGCGTAGGTGGGGCTTTTGATGCGGCCACCCACACCAAGTGCGCGCAGCAGGTGGCGCACCAGCGTGGTTTTGCCCGCGCCCAAATCGCCGTGCAGCGCCAGCGTGGCGTGACCCAGCGCGGCGCAGGTGGCCAAGCGCTGCGCAAAGGCGTGGGTGTCGGCCTCGCCGGCCCAGCGGCCTTGCCAAGTGGGCGGGTCGGCGGGGGCGCTTTCTACAATCGGTGCAGTTGTCATGAATAGGGTATGGATCAGCAAGCCATTGTCTCGAACCTGCAGGCCTGGGGCCGTGAGCTGGGATTCTCCCAAATCGGCGTGACCGGGGTCGACCTGCGCAGCGCCGAGCCCGGATTGGAGGCTTGGCTGGCCGCTGGGTTCCACGGCGACATGGGCTACATGGCCCGCCACGGGCTCACCCGCGCCCGACCGGCCGAGCTGGTGAGCGGCACCGTCAGTGTGATCACCGCCCGCATGGACTACCTGCCGCGCAGCACCAACCCCGACTGGGTGGTGCACGAGCAGCGGCGCCTGTTGCAGCCGGGTGAAGCGGTGGTGTCGGTCTATGCCCGAGGGCGTGACTACCACAAGGTGCTGCGCCAACGGCTGCAGCAGCTGGCCGAGTGGCTGGCGCAGGCAGTGGGGCCGCTGGGCCACCGGGTGTTCACCGACAGCGCGCCGGTGCTGGAAGCCGAACTCGCCACACGCAGCGGCCTGGGCTGGCGCGGCAAACACACCCTGGTGCTCCACCGCGACGCGGGCTCGATGTTTTTTCTGGGCGAAATTTTTGTGGACCTGGCCCTGCCCGCCACCGCGCCCGTCACTGAGCACTGCGGCAGCTGCAGCGCCTGCATCAGCGCCTGCCCCACCGGCGCCATCGTGGCGCCCCACCGGCTGGATGCACGACGCTGCATCAGCTACCTCACCATCGAACACGACGGCGACATCCCCGAAGCGCTGCGCCCGGCCATGGGCAACCGGATTTACGGCTGCGACGACTGCCAGCTGGCCTGCCCGTGGAACAAGTTTGCCCAGCGCAGCCCCTTGCCCGACTTTGACCCGCGCCACGGCCTGGACAGCGCCAGCCTGCTGACCCTGCTGGCCTGGAGCGAAGAGCAGTTTTTGCGCCACACCGAGGGCAGCGCCATCCGCCGCATTGGCCACGCGCGCTGGCAGCGCAACATTGCGGTGGCCCTGGGCAACGCCTTGCGCGACGGTGCCGCTGAGCCGGGCACCCAAGCCGCTTTGCAGCGCCTGATCGATGACAGCCCCAGCGAGGTGGTGCAAGGCCACGCCCGCTGGGCGCTGGCACAGGCTAGCTCGCTTGGCGCAGCGCCTTCGGCTTGAGTACAGTCTGGGCTTAGGGCGTGTTCACCCAGCGGCGGAAAAAATCCACCAAGGCGGTGTTGGGCTGGCGCGAAGCGGCCACCAGCACCCGCTCGGTCACCGGGTCCACCCCAATGTATTGCCCGCCGTAGCCGCGCATCCAAAACACCTCGGCGTTTACACCCGGCGTGCCGGTCCACAGCTGGTGGCCATAGCGCGTCGATTCGGGGTTGTTGTACACGCGCACGCCTTGGCTCACGCCTTGTTGCATAAAGCCCTGCAGACACGCACCGGCGCGGCCTTTGTAGGCGTCCAGGCTGTAGAGCGCGATGCGCACCCAGTCGTCGGGCGAGGCGAACAGAAAGCCGTGCGCGACGGCGCGGTTGTCGCGGTCCAGCATCCAGGCGCTGGTGCGCGCCAGGCCGGCGGCCGGCACCAGCGTGTCTTCGTACCATTGGTGCATGGGCCGCTGGGTGGCTTTTTCCAGCAGCAGGCTCAGCGTGGCGGTGTCGAGGTTTTTGTAGTCGAACGCGTCGCCCGGCGCCAGCGTCGAGAACAAGCGCCGCTGCGGGTTTTTGTACTTCAGCAGGTTGTCGATGTAGCTGGTTTTTTGGTCGCGCAGGTCGCTGCTGAAGGTGGGGTAGGGCTCGCAGTGGCTGCCCGATGCGTCTGCCCCGCTGGCCATGTTCAGCACATGCCGGATGGCCGAGCGGCCATACACCGTGTCGGCCAACTCGGGCACGTAGTTGCCCAGCGGCTCGTTCAAGTCTTTGATGTGCCCAGCGCACACCGCCTGCCCCACCAACAGCGCCGTCACCGACTTGGCCATGGAATAGCTGATGACAAAACTGTCGTCTTGCACCCCGATGCGGCGGTGCCGGTACACCACCCGGCCTTTGTCCACCAGCGTCAGCGTCACCCGCTGGTCCGACGTGGCCAGCGCCTCGGCCTCTTGCGCCAGCTCAGGCGGCAACGCCGGCTCAGCGGCCAGTGGCAGCTCGCGCACGGTGGTGGCTGGCGAGTGGAACGACCGTTTGGCGCTGGCGTTCAGCGCCCCGCCATAGACCCAGTAAGCCGACATCTCTTGCGCGGCGGCGCCCCAGGCGCAGAACGCGAACACAGAAGCGATCAGGGAACGGTGCATGACGGTGTCTCCATGGTGCGAAGTCTCCCTGAACTTTGTCTGTTGTCGCGATCAATCAGAACCCGTACGCCACGCTCAGCACCGCGCTGGTGGAGGTTGTGCGTTGCACCAGCGGGCTGCTTTTGGCGTCGCCTTGCAGGGCCGAGGTGGACAGCGCGCCGCTCACAAACCACTGCGGGGTGAGGGCGTAGGTGGCGGTGACACTGGCGCGCACGTCGCGCACACTGGCGCCGGCGGTGTAGGCGCTGTAGCCGCTGCTGCCGGCTTGGGCGGTGCTGATGCCGAAATGCTCTTGGGTGTGGGCGGCGTTGGCCCAGGTGGCGGCCACACCCGCCGACACGCGCAGCGCGGGCGACAGCGGCAGCGAGTAGCTGGCGCCCAGGTCGACCAGCAGGCCTTTGCGGTCGTTGCCCGAGCCGTGGCGCAGCGACGATGTCAGCAGCAGTTCGCGGCTCAGGTGCATATTGGCGAACAGGCCCAGCTCGGGGCGGGCCTTGATGTCGCCCAGGCCACGCAGCGCGGTGCTGGCGCTTTCTTTGCGCCCCAGGTTGAGGGTGGCGCGCACGCCGTAGGCCAGGGCCGGGTCTTTGGCGAAGTTGACGCCTACACCGTTGGACAGGCCTGCGAACACGCCGTTGGCCCAGTGGTAGTTGAGGTTGGGCATGACGCCGACGTCGCTGACTTTGGCGCCCAGGTATTCGCGCCCGGCGATCACGCTCAGGCTGGCGATGCCGCCTTCGGCCACCTCGGGCGGCAGGTGGCGCGAATAGAACACCGGCGACTGGGCCAGTGACACGCCGTGCAGCAGGGTGAACAAGGGAGCGGCGATGAGAGTGGTGGTTTTCATGGTGAGCCTTGTGGATGAAAAAACGGTCAGCCCCAACGGGCGGGGGAATAGGGGGCGGGGTCGACGTAGGGTGCAACGCCGGCCACCAGTTCGGCCAGCAGCCGGGCGCTGGCTGGCCCCAGGGTGAAGCCTTGGTGGGCGTGGCCCAGGTGCAGCCACAGGCCACGGTGACGGGGTGCGGCGCCAATGAGCGGCAGCATGTCGGCCACACAGGGGCGCGCGCCCAGCCAGGGCTCCTCGGGCAGGGCGGGGCCAAGGTCGACGAGTTCGCTCGCCAGGGCTTCGGCCTTGGCCAGCTGCACCGGGGTGGCGGGGGCGTCCACCCGGGCGAATTCGGCGCCGGTGGTCAGGCGCAGGCCACGCCGCATGGGGGCGAGCACATAGCCGCGCTCGGCATCCAGCACCGGTTGGTGCAGGGCGCGCGGGCTTCGGTAATGCTGGTGGTAACCGCGTTTCACAAACAGCGGGTAGTGGTAGCCCAGGCGCTTGAGCAAGCCGTCGCTCCAGGGCCCAAGCGCCACCACCGCTTGTTCGGCGCGGTGGGTGTCGCCGCCCGTGCCCACTTGCCAGCCGGCGCCGTCGGGCCGCAAGCTCAGGGCGTCGGCCTGGGCGATGCGGCCGCCGCGTTGAATAAACAGGGCCGCATAGCGCCGCACCAGTTCGCCGGGGTCGTTCACTGCCCATGGTTGGGTCCAGTGCACGGCGCCGGCCAGATGCTGGCGCAGCGCGGGCTCGGCTTGTGCCAGGGCGGCGCTGTCTTCGGCCCGGTGTCGTACGCCAAAGGCGTTCTCCAACTGTTGGGCGCGGGCCACGGCTTCGTCCAGCGCCCGGGCGGTGCGGAACACAAACCGAAAACCGCCCTCGCGCACCAAGTCTTGCGCACCGGCGGCGGCCACCAAGGGCTGGTGTTCGCTGATGGCGTGGGCGATCAGCCGGCTGTAGGCGGCG
>JBEIEH010000085.1:0-10117 GCA_040383055.1 Burkholderiaceae bacterium
CCGCTGCTCTAGGGCAGCAGCCCCGCCGCACGCCACAGGCGCTCATTTGTCACCCACCGGCCCCCACACATACACTCTCATTTGTACGTCATTCTGTGTGGAGCTTGACCGTGTCGAAGATCACCTTGCACCTTGACGATGCCACACAGGCCTTGGTGGATCAGGCAGCCAGGGCCAATGGTGTGTCCAAGAGCCGATGGGTGGCCGACCTGATTCGCACGTACGCGGCGCACGATTGGCCCCAAGACTGTTTGGCGCTTGCTGGTCGGTTTGCCGACTTTCCGCTGCGCGACAACACGCATGACCAGGCTGCAGCCGCTGAACTGACACAGCACGTAAACCCCGCTTTCGACCGCACACCCTAATGGGGTGAACCCCATCGATGACACCCCCTTTGACACGACCACACGTCGAAGCTTTTTTGGCGCTCAGCTTGGACGGATTTATCGCAGGGCCGGACCACGATCTGTCGTGGCTGGAGCCTTTTAGCCACGACTCTCCAGAGGACACCGGCTACGCCGCCTTGATGGCCCGCACAGACTTGTTGCTGATGGGGCGCCGCACCTATGACGCTGTGTCGGCGTTTTCAGAGTGGCCCTACCCGGGCAAGGCTGTGGTGGTGCTCACACACAGGCCCGTGGCACTCCAACACGGTGAACGCAGTGTGCAAGGCGATTTGCAGACCGTGCTGGACGGTTTGGCGCGCGAAGGCGTTCAATCGGTCTATCTGGACGGCGGCCAAGTAGTCAGGCAAGGTTTGCAAGCCCGGGTGATCGATCGCTTGACCCTATCGTGGGCGCCGGTGGTGCTGGGGCATGGCGTGTCTTTGCTGCAAGGGTGCACAAGCCGCATCGGCTTTCAGGTGCACAGCTCGCGCTTGTTGCCCAGCGGTTTGGTGCAAACGGTGTATCTTCCCGCTCCTTGACATCTAGACACCTCTATGTCCGTGCGACTACACGGAATAGAGGGGTCAGTGCAGTTGCAACCTAGCACCTGAGTCTGTGTCACCACCCATCCACTGGCGCGCCAACCACCACCATGCTCGATCTTTTCACCCGCATCACCACCCTCGTCCCCGGCCAGTGGGAGCGCGTGATCGCCACCGCGTTGCTCATTGCGTTGGGGCTGTTGCTCACCCACGTGTGGGCGCGTTATCTGGCGCGGGGTGAGATGTCGGCCGACAAGCGCCGGCTGCACTTGGTGTGGGCGCGCAATGTGATTTGGTTCAGCGTGTGCCTGGTGTTGGTGGCGGTGTGGGCGTCGACCATTGCGGGTTTTGCGTTGTCGCTGGCGGCGGTGGCTGGCGCCATGTTGATCGTCAGCAAAGAGCTGGTGATGTGTGTACACGGCTACCTGTACCTGACGCTGGTGCAGCCGTTCAAGATTGGCGACGTGGTGGAGTTTGGCCCGCTGCAAGGCCGGGTGATCGACATCGACATGTTCGCCACCACCCTGGCCGAGTTGGACGACGCAGGCCAACAAACCGGCAAGGTGAGCGAGTTTCCCAACGGCCTGCTGCTGACCACGCCGCTGAAAAATGTATCGCCGCTGGGGCCGTTTGGCCTGCACCATGTGCGCATGCCAATCCCCGAGCGCTTCACGCCCGATCTGAACCGCATTGAGGCGGCGGCGCAGGCCGCGAGCGACCACACCACCGAAGCCTGGCGGGGTGAGGCGATGGAACATTTCCGCAAGGCGTCGCAAGAGGAGTTCATAGACTTCACCTCGGGCCGCACCAAGGTGAGCTGGGATTTCTCCAACCCCGAACACTTGGTGCTGGTGGTGCGGGTGGCCTGCCCCAACACCGAGCGCAGCAAGGTGGAGCAAGCGGTGTTCAAGGGTGTGTGGGCGGCGCTGCACCAAGGCTGATGCGCTACGCCGTTTAACATGCGGCTTGTGTTGTTTTTACAGGGAAGTTGGCTCATGCAGCGACGCCGTTTGATGGCCTTGTTGGCCTTGTCCGCCGCTGGTGGCGGTTTGCTCAGCGCGTGTTCGCGCAGCGACGACAGCGCGGGTGGCCCAGCCCCGGCGGGTTTGTCGGCCGATGAGGGGCTGGCCGCTGTGGCCGCTCAGGGCAAGGGTTTTGTGGTGGGCGCGGCCGAAGGCGCGTCACTGGCTTATGTGTTTTTTGATCCGCAGTGCCCCCACTGCGGCCACCTGTGGCAAGCGGCCGAGCCGCTGCTGGGTCAGCTGCGCATGGTGTGGCTGCCAGTGGCCTTTATTGGCCCCAAGAGCAAGCCACAAGGCGCTGCGCTGCTGAGCGCAGCCGATCCGCGCGCGGCCATGAGCCAGCACGAAGCGTCCCTGCTGGCAGGCCAAGGTGGTCTGGCGGCCGCAGGCGCGGTGCCGCCCGATCTGGATGCGGCCATCGACGCCAACACCGATTTGCTGGGCCGCTTGGGAGCCGATTCGGTGCCATTTGTGATCGCCAAAGGACCCAACGGCACCACACAAACCCACGCCGGCGCGATGGAGACCGCTGCCCTGGCCAGCTGGATGGGACTCAAGCCATGAAACGCCTGACCTTGAACAGCGCCGTGGGCGCCGCGCTGCTGACCCTGGCGCCGCTGGCGCAAGCGCAAAACACCGATTTGGCCAGCTGCCTGGCCGAGTTGCGACCCGCAGCGCTGAGCGCCCGTGTGAGCGATGCCACCTGGCGCCAGCACACCAACGGGCTGCAGGCCGATTTCAGCGTCATCGACAAGCTGAACTTTCAGCCCGAGTTCCGCACCGCCATTTGGGACTACATGTCGGCGCTGGTGGATGACGAACGGGTGGCCGATGGGCAGGCCCGTCTGGCACAACACCGCGCCGCACTGGAGCGCGCCGAACAGCGTTTTGGCGTGGACCCGGCCACGGTGGTGGCGGTGTGGGGGGTGGAAAGCAACTTTGGCCAGACCTTTGGCAAATACCCGCTGGTGCAGGCGCTGGGCACGCTGTCGTGCCATGGGCGGCGTCAGGCGTACTTTCGGGGCGAGTTTTTTTCGGCGCTGCGCATTCTGCAGGCCGGGCACATCGCACCCGAGCGGCTGGTGGGCTCGTGGGCGGGCGCGTTTGGACACACCCAGTTTATGCCCAGCACCTTTGAGCGGCTGGCGGTGGACTTTGACGGTGACGGCCGCGCCGACCTGATGGACAGCAGCGTGGACGCACTGGGATCGACAGCCAACTTTTTGGCGCGCGCCGGCTGGCAGCGCGGCCTGCCATGGGGCGTCGAGGTGAAGCTGCCGGCGGGCTTTTCGGTGGCGGGCGAAGGCCGGCGCACCAAGCGCCCGGTGGCCGACTGGACGGCGCGCGGCGTGCGCCGGGTCGACGGCTCTGCCCTGCCCGCCAACTTGGGCAACGTGGGCCTGATGACACTGGCCGGCCCACAAGGCCCAGCGTTTTTGGTGACGCGCAACTTCGACGCGCTCTACAGCTACAACGCGGCCGAAAGCTACGGCCTGGCCATTGCCCACCTGAGCGACCGCCTGCGCGGCGGAGGCCCTTTTGCCACCCCCTGGCCCACCGACGACCCCGGCCTGTCGCGCGCCGAGCGGCGCGAGCTGCAAGCCCTGCTCACCATGCGCGGTCACGACATCGGCCCCATCGACGGCATGCTGGGCGACAAATCGCGCCAAGCGATTCGCGCCGAGCAACAGCGCTTGGGCCAAGAGCCCAGCGGGCGTGGTGGGCAAAAGATTCTGCGCGCACTGCGCGGGGGCTGAGGCACATGGCCACATCGCACGACGCAGCGATCACGGCCAACCGCCTGGCCTGGGACGCTTGCGCACCACTGCACGGCGAGGGCCCCGAGTGGGATGCCTTGCTGCAAGCGGCCGGGCAACCCGGCTTTTGTGAGTTGGACAAGAACCTCAAACACACCCTGCAAAGCCTGAACGTGCAAGGCCTGCGCGCCGCGCAGGTGGGCTGCAACAACGGGCGCGAGCTGCTGTCGCTGGCCTCGCTGGGGGCGGTGCCGGTGCTGGGCATCGACCAGTCGGGTGCGTTTCTGGCCCAAGCACAGCGCCTGTCGCAAGCCAGCGACCGGCACCCGCGCTGGCTGCAGGCCGACATTCACCAACTGCCCGCCGATGTGGAGCCGGTGGACTTGGTGATCATCACCATTGGTGTGCTCAACTGGATGCCCGACTTGCACCGCTTCATGGCGGCGGTGGCGCGGCTGATGGCGCCGGGCGCACGCTTGGTGATCAATGAAACCCACCCACTGCTCGAAATGTTCGACCCCGAATCGGCCACGCAGTTTGAGCCGACGCTGAGCTATTTCGACAAAGGTCCGCACATCTTCACCCAGGCCATCACTTACGACGGCAGCGACGGTGGGCAGGCCCCACCCGCCCACTGGTTTGTGCACACGCTGGGCGATGTGGTGAGTGCCTGCGTGGCCAACGGCCTGCAAGTGCAGCGCCTGACCGAACACCCCGACCTCAACCGCGAAGCGGAATACGAGGTCTACGCCCGGCGCGCGGCCCAGCTGCCTCTGAGCTACACACTGGTGGCGCAACGCACCTGATGCGTCACCAGGTCAAGCCTTACTTGGCTGGCTGAAACGGCAACGACGAGTGGTGCAGCACGATGCGCAGCTGGCCTTTGTCGTCCTTCTTGAAACCCCAGGTCTTGTCCACCGTGGTGACCTGGCCGTCTTTGTTGGTCAGGATGACGTGGCCTTGGGTCAGCGCCATGTCGCCGTTGATGAACACACCGGCGTTGCGGTACTCGTATTTCTTCCAGCCGCCCAGCGCAAAGCCTTTGTCGGCGGGGAAGGCTTTGTCGTCGCCCACAAAGTAGGCCAGGGCGCCGGCCTTGGTGGTGCGGAAGGTTTGCTGGCCGTGGGTCAGCGTGGGCTTGAACAGCACCACACCCATGTTGTAACCGTAGGCGGCGTCCAGCACCGCGTTGGCGGTGGCCTTGGCTTTGGCCAAACCACCGCTGGCAAAGTCGTCGCTGATCTGGATCAGCGCTTTGCCCCAAGCGTCTTGGGCGGCCTTCACCTCGGCTTCGGTGATGTTGGTGTTGACCACGGTGGGCGTGAAGGCCATGGCAGAAGCGGACACGGCGCTCAAGGCCAGGGCCAGCAGGGTGCGGCGGGGGGTGAAGGTGGCGTTCATAAAAACTCTCCTGATGTTCGCGTTGAGACTCTGAGCTTGCGGCCGGACATCGACCACCAGGGCAGTGTGCAAGCCTCAGATGAACACCAAAGCATGCGTCGCATGAACGGCAGATGAATCTCGGTGGTGCAGCCAATCCGATAAGCTGTGCCCATGTCACACACGCTCAACACACCTGACCTGCGTCCGCCCAGCCCTACCGGCATATCCACGGGCTTCAGGTTTCTGCAGGCCATGCGCCACGATTACCTCAACACGCTGGCCAAGGTGCGTGACCAATGCCCCGACGCTTGCCGAATGCAGGTGCTGGGGCGCCGCTCGGTGCATGTGTTTCACCCCGACATGGTGCGCGAGCTGTTGGTGGATCAGGCCGACCAGCTGGAGCGCTGGGAGCGGGTCCGGGCGGTCTTCGCCATGGGCATGGGGCGAGACGGTGTGTTGGTGACCGAAGGCGCGCAATGGCAGCGCCAGCGGCGGCTGTTGCAGGCCGGCTTTGCCCCCAAGCGGGTGAACGCCTATGCCCGCCACATGGTGGACGCTTGCGACAGCGCTCTGCGCGGGCTGGACACGTCGTCACACCACACCCCCCACGACATGCACGCCCTGATGACCGGCGTGACGATGGACGTGATCGTGCGGGCCCTGTTTGGCCACGCCCGCCAGATCGACAGCGCGCGGGTGAGCCAGGCCATTCACGCTCTGAGCACCGAGGGCTACGCGCAGGTGTTTCGGCCCTGGCTGCTGCCCGCGTGGTTTCCTTGGCCCAGCGTGCAGCGCGCGCGCCGCGCCAAAGTGTGGCTCGACCAGCTGATCGCCGAGCAGATCGCACTCAAACGCGCCGAACCCACGTCTGAATCCGAGCCGTCCGATTTGCTGGGTATGCTGCTGCAAGCGCGCGACCCGGAGCACCCCGAGCAGGGCCTGAGCCCGCAAGAGGTACACGACCAGACCATGGTGATGTTTCAGGCCGGTCACGAAACCAGCGCCACCGCGCTCACCTGGTGGGCCGGGCTGATCGCGCGCCACCCCGATGTGCTGCGCCGCTTGCAGCAAGAGGTGGACACAGAACTGCAGGGCGCCTTGCCCGATGCCGGTCACACACAGCGCCTGCCCTGGCTGATGGCCAGCCTGAAAGAATCCCTGCGCCTGTACCCAGCGGCGGCGATTCTCATGACCCGCTGCAGCGCCCACGAGCTGCGTTGTGGCCCGTGGCGCCTGGCCGCAGGCGACCTGATCACCATCACCCCGGCGCTGATTCAGCGCGATCCGCGCTGGTTTGCCGAGCCCGATCAATTCAAGCCCGAGCGGTTTATGCCGGGCGCGCCCGAGATTCCCCGGGGTGCGTGGATGCCGTTTGGCGCTGGCCCACGGGTGTGCCTGGGCCAGCACTTTGCCCTGATGGAAATGGCCATCATCGGCGCCATGCTGGTGCAGCGTTTTGCACTGGAGTGGCCCGAGGGGCAGGGGTGGCCAGACGGTGAGGTGAGTATCACCCTGCGCCCGGCGTCACCGATGCGTGTGCGATTGCGACCCCGCTGAACCGGAGGCGCGCGGCCTATTCCAGCCGGTACCCCAGTCCACGCACGGTGTGAATGAGCGCCCGCTCTCGGCCGTCGTCGATCTTGCTGCGCAGGCGGCGGATGTAGACGTCGACCACATTGGTGAGCGGGTCTTCGTGGGTGGCCCACACATTGGCCAGGATGCGTTCGCGGCTGAACAGGCGCCCCGGGTGGCGCATCAGCAGCTCCAACAGGGCCAGCTCGCGCGCGGTCAGTTCCAGCGGCTGGTCGGCTCTGCGCGCGCGCAGGGTGGTGAGGTCGAGCACCAGGTCGCCCACCTGCAGGGTGTCGGCTTGGGGGTTGGGCTCGTGGTGGGCGCGGCGCGCCAGCGCGTCGATGCGCGCCAACAGCTCTTCAAACGCAAAGGGCTTCGGCAGGTAGTCGTCGGCGCCCATGCGCAGGCCGGCCACGCGGTCTTCCACAGCACCCAACGCGGTGAGCATCAGGATGGGCAAACCGACCCGCGCGGCGCGCAGGCTCTGGCACACCTCCAGGCCGCTCAGGCCGGGCAACATGACGTCGAGCAACACCACCGTGGGCGGGTCGGCGGCCTGGCGCTCGCGGTGCAGGCGCTGCGCCAGAGCCAGGCCGTCGGGCCCCGTGCGGGCCACATGCACCACATGGCCTTCGGCGCGCAAGCCGCGCTCCAAAAAATCGGCCACGCGGCGGTCGTCTTCCACCACCAGAATGTTCATGCGGTGTTCCCTTGCTGCCAGGGCAGGCGCAGGCACACGGTGGTGCCCTGCCCTGCGCTGGATGTGAGGCTGAGCGAGCCGCCGTGCGCTGCGGCCAGGGCCTGGGCCAGCGGCAGCCCCAAGCCGGTGCCGTCGGCGCGGTGGCGGCGGGCGTGTTCGCCCCGGTAGTTGCGTTCAAACACATGCGGCAATTCCTGCTTTGGAATGCCAATGCCTGGGTCGCTCACCTCGGCCACCCAGTCGGCGCCATCGAGCCGGGTGTGCAGCCGAACCTCTGCGCCAGGGTGCGAATAGCGCAGCGCGTTGTCGAGCAACAGCACCAGCAACTGGCGCAGGCGCGGGCCGTCGGCCCACAGCGCCAGATCGTTCGGCGCATCGTTGCGCCAATCCAGCCGCTGCTCGCGTTCCTGCGCCAGCGGTTGCATCAGCTGCAGCGCCTCGCGCACCGGGTCGGCCGCCAACACCCGCTGCGGATGGATGCTCAAGGTCTGGTTGTCGCTGCGGGCCATGGTGAGCAGGTCGTCGATGACGCGCCCGAGATGGCTGGCGGTCTCGGCGATGCGACGCAGCGCATCTTGGTAGTCGTCGCTGGTTTTGGGTTGGCCGCGCAGGGCAATTTCGGCCTCGCCCCGGATGGCGGTGGTGGGCGTGCGCAGCTCGTGGCTGATATCGGCAAACAGCTGGCGGCGCGAGGCGTCCAGCCGCTGCAGTGTGTGAAGCGCATGCTCCAACTCGGCGGTGCGGGCTTGCACCTGGCGCTCCAGACCGTGGCGGGTTTGGGTTTCGCGCTCTCGGTGCTGCTGCAGCTCCACCGCCATGGCATTCAAGGTGCGCGCCACAGCGGCGAACTCATCGGCGCCCCCTTCGTCGATGCGGTGGTGCAGCTCGCCGCGCTGCAGCGCCTGGGCGCCGTCGCTCAAGTTGTGCAGCGGGCGGCGCAGCGCTTTGGCGAAGTACAGCGCCAGGGCGGCGGCCATGCACGCAATGGCGATGGTGGCCAACAGCACACCGCCGGCCAGGCGCACCAGTGCGCGATCGGCGGCGTCGCGTTCGCGAGCTTCGGCGGCCTGTTCTCGGGCGATGGTCTGGGCGACGCGATGGCGCAAGTCTTGGCCCTGTGAGGTGTCAAAAGTTTGGCTGATGGCGTCCCAGGTGGCGGAGCGGTCCGCATCGGGCGGCAGCGGGCGCACGGCGCGCAAGGCGGCGTCCAGCTCGTCGACGCTGCGGCGCAGCACCGCGATGGTGTCTTGGCGCTCGCGCCAATCGGCTTGCGCTCGCTCGGCGTGGGTGTCCAGCGCCAAGGCTTTGTCGGTCAAGGCCTGCAGGCCATCGAGCGTGCGCCGCATGTCGCCCAAGTGGGCGTCGCGCTCAGCGGTGTCGACATTGGCGCGCAGCAGCGCTTGTGAGGTCCAGCTGCGCAGGCGCTGCTTGCTGGCGGCCAGCTGCAAGTGACCTTTAAGCAGATCGCTCGCCACCCGCCCGCGCGTGACCTGAGCGGACGCCGACTCAATGGCCCACCACGCCAGCGCACCCTGCAACAGAGACGCCAGCGCCAGACAGGCCAGCGCCAGACTCAAGCGTTGTCGAAACATGCGGCCATTGTGGCGCGGCCACGGCGCGGCAGATGAACCTCAGATGAAAACCACATGAAGCGCAGCGCGCCACCCTCACCGATAACTGGCGAGATGGATATTGGTTTCAGTCCCTCGGATGCCGCTGATCAGGCGGATGCGTTCGAGCACGTCGGACAGTTCGCGCGTTGAACCCGCCTCGATCTCGGCCAGCAAATCCCAGCGGCCGTTGGTGTCGTGCAGCGCCACCACGCCGGGCTCACCCAGCAGGCTGGCGATCACCTGGCGGGTGGTGTTGCCTTCGATCAGCACGCCCATCCAGGCGCGGATGCGCTCGGGCTCTGCCTCGGGCCGCAGCCGCACGGTGTAACCCAAGATCACCTGGCTGTCTTCGAGCTTGCGCAGCCGGTTGTTGACCGTGCCGCGCGACACGCCCAGCTTGTGGGCCAGGTCGGCGATCGACAGCCGCGCGTTCTGGCGCAGCAAAGAGATGAGTTGCTGGTCGGTGTCGTCCATTGTTCAAATTGTTATTCAACATTGACGAAATGGCAAAAAATCATGCAAAACATAATATTTCTGCCGATTTTCATTGACACAGGCTTGCGGAACACTCGCTCTCCAACACCACAACGCTTGCTGGAGACCCACTGTGCCCCCTTCACACACCCCGCTGTACACCGTCCATCCTCTGTACCTGAGCGCGCCCGATGCGGTGGCATTGGTGCGCCGCAAGGGCCTGAAAGCCTGCATCGCGGGCATCGCTGAGCACATCCGCGAAGACTTTTTGCGCTGGCACGACTTCGACAAATCGGCGCGTGTGGCCAACCACTCGCGCGAGGGCGTGATCGAGCTGATGCCGATCTCAGACGACAGCGCCTACAGCTTCAAATACGTCAACGGCCATCCGAAAAACACCGCGCTGGGCCTGTCCACCGTGATGGCCTTTGGCGTGCTGGCCGATGTGGCCACCGGCGCGCCCACCCTGGTGAGCGAGCTGACGCTGACAACCGCCATGCGCACCGCCGCCACCTCGGCGCTGGCCGCACAGACGCTGGCCCGCCCGGAGAGCACCACCATGGCCCTGATTGGCAACGGTTCCCAAAGCGAGTTCCAGGCGATTGCGTTCATGACACAGCTGGGCATCGCCACCCTGCGGGTGTTTGACGTGGACGCCAAAGCCACCG
>JBEIEH010000086.1:0-9950 GCA_040383055.1 Burkholderiaceae bacterium
CGGGTTGATGGCGGTGAGCTGCACTCGCTGCTGTCGCTGGGCATCAGCTCAATCGCTTTGAAGAGCGACGGGGTGGAGCGCAGCCCGGTGGCGGGCGTGACCGAGCACGGCCACAGCCAAGCCACGCTGGCCAACGGCGGCTCGCTGCTGGTGGTGGACGCTTCGCTGGATTACCAGCACGGCGCCGATCTGCAGGCCCAAGCGGAACGCTTGAAAAACGCCTCCGTGATCTGACCCTCTGGTCAGCGCACCTTACAAAAGCGAACCTTCGGGTTCGCTTTTTTTTGTGATTAATCTCCCAGATATCATCATGTCTTGTCATTTATTGAGTCATAAAGTAGTATTCAGATTTTTGTCAGGCGGAAATGTAGTATTGAGTTACTATATTTTGTGTTCCTTGTCGTGGACCCGTCTGTGTATCGCTGTCGTTTTCGGAATCGCAACACCACTTTCCGGGGGGCTTTTGTCCAAACCGGGTTCACCCTATTGGAGTTGATGGTCGGGCTCACCATTGGCCTGATCGTGGCGGTGGCCGCCGCTGGCAGCGTGGTGTACTTTCAAGCCATCAGCCGCAATGCAGCCGAAGCGACACGCATGCAGCAAGACGCCACCTTGGCGTTCAACCTCATGGGCCGCTTCATTCGCGGATCGGGCTCTATTGCCTTGACCCCGGCCAGCGGCGACACCGTGACCTTCACACCCCGGACCACGTTTTCGGGCATTGGCGCCGACGGTCTGGCGGTGCAGGGCGACAGCGCCACCGCCTTTCGCACCTCACAAACCGGCGGGCCCAACGGCATTGAAGTGGACTGCCTGGGCGTGCCCCAAACATTGGCGGGCAACCTGATCACCGTTTTTGAGTGGGACAACCGCGTGCTGCGCTGCGGCACCGCAGGCGCCCCCATGCGTCCCATTCTGGAGCGGGTCGAACAAATGGTGGTGCACTACGCCGAGCGCAACCCCGCCACCAACCGCACGCAATATCGCGAGTTCTCCACCGGCATCGTCTGGAGCCAAGTGGTGGCCATGCGGGTGTGTTTGGTGCTCACCAGTGCGGTGCCCATGCCGGACTTTGCCCAGTTATTTGTCGATGCCCCTGGTCTGCGCTACGACGACTGCCGCGGCAACAACATCGCAGCCACCATTCGTACAGATCGCTTGCTGCGCCGCAACTACACCCACGTGTTTGCCATCCGCAACGGAAGCCTGTCATGAACTTCCGATGCCGCGCCAAGCGCCTGCGTCAGCGGGGCATCTCGCTGGTGATTGTGCTGGTGGTGCTCATGCTCAGCGTTTTGCTGGCCTTGGGCTCTGCCCGTACCGCACTGCTCAATGAAGCCCTCACAGGCAACTTGAGCGACGAACAGCGTGCCGTGCAAGCCGCCGAGGCCCTGTTGGCCGACGCCCAGGCGTCGGTGCAACTGCACTTGAACCAAACCAGCAACGACCAAGCCGCCGACGAACTGCCCAACACCCGGGGCGAAGCTTTCCTGCCCATCAGCCAAGCCGACTACAGCCAACTCGCCCTGGCGCTGGAGAAAACCAGTGGCACCGACACCCCGTGTGTGTTGGGCTACTGCGTGCTCACCCCAGACCCGAGCGCGCCGCTGGGCAACTGGTGGACCGATCCGACCACGCTTGACGCCTTGTGGCCCTTGGGCGCCAGCTACGGCACCTTCACCGGAGCCACGGCACCTGCCGGTAACGCCGCACTGAACAATGCGCGCTTTTGGGTCGAGATCTACCCCTTTAGCCGCACCGTCGACACACAAGCCCTGTCACCGTCCGACACCCATCCCTTTGTGTACCAAATCACCGTCGTGGCCCGTGGGCTCAAGGCCGGCACCCAAGTGGTGTTGCGCTCGGTGATCATGCTCACGCCGGTCTCCTGACTTTTTTATTGCCATGGTCCAGCTCAAATCCGTGTTTGTTCCGCGCATTCTGGTGTTGGCCAGCTGGCTCGCGTGCGCCAGCACCAGCCACGCCCAGCTCAGCCTGCTCACCGAGCCGCAGGGGGCACGCGTCAACGGCGCCGCACCCAACATCATCATCTCGGTCGACGACTCAGGCAGCATGGCCGGCACCGGCATGGACACACTTGTGTCCGCCCTGAGACAGACTTTCAACGACAAAAACCTGCTGCCCGACGGAAAAATCCGGCTCGCTTGGCAGTCCATGAACCTTTGCCCGGGCTTTCCCAGCATGGGCCGAGGCTGCGGCAACAACGGTATGCGCTCTTTGGAGGGTACCCACCGCACGAACTTTTTGAACTGGGTCAACAGCCTCTGGGCCACCTATGGCACCCCGTCGTTCAGCATGTTCATCAACGCAGGCGAATACCTCAAAACCAAAGGCATCAACAGCCCTTGGGCCAACGTGCCGGGTGTGGATGGCACCGAGCTGTCGTGCCGCAAAAACTTCCATGTGTTTTTGTCCGACGGCGCCTATGGCGACAGCACGCTCCTATTTGGCAACGCCGATGGCACTTCACGCATTGGCAGCGCGACGGGAGATAAAAAATACGTGCCGGGTACCTCACAAACCAGGCTTTACACCGACAGCTTTGCGAACCGCCTGGCCGATGTGGCCTTCAACTACTGGGCCAAAGACTTGCGCACCGATCTGCCCGACAACGTGCCACCGTACTGGGCCGACCGCAATGGGCAAAAGGGCTACTACCAAAACAACAACGAAGACTTCGGCGCCCCCGGTGCCCCTGCGGTGCTTGAGCCCTACTGGAACCCCCGCAACAACCCCGCCAACTGGCAGCACATGGTCAACTACACCATCGGCTTCATGTCGGCGGCCACCTGGAGCGGCAACCCCATTTGGCGCGGCGAATCCAACACCGGCCTAGGCCCTTTGATTCGGGGCGAAGCCAGCTGGCCAAACCACCCGTACCCCGATCACTGGCACGCCGCCATCAACAGCCGTGGCCGTTTCATTCCGGTGAAAAACCCCAGCGATCTCTCCAAAGCCTTTGACGAGATCTTCAAAGAGATCACCGACCGGGGCACCCGCCCACCCGCCGCCGCCTCGGCCAGCAACCTGCGCCTAGGCGCCCCCGGCTTTGCCTTCGTCACCAGCTTCAACTCCGAAGACTGGTCTGGTTCGCTGGTCGCTTACCCCGTGTCCAAGCAAGGCGTGCAGAGCGCCACCGAATCGTGGGACTCCGCCAAACTGCTCGATGCGCGCAGCAGCGCACGCCGCCTGCTCACGTCCGCAGCCACATCCAGCGGCAACACCCCGGTTGTCTTTGATTGGGCCAACCTGGGCGACAGCCAAAAAGCGCTGCTCAACGGCACCGACAACCTGGGCTCCAGCCGCGTCAGCTTCGTCGCGGGCAGCCTCAACGCCAACGCTGGTTTTCGTTCGCGCACCAGCCGCATGGGTAGCTTCATCAACTCGGTGCCCCATTTTGTGGGCGAGCCCGGCAGCGCCAACAGCCGATCCCCGGCCTACTTGGAGTTTATGAAAAACCATCGCAAACGCCCCGCCATGGTCTACGCCGGCTCCAGCGGCGGCATGCTCCATGCCTTCAATGCCGCTACCGGACAAGAAGCCATGGCCTACGTCCCCATGGGCGTCTACCCCAAACTGCGCGACTTCACCGCCCCCAGCTACCAGCACCAGTTCATGGTTGACGGCAGCCCCTTCAGCGCCGACGCCGACCTGCGCGCCAACCCAGGCAATGGCAGCGCCAACTGGCGCACCGTGCTCGTTGGCACCATGGGCTTAGGCGGCCGAGGCTACTTTGCCCTCGACGTCACCGAATCCACAGGCATCTCCAGCGCAGCTCCTGATCAACTCGTTCTGTTTGACCGCAGTGCTCCAGGCACCACAGGCACCGACGCCGACATCGGCTTCATCGCCAGCCCTCCCGTGATGGACGAACTGCGCGACAACCGGTCCGAGCAAATCGTGCGCCTCAACAACCAGCGCTGGGCCGTGGTGCTTGGCAACGGCGTCAACAGCCCCAACCAACGCCCGGTCCTGCTCATCCAGTACCTGGACGGTCAGCGCGAACTCAAAACCCTCGTGGCCAGCGCCACCACAGGGCAGGGCAACGGGCTGGGCTCGCCCCGCACCGTTGACTACGACGGCAACGGCACCACCGACCTCGTCTACGCTGGCGACCAAAAAGGCAACATCTGGCGCTTTGACCTGCTCGCCAGCAGCGACACCCAATGGGCCGTGGGCATCGGTGCGCAACCCCTGTTCAGCGGCGTCACCACCCAGCCCATCATGGCCGCACCCTACTGGGTGCCACACCCCAAAGGCGGGGTGCAAATCGGCTTTGGCACCGGCCGCCAACTCACCGCCGATGACCGCACCTCCACGACCGTGCACAACCTCTATGGCGTGCGCGACAACTTCACCATCAACCGCAGCAACAACAGCGTCAGCCTCAGCGGCACCACCCGTGTCACAAGCTTGAGCCAACTCGTCAAACAAGACGCCTCTGCCACCGCGCAGTTCAGCACCACCACACGCAACACCGTCAACTACACCAACTCCACCAACTCCACCAACTCCACCAACTCCAGCGGCTGGTACATGCCTTTGCCAGGACAGGGCGAACGCCTGCTCGACAACCCCGTGGGCGTGCAAGGCAAGCTGCTCGAATTTGCCACCAACGTCCCCACTGCCAAACCCAGCGCCTCGTGTGAAATCTCATACGGCAGCGGCACCACCTACGTCAGCTACCTCGACATCATCAACGGCAGCGCACCCACGGTGTCCCTGCTCACCAAAGTTCCCTCCGACAGTCGCTACATGGCCAACCGCTTTCAGGCCTCTGGCATGCGCGTCACCAGCAAAGGCGTTGGTGAGCGCGTTGTCATCACCATCGACCCCGCCAACGGCTCATCCACCGGCGGCTGGCGCATCGACCCGCAAGCCAAACTGGTCCAAGTCGACTGGCGGCGGCTGAACTGAACAACGCCCTGTTCATCTGCCTGCGCAGTCGCCAATGGTTCAAGCCTGGCAGATCGGTTGCAGCCAATTCAATCGCAAGAGCTCGCAGTCATCCATCGATTCCACGATCAGTTCAGGCGTACCTATGGCGTTCAACAAGCTGGCCGCCACCCGAGAGGCAAACGATCGGCCTCGCCAAGTCGGCACGGGCAGCCCCGCCCATAAAGCATCGCTGGCGGTAAAAAGCGCTCTTCGCTCAGCATGGGCTCGTACACCACCACCTCAATGCCTTTGGCCTTGATGCGCTTCATGATGCCCTGCACGCTGCTGGCGCGAAAGTTGTCGCTGCCGGCCTTCATCACCAGGCGGTAAATGCCCACCACCTTGGGGCGCTTCTTGACGATGTCCATCGCCAAAAAGTCCTTGCGCATGGTGTTGGTGTCCACCACCGCGCGAATCATGTTTTGTGGCACCGCAAAGTAGTTGGCCTGGTCTGTTTGTCGATGGCGCCAATATCGTGCCACCCCTCCATCAAGCGTCAATGCATCACATCTTGTCTGATGTTTTTGAGGCGCCAGAAACCTCTCGCCACATTCTCCAAGCCAGCGTCGCCAGTAACAGCGCTGAGCCTATCAAAGCGATCCACATCGCAGCGGTGTGCCAAGCTTGTCGCTTCTTGCGTGGCTCGACAACTTGCAAACGCGATTCGCCGCCCAAGGGCTCAACCGCATCTGTGGCAGCCACAGCGACCAAATCGACATCAACATCCTGTGTGGCCGGCAGCAGCTGGTGAATTGGCAGCGCCGTTTGTTCAGAAGCGGCCATGCTTCCCCACGCCATCAGGTAGGGCCCGCCATCGCGTGCGTTGAACACCAGCGTATAGGCAGGCTGCACGGCGGTCACGGAAGGAATGCTGTCCCCCCAACTTGAACCAAGCGCACGCAGTCGAATCCCCTGAACCATCAGTTCAGTATTCAACTTGACCGCGTCGGATACACGTTCACCCGAAGCGGTATTGGTTCGGTACGCCACCACTTTGTCTAAGCTCGTCCAAGGTCCATTGGGGTCAGAGCGGTAGTCGACGCCGACCAACATCACCGTATTGCGTTGGGTTGGCAGAATCCGAAGGGTGCTGACGTTCAATGGACGCAGCAGCGAATAAACAGCATGACCCTCACGGTCAATGCTCCCCGTCAAGTCGATGTCGACGACCGCTGGGGTGACCGTGTAGGCTGGCGCCGAAGCCTCAATGTCCGTCAGCGTGGGGACACCCGCGCCACTGATGCGCAAGCGAAAGTACTGGCGCGAAACGCTTCCCGCAGCATCACTGACGGGCACATCGCCTTGCACGAGCCTGTCTGCACCATTGCGCAGGTCCATGATGGGGTGGTCCTCGGTCAGCGTCACCCATTCAAGCAAGTTTTCGCTCGCTTCCACCGTGACGCGGCCTTCCCAGTTTTTGTCTGTCACCGGCCACCGAAGATGCAGTTGTTGGATGCCGCGTTCAAGGCCCTGTTCCGGCATCCTCAGCAGGTACTCTGTTTCCGCTAGTTCTGGTTTGTCCTCGGGGAGTTGCAAACTCACACCCTTAAGTGTCTTGTTGATCACAACAGCCGAACCACCAAGTTGGGCCGGGTCGCCTGACAGGCGAAAGCTGCGCATAGAGCGTCGAGTAGGCGCATCCCCATGGTTACCTTGCTCGGTGGTGCGAATCAGGCTGAACGGCAGCGATTCATGGCGTGAATTGAATACCCGGATATCCCGCAAATCCGGCCAAGCGGTGCCCACATACACCCGATGGGGTAAATCGACACGATAAAAAGCGTCTTGCCCCCGAGATCGCAACTGCGCACCCTCGGCGAAATCTTGGGGACCGAGCGCTTCGCTGGCGACGGCAGCGAAGCACAGCGACGCACTCAGCGCTAGGCCGAGCACACGGACGAAATGAAAAGACAGGGCGTTCACAGTTCAGATTCTTTCTTTGGTTTGGGGGGCATAGGAGCGATATACCCAATGAGCAGCACAAGCAGTGCAACGCCAATAAAGGCAATGGCTCTTTCCAGTCCGCCACCTTTGGCGCTGTCAACCAAAAAGAGCTTGAGAATGACAGCGCCCAGCAACAGCGCTCCACCCACCCACACCTTGCGGTGTTTTTGTCTTGTTGCCCAATGCATACAAGCCAGGGCCCCCAACGTCCAGGCCAGCGCCATACCCGCCTGCACCACGCGTGAATCCCAGAGGGCTGCCGCAGACCAATGCACTTCGTTCGTCGCAGCCAAGCTGCGAAGCAACATACCGTTGAACCACCACACCACCAGCACACCCCACACAACTGAAGCCGCGCGGTACGCGCTCGGGGAGATAGGCACCAGACTGTTCATGCGGCGCAGCCAAGCCAACAGCATCAGCAGGACAAAAACCGCCGATTGCTCCAGTGGATTGATCAACGGGATGTAAGGCATGTTGGGCAACTGACCATCCAGCGCGTTGCCCAACATCAGCAAGAGCAGCGCAACAGGGATCACGGGCAGCAAGCCAAGCGACCAGTACACCTGCGGGTACGTGGCCACAGGCCATCTCTGCTGGCGATTCAGCCACGACACCACAAGTACGGCAACACCACAGAAAGCCAAGCGCGAAGCGCTGCGCCACTCGCCCATGCCCCACGCCATGTGTTCGGTGTGGTGCCACACCTCGCTGCCCACCAAAGCCAGCAGCAGCCACACCAAGCCAATATGCGGCAACGGCAACACAGGGCTCGACAACGCGGGGGCGTCGGCTCGCAGCAGGTAAACCATCACCGCCAGGGCTGGCAACCACAGCAAGCTCCACAGGCCACTGCCCAATGCACGTCCATCCACCAAAACAAGTGTGGCCAGCGCCACAGCAGCCACAGGCCACAGCAGCCAAGCACAGTGCTGCAGAGCGGCCCACTTCAACCGCAAACCCACATGGCGCCACGCCAAAGCCGTAGCGCCGATCACCGCCAGCCACACCATCACCGACGGACTGGTCTGCTCCACCAGACGGTCAGCTCCGCGCATGACAAGCCACAGCCATCCGGCTATACCCCCCAGCAGCAGAAAACCCCTTGCAATGGCAGAGAGATCCCACCCCCTGATGCGGCCAGTGACTGCAGCGCCTTCTCCTGTCCACAACCGTGCCCCAGCTATCCAAGACAACGACAGCACGGAGCCAATGGTCAGAAAGCTCACGATTCCCAACCCATCGTCATTGGCGAGCTTCGCCGCCACAGCAGACGCTACCAGCAGTGCTGTGCCACTCCAGGCCATTCGTGGCTGTCGCTGCAAGCGTCCAGCCCACAAAAGCCCCAAGCCCTCCAGCGCCCAAGCCATGGCTGTCCATTGCGCCGACAGCGCCAACGGAATCGCCAGCGTCACAAAAGCAACGCCGAGCGCCAAGAAAGACACATACAGCCGTTGAGCCTCCGCTGGCCAACGCTTCATCAAATACCGCGCAACAGGGATATAAAACGCCGCAAACGCCAAGGCCGAAAAGGCGGCACCAAACTCCCAATGGCGTGTCATGCTGGCTTGCAACCCAAAGCCGACCAATGGCGTTCCAAACACCAGCGTGCCATCGACAAAACCTTTACCGGCATGTTGGTGCTTCAGCGCAAACACCACCGCCAGAACGCCGTACAGCACCAGATTAAAAACCAGGAACAGCTGACAAATCAGGTAGTGATCGGGCGTGTAGCTTTTGTATCCCCACAGCAGCGCCACACCAAAGCTGAAAGTAAACCCCACCAAATTGAGCGGTCGCCACGATTGCCACACACTCACTGCCAAGATACCCATGGACAGCATCGCGTAATAAGAGAACAGGCCCACAAAATTGCCGCTCCCCGTCGACAAGAGCACCGGCGCCAAATAGCCACCCAAAGCGGCCAACACCGCCAGACTCTGTGCGCTTTGGAGCACAGCCAAAGCCACGCTTGCTGCGCACACCACGATCATGAGCCCAAAAACCAAGCCATAAGGCATATCTGCCAAGTAGCTCGAAGCCGCAAAGCTGGTCAGATACATGATGCCAACCGCCCCGCCTTGCAGAATCAGCCCATACAGTGCAGCTTTGTGGCGCAGTCGCCAACCGATCGCCAGCAACCCAGCGCCAAGCGCACCGGTACCCGCCAGCCGAATCTCTATCGGAAGCATGTCCCGATCAGCCGCGTACTTGAGCAAATAAGCCACGCCGAAAAACAACAAGAAAACCCCCAGCTTGGCCAAAGGGTTGCCCTGCATGAACCATGCAATGACACCGCTGAGCGGACTCTTGCTCTTGTCCACCTCACTGTGGGGTAGCGGTTTGCTTGTGGTGCTGTGACTCTCTGGCGCGCTTGTGACCTGCGGCTGCGGCTGCACCTCAGGTAGGTCGGGCACCGCTTCTTCAGGCGGGGGCACGTATGTCTCTTGTTCACGCCACATTGGCTCAGTCGAGACCTCAGCCCCCCGACTGGCCGACATCTTGCGCTCCAAGATCTGTACCGTCTCGTGCAGCTCTTCCAGCTGCCGCACACGGACCTCAAGCGTGGCGCTGCGGCGATAAGCGATCCAAGCGATTGCTGGGATGACAAGAAGATAAAGCGCCCCCAGTACAAACAGCCAAAAAACCATCAAAACATTCCCTAAAAGCCAATTGCTGACTTAAAAATTTGAAAGACCCAAACTGCGGGGCATCTACCCCCTCACACATCCCCCCCAAACACATCCCGCGTGTACACCTTGTCCGCCACATCGGCCAAATCTGCCGTGCGGCGGTTGGCCACAATCAAATCGCAGCGCGCCTTGAACGCGGCAAGGTCGCGCACCACCTCGCTGTTGAAGAAACGCTCTTCGCTCAGCATGGGCTCGTACACCACCACCTCAATGCCCTTGGCCTTGATGCGCTTCATGATGTCCTGCACGCTGCTGGCGCGAAAGTTGTCGCTGCCGGCCTTCATCACCAGGCGGTAAATGCCCACCACCTTGGGGCGCTTCTTGACGATGTCCATCGCCAAAAAGTCCTTGCGC
>JBEIEH010000087.1:0-9891 GCA_040383055.1 Burkholderiaceae bacterium
GCCACCTGGGCTGGACGCTCTCAGCCATCACCGCGCACCAGCTCGCTGGCCATGTGACGGCGTGGGCCGGCCAGCGTGTGGCAGTGAGCGCGAGCCCCAGCTTGGCGCAAGCCTGATTCGTCTGTTTTGCAAGGAGCCCGCCCATGGCCGTTTCGGTGTTTGACCTGTTCAAGATTGGCATCGGTCCCAGCAGTTCACACACCGTCGGCCCGATGCGGGCGGCGCGCTTGTTTGGCCTGCACCTGCAAGGGGCTGGTCTGCTGCCGCGCGCCGCGCGGGTGTGCTGCAGCCTGCACGGCTCGCTGGGCGCCACCGGCAAGGGCCACGGCAGCGACAAAGCGGTGATCCTGGGCCTGTGCGGGCTGGACCCCGAAACCGTGCCCATTGACGACATCGAGCCCACGCTGGCGCGCATCCGAGAGCAGCGGCAATTGCCGCTGCTGGGCTCGCACCCTGTGGCTTGGAACGAGAAAGACGATCTGCTGTTCTACCGCCACCAGGCCCTGCCCTTTCACGCCAACGGCATGAAGCTCGCGGCCTGGGACGCCACCGGCGCCTTGCTGGCCGAGCGCACCTATTACTCCGTAGGCGGTGGTTTTGTGATCACCGACGAAGTGGCCCAAGACGGCGAACGGCAAAAACGCCTAGCGCCCGACACCACCACCCTACCCATACCGTTTCACAGCGGCGACGAACTGCTGCAGCGCTGCCGCGAACACGGTCTCTCCATCGCCGGGGTGATGCGGGTCAACGAGCGCCACTGGCGCACCGATGCCGAGATCGATGCAGGCCTGCTGCGCATCTGGCAGACCATGCAAGATTGCGTGCACGCCGGCCTGCAGCGCGACGGTGTGTTGCCCGGCGGCTTTAAGGTCAAGCGCCGCGCGCCGCAGCTGTTTCGAGACCTCACCAACCAAGCCGAAAAAGCGCTGACCGACCCACTGGCGGTGCTGGACTGGGTGAATCTGTACGCGCTGTCGGTGAACGAGGAAAACGCCGCCGGTGGCCGGGTGGTGACCGCGCCCACCAACGGGGCGGCCGGCATTGTGCCGGCGGTGCTGCACTACTACAGGCGCTTTGTGAACTCGCCCCCCACGCCGCTGCGCGGCTGCCCCCCCGAGGGGGGCGCGTCCGGCTTGGGGCGGCCCGGCGCCGGACCCAGCGCCGCCGACACTGGCGTGATCGACTTCCTGCTGACCGCGGGCGCCATCGGCATTCTGTACAAAGAAAACGCCAGCATCAGCGGTGCCGAAGTGGGCTGCCAGGGCGAGGTGGGCGTGGCCTGCAGCATGGCCGCCGGTGCGCTGTGTGCGGTGCTCGGCGGCACGCCCGAGCAGGTGGAGAACGCCGCCGAAATTGGCATGGAACACCACCTAGGCCTGACCTGCGACCCGGTCGGTGGGTTGGTGCAGATTCCTTGCATCGAGCGCAACGCCATCGCTTCTGTCAAGGCGATCAACGCGGCGCGCATGGCGCTGCGCGGCGACGGCAGCCACTTTGTGAGCTTGGACAAGGTCATCAAGACCATGCGCGAAACCGGCGCCGACATGAAGACCAAGTACAAGGAAACCGCCCGGGGCGGTCTGGCGGTCAACATCGTCGAATGCTGACGAATTGCATCAAAAATGAGTTCATAAGTACCCGTGTTTTCCCCAGTGAAATAGAACGAACGTTCGTTTCTAATGCAGCCACTGGAACATCCGCGTACCAGCGGGGTGACCGCGTATTTCGACCACTGAGGAGACACACATGAGCCAAATCTTGGGGCGCAAGCCTGTTCGCGCAGCGGCCGCTGCCGCGCTGTGCGCCATCATCACCGCCGGCGCTTACGCCATGGGGGGCGCACCCAGCACCTCCAGCACGCCTAGCAACGGCGGATTCACCCAGACGCGCTACCCCATCGTGCTGGCGCATGGCCTGTTCGGCTTTGACTCGATCGGACCCGTCGACTACTTTTACGGTGTGCCCTCAGCCCTGCGCCGCGATGGCGCTGTGGTCTACACCACCAAGGTGTCGGCGGCCAACACCAGCGAAGTGCGGGGCGAACAACTGCTCAGCGAGATCCGGCGCCTGCGGGCCGCCCACGGGCATCAAAAGTTCCATTTGATCGGACACAGCCACGGAGGACAGTCGGTGCGCTACGTGGCCGCCGTGGCGCCTGAGCTGGTGGCCTCGGTGTTGACCGTGGGCAGCCCGGCACAAGGGTCGGCGGTGGCCGACACGGTGCAGCGGGCGGTGGACGGCACTGGCACCACGGCGGTGGTGGCGGGCGCGGTGAATGTGCTGGGCCGTCTGATCGACGCGCTCGGTGGCGGTGTGAGAACGCCCCAAAATTCCGAAGGCGCGATGCGATCTCTCACCACCGCCGGCGCCACCGATTTCAACCGCCGCTTTCCTCAAGGTGCTCCAAGCAGCCCGTGTGGCTCGGGTGCCGCCATGGTCAACGGTGTGCGCTACTACTCCGCCAGCGGCACGGGTGTGGTCACCCACCTGTTCGATCCGGACTCGGTGCTGGGTGTGACATCGCTGATGTTTGGTGGACGTGCCAACGACGGGCTGGTGGAGCGTTGCTCGTCGCGCTGGGGCGTGGTGCTGCGCGACGACTATCCTTGGAACCACATGGACCAAGTGAACCAGAGCTTTGGCATGCGCGGCTGGGGCACACCCGATCCGGTGGCGTTTTATCGCTCGCACGCCAACCGGCTGAAACTGGCGGGGCTGTGACCATGGCACGCGCCGCCTGGTTGGTGGGTGCAAGCCTGGTGGTGGGTGGCGCTCTGTGGTGGTGGTCCACACCGGCACCCGTCGCCCAGCGATCAGGCAGCACATCGATACCCGTGAGCGCCAGCATGGCCACAGAAGCCAACACAGCCGTGGACAACGCCAAGGGTTGGATCAGCGGCACCACACGCCGCAGTGCCCAACAATGGGAGAGTTGGCTGTTCACGCAAAGCTCGCTGCGAGGCACAAACCTCGATGGCGGCTGGGGTGAGATCGGGCCACACGGCTTGGTCCCCAGCCTCGCGCTGCGGCAACGCTTTGACCAGCTCATGACCACGCTGGGCGAAGTGAACACCACCGAATTGCGCGCCATGGTGCAAAGCTTGGCCGAGCGCGACTTGGGGCGTGACGCAGCGCAGGTGATGGCGGTGTGGGACCGCTACATGGCCTTGATCAACGCACCATTGGCCAGCCGACCAGACCTGAGCGATCCGCAGCAATGGCTCGCGGTGTTGCGCGAACAGCAGGCGCAACGGCGCCAGATGCTGGGCGCCGACTGGGCCACGGCGTTTTTTGCCGATGACGAGGCGCAGCTCAGCGCCACGGTTCAGCGGCTGGCCGACCACCCTTCAAGCCCCCAGAGCGCGCCGGTGGCGCACTGGCAAGCGCCACCCGCCGGCGTGAGCGCCGAGCGGTGGCAAGCCCAACGCGAGCAAGCCCTGGGCCCCGAGGCCGCTGCGCGCCTGGCGGCTGTGGACGCCGAAGAGTTGTCGTGGACGCAGCGATTGGACGCCGCTCGCCAGGCACAGGCCGCCCTACACAGCAGGGTTGAACTGTCGGCGCCGCAGCGCCAGCAAGAGCTTGAGCGTTGGCTGTCCACCCATTTCTCGGAACGCGAACAAGTGCGCGCGCGGGCGCTGCTGGGCGTGTGACGACCAGCGTCAGCGGATACCGCTTCACAGCACAGAGGCCCAGCGCCAACGCTCATCCTCAGGAGAAAACGACCGCGCAGGATGCTCGCAAGAGATCGCTGCAAGGTCTTTTATATTGACGACCGGGATGGCTGATGCGCTGCCGCCGTCCCAGGGCTGGGACACCAGCAAGCTATCTAAGGCCCACGCTTGCGCAGCGCTGAGCTGCCACACATCTTCAAACGCGATCCGCACTGCAGGTGCCGCCTCGGCTTGTGGCTCAGTGTCGGCGATCCCCAAAAAGTCGAGTTGACCTGGCGCTGGTGACACCATCGGTCTGTATTCGAAGGCCACATCACCCACCACCATCAGCTGTCCATTGGCCAACTGTGCACTGCTCCGCCCTGCCTCATGTACACCCTCGGCGGGTGATCGCACCACGCCATCGCTTTGCAAATTCACCGCGGTGATGCCCCATTCGCCGAGGCTGCGTACCTCACCTTCGTCACTGACGCCGTTGCCATTGCTGTCCTGCCAAACCGCGAATGTGTGAAAACGCTCATCACGGGCATCCAGTACCCCATCGGCATTGCTGTCGTGCTGGGCCGCTAGACCTTGCAGGTCGGTTTCACCGGCATGGCGCGCAAAAGCGTATTCGCTCATGTGGGTGACTCGACGATCTGCGCCCGCATCCAACACCAAAACGCCATCCTGTGGCGCAGCCCAGGCGGTGCGGTCCAGGTCGCCATCGCTGTTCACATCCATCGACACCATGGTGTAACTGAGGTCACCTTCGCCACTCAGATCCAAGACCACAGGAGGCACTGTGGAATTGCCTACCAACACGATCTGCACCGTCTTTTGGAAGTTGGTCCCGGCGGTGGCATCGTGCACGTTCAACACAATGTTGACGGTGGACTCTGAGTTGGCAAACACCGCGCCCGCCACGGTGCGAATGGTGATGTTGTTGCCTGTCCCCACAATGGTGAATCGACCGTCAGCGCTGTCGGCCAAGGTGTAACTCACATTGGTGCCGCCATTGGCATCCTTGCCTACGATGTTCGCTACGTTCACCGCGCTGGAGTTGGAACGGTCCACGATCGGGGTCGAGCCACCGGACGAAATCTTACCGTCAGTCCCAATATGCCAACGCCAGACGCCAGGCAAACCGACGTTGGAGGTGGATTCGGCGTTCAACGCCTCGCTGTCTGAACCGCTCCAGGTGGTCACGCCGTATACCCCCGTGGTACCGGCGTTCGGAGCGGCCCAGCCGGCGGTGGCGTCGGCAACGGAGATGCCACCGGCCCAGCTGATGTTCTCGTACACAAACTCAATGGTATGGATCAACTCACCGTTGACTGGCGTTTGAATGATCTTGATCTGAAAAGCATTGGACTGCCCAGACCCATCTGTGGTGATGGCGTCAACAGCGTACGGGCTCACATCGTCCCACGTCACAAAAACGGCCTTACTGGCGACATCCTGTCTGAAGTAAAGCTGACGAGATCCAGTGGAGGTTCCGCCGTTGCTCATGCCGTAGGTGGTACGGCCAATGAAAATATCGTCAAAGAAGGCCGCCATGATTGGGTAGCTTTGCGACCACCCTGCGATGCCCAAACCGGAGTAGGACGTAAATCCTTGACCAAATGTCACGTTACCGTTGGTGTTGACGAACATACTGGAGTACGTCTGACCAAACAGCGACAAGCCGCCAGAAAAAGCGCCGCTGATATCGACTTGGACGGACTGGTCATCGGCCCCTGAGGGAAAAAGAGATGTCCCAAAGCCAAGCGTGGAATCTCTGACCAAAAAATTGCTGTTGGTGTTGAAGGCCGTGTTGCTGCTGGTCACCAGTGTGTTGAATGCACTGAGATTGAGGTTGGTCACCGCCACCTCGGTGTTGACCACAGCCAACACAAAGGTGTCGCTGACAGACGCCAGACCGTCGCTGGCGGTGACGGTGACGGTGAAATTGCCGGTGGCGGTTGGGGTGCCACTGATCACCCGTGTACTGGGGTTGAAGCTCAGCCCGGCCGGCAAGCCGCTGACACCCAAGGTCAAGCTGTCCCCATCCACATCATTAAAGGCCGACAGCGGCACCGCATAACTGAACGGCTCGTTGCGGGTGGCCCCTAGGTTGGTCACGCCATCATCCACCACGGTCGGTGCGTCGTTCACGGCCGTGACCACGATACCCACTTGGCCGACCTGCGCCGAGTAAGCGTGAGCACCAACGAGCTTTCCGGTCAGGTTGACTTGCTGACCAGATACCCCCTCCGTGTGATCCCAAGCACGATAGCTCAGCACCTGATTCAAGGTGCCGTTGTAGTTCGCCGCTGGCACATAGTGCAGACGCGCCGTTGGCGCCAACAGCAAGGCCTGGCTGTCAGACACGCCCGATACCGTCTGCCATGTCTGACCCGCGTCAAGGCTGACGTACACCGTGCCAGCTGCTGCCACGGCCGTGAGCGCCATGCCCATATTGGCGCCAGTGTCGGCGTCAGAGCTCGCGCCCAACAAAGCGCTCACCAAGGTGCCAGAGGCAACCCCATTGACTGGGGCTGCAGCGTCTTCCTGCACTGTCGTCATCCTCACCGTCGTACCGGTGTTCACCACCGGCGCGTCGTTGGCATCGCTCACCGAAACGGTGACCGATTGATCGGCGCTCAACCCCACCGCATCGGTGGCTCGCACCACCAAGCTGTAGCTGTTTCTTGCCTCATAGTTGGCCGACGCCTGCAGCCGGACTTCACCCGTGGCACTGTTGATGGCAAACAAACCCGCGTCGGTGCCGTGCAGGCTGTAGACCACACCGCTGTCGCCATCGGCGGTGGCGTCATAGACCACGACCGACGTCGCTGCGTTTTCGGTCACGGAGGCTGTGTTACCCGAGGTGAACACCGGTGCCAGCGCATCCACCGCATAAGCGGCGTCGTCGCCCACATCCGCATGCGCCAACGCCGCCACATTGCCAGAGCCGTCCACAATCGCGCCGCCATTGAGCTCCAGGCTATTGGCCAACACCGACACGCCATTGGCATCGCTTTGCCCAGAGGCAACCGTGTACCGGAACATCAGCTGCGACGAGCCAGAGCCCGACACATAGGCTGCATAAGCGGTGACTCCACCGACCTGAATGGGCAATCTGGGCTGCCCGGAAACGGTCACCACCTCGTCGAAACTCACCGTCCACTCGATCACGTCACCTTCAACATACACACCACCAGCGCCGCTGGGCACCCCAGGGTGAATGCCCACCCCTATGACGGATGGTGCCGTGGTGTCCAGTACAGTGGCGGTGGTGTTGGAAGTGAACGATTCGGCTGTGCCTCTGGCGTCGGTGTAGCTCACCCGAACCTGCAACTGGCTGCCCACATCGGCGGCGCTCAGGGTGTACTGCTGCTGCGTTGCTCCAGCAATCGCCACACCGTCGCGCAGCCATTGGTAGCTCAAGGGGCCCAGCCCATCTTCGTCCGACAATCCATCTGTGTTGGCGCTAAGCGTCTGGAACTGCTCTGCCACCCCATTGATGGACACAGCACCAACGGGTGCATCGTTGGTGTTGAGCACGGTGATGACAACATCATCACTCACCGACAAAGATCCGTCGCTGGCCGTGATCCGCACAGCAATGGCACCCACATGTGTATCCAACGGGGTGCCGCTGAAGGTACGTGTGCCAGAGTCGAACTGCAGCCAGCCTGGCAACGCACTGCCATCCACCTGAGCAGCGCTGTAGGTCAACGTTGTGCCGGCGTCCACATCAACAAACGCGTTGCTGGCCACTGTGTAAGCAAACGCCGTATCTTCAGTGGCCACTTGGTCAGGAATGGGATGGGCGACCACTGGAGCGTCGTTGATGGAAGTCACTTGCACGCGCAAATATGAAGGCCCCGCAGCCAGTGAACCGGTTGGGCTGTTGTAGGACGACACGTTGACGCGGGTGCCACTGCTCACATCCGCAAAGGTGTTGTCCGCCGGGCGGAAAAACAATGCATTCGGCACACCGAACCAGTTCGCAGTGGGAACAAAACGCAGCTCATCGCTCGACTGGAGAAACAAAGCCTGACCGATGTTGTTCGCGGCCAAATCCGACGGCATTTCTGTCCACGATCCGGCTGCGATACGGTATTGCCACTGCCCCTGATACACCCCCACCTGATTCCAGCTGATGACCATGCCTTTCATGTAGCCACCAGCGTCTTCATCAGGAAAGTACGACTGCAGGAAGTCGCCAATCCGAAAGGTGTAGACGGTGTCTTCCGGCGTGCTCAGATTAATGTCAACCCCGCTGGCGGCGGGATCGTTGGTGTTGGTGACGGACATGGCCAATGCATGGCTGCTCTGATTGCCCGCCAGATCGGTGGCCACCACCACCACGCTGTAGCTGTTCTTGACCTCAAAGTTGGGCACCGCGCGGAAACGCAACTCTCCGGTGGCGGCGTCCACTGTGAACGCCGCAGCATCAGTGCCAGACAGGCTGTAGCTCACGCCCACGTCTGCGTCTGCCGTGGCGTTGTAGACCACCACCGACGTGTTGGTGTTTTCTGCGACGCTTTGCGCACTGGCGGAGGTGAACACGGGTGCTGCAGTATCGACTTCCAACGCACTCCACTGGGTCGTCGGCCCCGTCACACTGCCCACCGTTTGACGCACCCGAATGTCGCCCTCAGCGTACACCCCGTGCGGCACCACAAATGTGGTGCCAACGCCAGCATTCCACGATTGACCTGCATCTAGGCTGTATTCCCAAGTCGAGGCAAGCTCCAACCCATTGACTTGGACAGTGCCGTCGCGGGTGATCCGATCCGATGCGCTGCCTCCAGTGTCGGTCGCCAACACGAGTGCTGGTGCCTCCGGCACCTGTGTGATGTCGAGTACCGCGCTGCCCATCACCCACTTCGGATCAGACACGCCATGGGTGCTGCCGTTGTCGGTGATGCGGTAGCTGAATCGCACCAGTGTGTCGTCATTGGCCGCAGGCAAATAAAGCCAGGAACCGTCACCGTTGTCCACAATGCTACCGCCCCCCTGGATGATCGCCACATCACTGACAGTAAGCTGATCGCCTTCTATGTCCTGGGCCAGGGCCAGCAGCTCGGCGCGTGTGATCAACCGAGAGGCGGTGTCTTCTGGCACCGGAGACAGGGTGACCTCCGGGCTGGTCGGCGCATCGTTAACAGGTGTCACCACAACACCCACCGACCCCGACACGATGGAGTAGGGATGACTGCCACCCAAGCGCTGTGTCAAGTCGACGTACGTGCCCGCGGTATCGGCCGATTGGTCCCACGCTCGGTACACAAATACCTGATCCACATGGCCAAAGTAGTGGACGTCTGGCACGAACAACACGCGGCTATTGGCATCCAACAGCAAAGCGCGGGTGGCCGACAGCGACTGCGCTTCTTCCCAGGAGTCACCGTTGTCCAAGCTGTAGTACAGCGCGCCAAGCGTGCTGACACCCGTGATGGCCATGCCCCGGAGCGCTGATGTATCAGGATCGGAAATGGCTTGCGCAATATCCCCCACCCGGGTACCCAACGGCTGACCGACCGAAGGCGCTACGGCATCTTCGGCTTGTGATGGCATTTGTACCAACACGCTGGCGTGGATGAGGGGAGCCTCGTTGACATCGCTGACGTTGACCGTCACCGCCTGTTCGGTGCTCAGCGTGGTGTCGCTGCCCACGTTGGTGGCGATCACGGTGAAGCTGTAGCTGCTCTTGAGCTCAAAGTTGGCGCTTGTCTTCAAGCGCACCGCTCCGGTGCTGGCGTCGATCTCCAGCAGCGCCTCGTCGCCCTCGCCGGCCTTGAGGCTGTAGCTCACCGCCCGGTTGGCCAGCGTGCCGTCGGCGTCACTGCTGCTGGCCGTGTAGATCACGGTGCTGGTGCTGGCGTTCTCTTCCACAACGCCGCTGGTGCCGCTGGTGAACACCGGGGCGTGATCGTTGAGGTCGCTGACGTTGACCGTCACCGCCTGTTCGGTGCTCAGCGTGGTGTCGGTGCCCACGTTGGTGGCGATCACGGTGAAGCTGTAGCTGGCTTTGCCCTCAAAGTTCGCACTGCCTTTGAGCCTCACCGCTCCGGTGCTGGGGTCGATCTCCAACAGCGCCTCGTCGCCCTCGCCGGCCTTGAGGCTGTAACTCACCACCCGGTTGGCCAACGTGCCGTCGGCGTCACTGCTGCTGGCCGTGTAGATCACGGTGCTGGTGCTGGCGTTCTCTTCCACAACGCCGCTGGTGCCGCTGGTGAACACC
>JBEIEH010000088.1:0-9890 GCA_040383055.1 Burkholderiaceae bacterium
CTTCTCGACCGACAGGTAGGGCGTGCATTCATCAAACTGCATCACGATGTCGGAGTTGAGCACCGTCTGGATCTGCATGCTGATCTCGGGCGTGAGGAACAGCTTGTCTCCGTTGACTGGGCTGGCAAATTTCACGCCTTCTTCGGTGATTTTGCGCATCTCGCCCAGGCTCCAGACCTGAAAGCCGCCCGAATCGGTGAGGATGGGTTTGTGCCATTGCTCAAAGCCGTGCAAGCCGCCAAAGCCCTGCATGATGTCCAGGCCCGGGCGCATCCACAGGTGAAAGGTGTTGCCCAGAATGATCTGTGCGCCCATGTCTTCTAGGCTGGAGGGCATGACGCCTTTGACCGTGCCATAAGTGCCCACGGGCATGAAGATGGGGGTTTCAACCACGCCGTGGTTGAGGGTGAGCCGTCCGCGGCGCGCGTGGCTGCCGGCGTAAGCGCCTTTGGGGGGGTCGGTCAGAAGCCGTTGGAAGGTGAGCATGGGCCGATTTTAGGAGGCGGGCCGCATATGCCCCTGGTGCCGGCTCAGCGGGTGGCGGGCGGGTCGGCCTCTGCCACCTGCGGTGCGGCAGCCGGCAAGGGTTCGGCGCTGTCCCATCCCCAGGCCATCAACACCGCCAAACCCAAAGACAGAACCAAAGCCAGGCCGAGACGGGTGAAGATTTCCATGGTGCGGTGTGTGTTGAGGTGTCGGTGCTGAGGCGCGATTCTGAAACCAAAGGAATGCACGATGCCACCCACCGTGTATCGAAATGTGACCGGTGGGAATTCTTTATCGCTCATGAACGCCGCTGTCGCTCCCGGGCGACAGCGGGTCATTTCTGACGCTGCAGCAAACGCCTTCAGCGTGGGCTTGTGCGCTCCAGCAGCATCGCGTCGCCGTAACTGAAAAAGCGGTAGCGCTGGACCACCGCGTGGCGGTAGAGCGCCATGACGTGCCCGTGACCGGCCAGCGCGCTCACCAGCATCATCAGCGTGCTTTTGGGCAGGTGGAAGTTGGTGATCAGCTTGTCCACCACCCGGAATTCAAAGCCCGGGGTGATGAAGATGTTGGTGTCGCCTTGGGTCTGGCCGGTGCGCGCCCAGCTCTCCAGCGTGCGCACGGTGGTGGTGCCCACAGCCACCACCTGACCGCCGCGCGCGTGGCAGCGCTCAATGGCGGCCAGGGTGCTGTCGGGGATGGCGTAGCGCTCGTGGTGCATCACATGGTCGGCGATGCGCTCGGCTTTCATGGGCGCAAAGGTGCCGGCGCCCACATGCAAGGTCACGTTGGCGCGCTCCACCCCGCGTGCGTCCAGGGCGGCGAGCACGCCATCGTCGAAATGCAAGGCGGCGGTGGGCGCGGCCACCGCACCCGGCACACGGGCGAACACCGTTTGGTAACGACGCTCGTCGTCGGCGTCGTCGGCGTGCTCGATGTAGGGCGGCAGCGGCACATGGCCGTGGCGCGCCATCAGGTCGTACGGCGTGTCGCCCGCCTGGCCGTGCAGACGAAAGCGAAACAGCTGGCCTTGCTCATCGGGCCACCGGCCCACGTAGGTGGCGTCAAAGCCGCCACCGTCGAGTCCACCGGCCATGTGCAGCACCGCGCCGGGCAGGGGTTTTTTGCTCACTCGCACATGGGCCACCACCTCGTGTGCACTGCCGTCGCTGGCCTCGTGCGGCAGCAGCACGCGCTCGATCAGCATTTCCAGCTTGCCGCCGGTTGATTTTTCGCCAAACAGGCGCGCCTTGATGACTTGGGTGTCGTTGAACACCAGCAGGTCTTTGGGGTCCAGCAGGCTGGGCAGGTCGCGAAAGATGCGGTCCACCGGACTGGCGCCGCGCCCATCGAGCAGTCGCGACGCGCTGCGCTCGGCGGCGGGGTGCTGGGCGATCAGCTCGGTGGGCAAATCAAAATCAAAATCGGCCACGGTGTAGGCGTGGTCAACTGACTTGGCAGGAGTGGTGTGGGTCATGGTCTTGAGGGCCGAACAGGCCCGTTCCAAGGGAAAAGACAAGGCGCCACGCAGGCGCCCGGTGAAGCCGCGCGGGCTAGGCCGCGCTTGCAGGCAGAATTGTCCCATGAGCCAGGCGCCCGAGCCCACCCGTCCACCGCCCAAACCCCTGTCGGCGCCCCAAAAAGCGCTGCACAAGCTGGGGCTGCGGCGCGACATCGACCTGGCCTTGCACCTGCCGCTGCGCTACGAGGACGAAACCCGCATCACGCGGCTGGCTGAGGCGTGCGAAGGCCAATGGGTGCAGGTTGAAGGGGTGGTCACCGCTTGTGAAGTGACACAACGCCCGCGTCGCCAATTGTTGGTGACGCTCGACGACGGCAGCGACACCGTGACGCTGCGCTTTTTCACCTTCTACCCGCAGCACCAGAAAAGCCTGGCGGTGGGCGAACGGGTGCGGGCGCGCGGTGAATTGCGCGGTGGTTTTATGGGCTGGACGTTGCTGCACCCGGCCTTTCGAAGCGCAGACGCGCCCTTGCCCGTGGGCCTGACGCCGGTCTATCCGACCAGCGCCCAGTTGCCCCAAGCCTATTTGCGCAAGGCGGTGGTGAGTGGGCTCAACCGCGTCGAACTGGGTGAAACCTTGCCCGCCGACGTGCTGGCCAGCTTGCAAACGGCGGTGCCGGGCGCGCGCGCGGGCATACCCAGCCTGCGCGAGGCCTTGCAGCTGCTGCACCACCCGCGCCCCGAGGTGCCGCTGGCCGCGCTGGAAGACCGCAGCCACCCCGCTTGGCAGCGCCTCAAAGCCGAGGAACTGCTGGCGCAGCAGCTCTCGCAACGGCGCGCCCAACGCGAACGCGCTGCGCTGCGGGCGCCGGCTTTGCGCGCCCAGCCAGGCGGCTTGCCGGAGCGCTTGCTGGCCGCGCTGCCCTTTGGCCTGACCGGCGCCCAAAACCGGGTGGTGGCCGAAATCGCAGCCGATCTGGCCCTGCCATCGCCCATGCACCGGCTGTTGCAAGGCGATGTGGGCTCGGGCAAAACCGTGGTGGCGGCCATGGCCGCCGCCGTGGCCATCGACAGCGGCTGGCAATGCGCGCTGATGGCCCCGACCGAAATCCTGGCCGAGCAGCATTTCGCCAAGCTCATCGGCTGGCTCGAACCCCTGCTGGCGCCGCTGGGCAAACGGGTGGTTTGGCTCACCGGCAGCCAGAAAAAGAAACAGCGCGACGAGATGCTGGGCCTGATCGCCAGCGGCGAAGCCGCGCTGGTGGTGGGCACCCACGCGGTGATCCAAGCCCAAGTGCGCTTTGCCCGCTTGGGCCTGGCCATCGTCGACGAACAGCACCGCTTTGGTGTGGCGCAGCGCCTGGCCCTTCGCGAAAAGCTGGCCGATGATGGCGACGGGCTTGAGCCCCACCTTCTGATGATGAGCGCCACGCCGATTCCGCGCACGCTCGCCATGAGCTACTACGCCGATTTGGCCGTGTCCACCATCGACGAGTTACCGCCTGGGCGCACGCCGGTGGTCACCAAGGTGGTGTCCGAATCGCGCCGCGCCGAGGTGATTGAGCGCATACGCGCCCAGGTGGCCGAGGGGCGGCAGGTGTATTGGGTCTGCCCGCTGATTGAAGAAAGCGAGGCGCTCGACCTGTCCAACGCCACCGAAACCCACGCGGATTTATCGGCAGCTCTGGATGGCGTCATGGTCGGCCTGCTGCACTCGCGCATGCCCGTGGCCGAGAAAAAGGCGGTCATGGCTTTGTTTACCGCCGGCGACATGGGCGTCCTGGTGTCCACCACGGTGATCGAGGTCGGCGTCGATGTGCCCAACGCTTCGCTCATGGTCATCGAGCACGCCGAGCGCTTTGGCCTGAGCCAATTGCACCAACTGCGCGGCCGGGTGGGCCGCGGCGCGGCTGCGTCGGCCTGTGTGCTGCTCTATGCGCACAACGAAAACGGGCGCTTGAGCGAGACCGCACGCCAGCGCCTCAAAGCCATGGCCGAGACCAACGACGGCTTTGAGATCGCCCGGCGCGACCTCGACATCCGAGGCCCGGGCGAATTCATGGGCGAGCGCCAATCCGGCGCGCCGCTGTTGCGCTTTGCCGACCTGGCCACCGACACACATCTGCTGGAGTGGGCGCGCGAAGCGGCTGATCACATGCTCGACGCCCACCCCCAAGCCGCCCAGCGCCACATGGACCGCTGGATGGGCAGCAAGGCGGAGTATTTGAAGGCGTGACGACGGCTCCTGTGAATCAAACCCAAGTGCGCAGAAAAAAGCCTTTTTTGTACGCGTCCCAACACCCGGGATCGGCACGCCGGGCGGCCCTGCCGAGCGAAGTAAAGGAGGAGACGGCCGCAGGCCGTCGGGGGACATGAGCGGCGCTGGGCCGCCCAGTGGGACGGTCCAGCGCACACAAGGGGCTTCCGCACCCTGAGTCAGCACTGGGCCGGGGAAGTCGCAGCACCCTGACGCAGCTCGCCACACGGGGCACAATAGGCCCATGACCCTGACCGAACTCAAGTACATCGTGGCGGTGGCCCGCGAGCGGCACTTTGGCAAAGCCGCCGAAGCCTGTTTTGTGTCGCAGCCCACCCTGTCGGTGGCGATCAAAAAGCTCGAAGAAGAACTCGAGGTCAAAATCTTCGAGCGCAACGCCAACGAAATTGCGGTCACCCCGCTGGGCGAAGACATCGTGCGCCAAGCCCAGACGGTGCTGGAACACGCCGCCTCCATCAAAGAAATCGCCAAGCGCGGCAAAGACCCGCTGGCCGGCGCCCTGAAGCTCGGCGTGATCTACACCATCGGCCCCTACTTGCTGCCCGCGCTGGTGCGCCAAGTCATCGAGCGCACGCCGCAGATGCCGCTGATGCTGCAGGAGAATTTCACCGCCAAGTTGTTGGAGCAATTGCGCCTGGGTGAAATCGACTGTGCCATCCTGGCCGAGCCTTTCCCCGACACCAATTTGGCGATCGCACCGCTCTACGACGAGCCTTTTGTGGCCGCGGTGCCAGCCAACCACGCGCTGGCCAGTCAGAGCCACATCACCGCCGACGAAATCAAGCAGGAAACCATGTTGCTGCTGGGCACCGGCCACTGCTTTCGCGACCATGTGCTGGAGGTCTGCCCCGAGTTCGCGCGCTTCTCGAACGACGCAGAAGGCATTCGCAAGAGTTTCGAGGGCTCGTCGCTTGAAACCATCAAGCACATGGTGGCCGCCGGCATGGGTGTGACCCTGGTGCCGCGCCTGTCGGTGCCCAACTCGGCGCTCGACCCGCAGGGCGCCGGTGTGCAGGATTACGGCGATTCGGCTTTTGTGAGGTACTTGCCTTTTGAGGGTGTGCCGCCCAAGCGCCGGGTGGTGTTGGCGTGGCGGCGCAGCTTCACCCGTTACGAGGCCATCGCCGCGCTGCGCAACGCGATTTACGCCTGCGAACTCACCGGCGTCGAACGCCTGTCCTGATCTCGTTTTGAGCGCGGCCGAGTGACGGCCGCCGGTGCCGCCCATGTCCCGACTTTCTCTGTACTTGGACCTGATCCGCTGGAACCGTCCAGCGGGCTGGCTGCTGCTGTTGTGGCCCACGCTTTCGGCCTTGTGGCTGGCGGCGGGTGGTTTTCCGGGCTGGCACCTGCTGGTGGTGTTCACCCTGGGCACCGTATTGATGCGCAGCGCCGGTTGTGCGGTCAACGACGTGGCCGACCGCGAATTCGACCGCCACGTCAAACGCACGGCGCAGCGCCCGGTCACCAGTGGACGCTTGGGCAGCCGGGAGGCGTTGGCCGTGGGCGCGGTGCTGGCCTTGCTGGCGTTTGCCTTGGTGCTCAGCGCCAACGCCAGCGCCATCGCTTGGTCTTTTGTGGCGCTGGGGCTGGCGCTGCTGTATCCCTTTGCCAAGCGGGTGGTGTCGATGCCGCAGGCGGTGTTGGGCGTGGCGTTCAGCTTCGGCATTCCCATGGCCTACGCGGCGATGCGCGGCACGGCGGTCTGGGGCGAGGCGGGTTTTTGGGGCGCGGTCTGGCAGGCCGTTCCAGCCGAGGCGTGGCTGCTGCTGCTGGGCAATCTGTTTTGGGTGTTGGCCTACGACACCGAATACGCCATGGTCGACCGCGACGACGACATCCGCATTGGCATCCAGACCTCGGCGCTGACGCTGGGCCGCTGGGATGTGACGGCGGTGATGGCTTTTTACGGCGTGTTCCTGGCCATCTGGACCGCTGTGCTCTGGAGCCGGGTGCAGCCGGTGGTGTGGCTGGCCACCCTGGCGGTGGCGCTGGCACAGGTGTTCTGGCACTGGAGACTCATCAAGGACCGCAGCCGCGAAGGCTGCTTCAAGGCCTTTCGGCTCAACCACTGGCTGGGCCTCACCCTGTTTGTGGGCGTGGTGGCTGGGCTCTGACCGACCCCCGGGGCGCTTCAGCCGCCAAATTCGCGGCCCAACTCGGCCGCCCGTGCCCTGGCCGCTTCTAGCGCTTGCTGAAAGTGATCGCCCACATGAAGCTGATCCAGCGTGGTCAGCGCGGCGTAGGTCGTGCCGCCTTTGGAGGTGACCCGCTCGCGCAGCACCTGGGGTGGGTCATCCGAACGTTGGGCCAGGGTAGCGGCACCGACAAAGGTGCCGGTTGCCAGCCGCAGCGCGGTGTCGGGCGACAGCCCCATGGCCGCACCGGCGTCGCGCATGGCCTCTAAAAAATAGAACACATAGGCTGGACCCGATCCAGAGAGGGCGGTGACCGCGTCCAGATCGGCCTCTTGTTGCACCCACACCACATCGCCGGTGGTGCGCAGCAAGGCGTCGGCGGTGGCGCGGTCGGCCTCGCTCGCGCCAGCCGCGGCCAACACGCCAGTCATGCCCAGACCCACCAAGGCCGGGGTGTTGGGCATGGCGCGCACCAAACGGTTGGTGCCCAGCCAAGCGCCCAGGCTGTCGGTGGTGATGCCGGCGGCCACGCTCAGTTGCAGCGCATGGCGCACATGGGGCGCACAGGCGGTCGCGGCCTCTTTCATGACTTGGGGCTTGACCGCCCAGACAACCGTTTGGGCGCTGGCCATGGCCGGCCCTGCGTCGGTCCACAGACAGAGGCCCGGGAACTGGCTGGTCAGTCGCTCACGCTGCTCGGCCCAGGGTTCAAGCACCCCGATGTCGCTGGCCGCACGTCCCTGGCGAATGAGGCCGCCCAGAATGGCGCTGGCCATGTTGCCGCCGCCCACAAAAACCAAAGATGGAGTGCCGTGTGCCATGTCGATGTCCCGGTGAATCAGCAAGAAAAAGGGTGTCAAAGGGGGCTCGATCTTCGCAGAAACGTTTCTTTGTTGGCCAGTCTGTTGACGCTCGCTCTAAGCTGTGTCACAATGCAAGGCTTCGCTTTGAAAAAGGCGGGGATATCTGCCCACCGAAGTGGGGTGCCGCACTGGTGCCTTGCGACGACGGGCCCAAGACTGATCGCTCCCGGCCGTGGTGGTTGGGGGGATTCAAGTTGGGACTTACATCAAATGATTCAAACGCAATCTCGACTCGATGTTGCTGACAACACGGGTGCAAAGTCCGTGATGTGCATCAAAGTGCTGGGCGGCTCCAAGCGCCGTTACGCCAGCGTTGGTGATGTCATCAAGGTCAGCATCAAGGAAGCCGCACCTCGTGGCCGCGTCAAAAAAGGCGAGGTCTACAACGCTGTGGTCGTCCGCACCGCCAAGGGTATCCGCCGTCAAGATGGCGCCCTGATCAAATTCGATGGCAACGCCGCCGTGTTGCTCAACGCCAAGCTCGAGCCCATTGGCACCCGTATCTTCGGCCCGGTCACGCGTGAACTGCGTACCGAGAAGTTCATGAAGATCGTGTCGCTGGCCCCCGAGGTTCTCTGAGGATTCAGCATGAACAAGATCCGTACAGGTGACGAGGTCATCGTGATCGCCGGTCGCGACAAAGGTAAGCGTGGCAAGGTTGCCTTGCGCGCCAGCGAAGATCGCGTGGTGGTCGAGGGTGTGAACGTCGTTAAGAAGCACGCCAAGCCCAACCCGATGAAGGGTGTCACGGGTGGCATCATCGACAAGACAATGCCCATCCATCAGTCCAATGTGGCGATCTACAACCCTGCCACAGGCAAGGCCGATCGTGTGGGCATCAAGCAACTGGCTGACGGCAAAAAAGTGCGCGTCTTTAAGTCCAGTGGCGAAGAAATCAAGGTGGCATGACCATGGCACGCTTTCAAGACATCTATCGCGACAAAGTCGCGCCTGAGCTGACTCAAAAGTTTGGCTACAAGTCTCCCATGGAAGTGCCTCGCATCACCAAGATCACCCTGAACATGGGTGTGAGTGAGGCGGTGGCCGACAAGAAAGTCATGGACCACGCTGTGGGTGATTTGGCCAAAATCGCTGGTCAAAAGCCCGTGGTGACCAAGGCCAAAAAAGCCATTGCCGGCTTCAAGATTCGCGAGCAGCAGCCCATTGGTTGCATGGTGACCCTGCGTGGCGCTCGCATGTACGAATTCCTGGACCGTTTTGTCACCGTGGCTCTGCCCCGTGTGCGTGACTTCCGTGGTATTTCCGGCAAGGCGTTTGATGGCCGTGGTAACTACAACATCGGCGTCAAAGAGCAGATCATCTTCCCCGAAATCGAATACGACAAGGTGGATGCTCTGCGTGGCCTGAACATCAGCATCACGACAACCGCCAAGACCGATGAAGAGTGTAAGGCTCTGCTGGCTGGTTTCCGTTTCCCGTTCAAGAACTGAGGTGGCGTGTGGCTAAACAAGCACTACTCCAGCGTGAACTCAAGCGCGAAAAACTCGCCGCCAAGTTCGCTTCCAAATACGCTGAACTGAAGGCAACCGCCAAAGACGCTAAGCGCAGCGACGAAGAGCGCGACGCTGCCCGTCTGGCGTTGCAAAAGTTGCCCCGCAACGCCAACCCGAACCGCCAGCGCAACCGTTGCGAAATCACCGGTCGTCCGCGTGGCACGTTCAATCAGTTTGGTCTGGCCCGCGCCAAGGTGCGTGAGTTGGCATTTGCCGGTGAAATCCCTGGCATGACCAAGGCCAGCTGGTAAGCCCTAGGAGAACTACAAATGAGCATGAGTGATCCTATCGCCGATATGCTGACCCGCATCCGCAACGCCCAGATGGTTGAGAAGTCTGTGGTGTCGATGCCTGCGTCGAAGCTGAAAACCGCCATCGCCCAAGTGTTGAAGGACGAGGGTTATATCGATGGTTTCCAAGTGAAAACCACCGATGGCAAGAGCGAACTCGAAATCGCCCTGAAGTACTACGCTGGCCGTCCTGTGATCGAGCGCATTGAGCGTGTGAGCAAGCCTGGCTTGCGCATCTACCGTGGCTGTGATGCTCTGCCCCAGGTCATGAACGGTCTGGGTGTTGCCATCGTCACCACGCCGAAAGGTGTGATGACCGATCGCAAGGCTCGCGCCGCCGGTGTCGGTGGTGAAGTCCTGTGTTACGTGGCCTGATGCGGGCATTGAGGAGAAACTGAATGTCGCGTATTGGTAAGCAACCCGTGGTGGTGCCCGCTGGCGTTGAAGTCGCCATCAAGGCCGACCAGATCGCCGTCAAGGGGGCATTGGGCGCCCTTGAATTGCCCCTGAACCCGCTGGTGAAGGTGGCCAACAACAATGGTTCGCTGTCGTTCTCGGCAGCCAACGAGTCCCGCGAAGCCGATGCCATGTCGGGCACCATGCGCCAGCTGGTGAACAACATGGTTCAGGGCGTGAGCAAAGGCTTCGAAAAGAAGCTCAACCTGATCGGTGTGGGCTACAAAGCCGCCGCTCAGGGTACCAAGCTCAACCTGAATGTGGGCTTCTCACATCCGGTGGACATCCAGATGCCCGCAGGCATCAAGGTGGAAACCCCCACCCCGACCGAAATCGTGATCAAAGGCGCTGACCGTCAGCGCGTCGGTCAGATCGCTTCCGAGGTGCGCGCCGTGCGTCCCCC
>JBEIEH010000089.1:0-9849 GCA_040383055.1 Burkholderiaceae bacterium
AAGCCGCCGAGGCCAACGCCGCCGCCGAACGCCGCCGCCGCGAGGAATACGCCAAGGAATACCCCTATATCGCCGTGCTCACCTGCGGCATGCCAGGGCACATCAACATCATGGCCTGCTTTGCCGGTGGCAGCCGGGGCGTGGACACTGAACTCAAGCTGCGCAACGGCAGCAGCAGCGCCATGTACAAGGTCTACAACCTTCAGCAAGCCGGACAAGAACGCCGCGATGGTTTTTACATTGACCTGCGCCGCAACTTCGACCTGCGCGCCCAAAACGCCGACGACACCCTGATCCTCAGCCTCAAGATCATCGACCGCGTCAGCGGCCGCGTGGTGCACGAAGACCAAGCCTCGCGCTTCGAAGTGGTGTCCGCCCGCAACTGACACCCGCCTTTGGCGCTATCCTCCGGCCACACCCGTGACCGGAGGATTTTTTTATGCCCGCCCACCGCGACGATTTCCGTTTTTTCCACCGCCTGCGCGTGCGCTGGGCCGAAGTCGATATGCAAAAAATCGTCTTCAACGCCCACTACCTGATGTATTTCGACACCGCCATCACCGACTACTGGCGGGCGCTGGCCATGCCCTATGCCGAAGGCATGGAGTTGTTGCAAGGCGATCTGTACGTGGTCAAAGCCACGGTCGAATTCCACGCATCGGCCCACATGGACGACATGGTCGACGTCGCCCTGCGCTGCGAGCACATCGGCAAATCGTCCATGCGCTTCAAGGGCGCCATCTTCCGGGGCGAAGAGCTCCTGATCAGCGGCGAACTGGTCTATGTGTTTGCCGACCCCGCCACCCAAACCTCGCGCCCCGTGCCCGACGCGCTGCGCGCCATGCTGCTGGGTTATGAAGCTGGCGAAGCCATGCTGGATGTGCGCGTGGGCCGCTGGGCCGAGTTGCGCGACGGCGCCCGCAGCCTGCGCGACCAGGTTTTTGTGCAAGAGCAGCGCATACCGCTGAGCGTGGAATGGGACGACGCCGACGACAGCGCCGTGCACGCCGTGGCCTACAACCGCCTGGGCCAAGCGGTGGCCACCGGCCGCCTGCTGGCGCCCGAACCCGGCGTGGCCAAAATCGGCCGCATGGCGGTGCACCGCTTTTTGCGCGGCAGCGGCGCCGGTCGCGCGGTGCTGCTGGCCCTGATGCAGGCCGCCCGCGAACGCGGCGACACCAGCGTGGTGCTCAGCGCCCAGCGCACCGCTGTGGGCTTTTACGAGCGCCTAGGCTTTGTCGCCGACGGCGCGCCGTTCACCGAGGCGGGCATACCGCATCAGGCGATGCGCTGTGGTTTGTGATGGCTTCAATGGCGTGTATTGAATCTTTCACGTGACTTCTCAGCTGCAGCGGACGGACATCAACCATGAGCTTGTTCAACACCACGCCGGATATCACATCCGTCAAGACGTTCAACGACAACGCGTCGAGAACGCCACCCAACAAGGGTAGCGAGGGTTCGCCCCAGCCGCTCACGCATGGGTGCGTCGCATCAGCACAGCGAGGAGCGAGCCGGCGGCCAGTGCCGCGTGGCGCAGCGCTGCTGGCCTTGTGCTTTGCACTCAGCGCTTGTGATGCCAAAACCAACAGCGCTGGCCTACCACTTCCACTCGATGCACAATGGCAGGCCGTACAGCCCAAAACCCCCTATGAACAGTGGTTCACCGATAAGCCTTCATATTTTAATCTGTCGGATGATTTGCAGTTGGCCATACCCCCTCAATACCAGAAATTCTGGCTTCAGAAAAACATTGTCCCACGTCGGCTGGAAGACATGAAAGAGAAAGTGCACAACGGAGGTCCAATTGCATTCCATTTTTTCATGCCAGATTTTAGTGGTTTTACACCTGATAACCATACCGACGATTTTCACCCGAACCGCGTAGATGTTTTGATCCAAGCAGAAGGTCTTGGTATGGAGCAACCTGGTGCAGTTGGTTCCTATCCAAAAAACATGTACGCGCGAATGCTGTCAGGCGAGACTACTATCAATCTTGCGTCTAAAGAAATTCACTTTGGACTGGAGTGCTATCGTTGGAGTGGTGGTAAAAAAGATGGGCAAGTTGATTCATTATCCTGTTATGGGGTGAGAAATGATGTGAGCCAAGAAATGATTTTTTTGACCATCATGCTACCGCCTTACCCCGATTGGGTTAGATACCCAATGTTGCAGGCCGACTATTTTAGCCCAGATCATGGGGGTGTCTACTTGATCTGGCGCACGCATATGAAAAACTTTCCACAATGGAAGCAAATCGACAAGCAAATTTGGCGATGGATAGATGAGTGGAATATCGCCAATCGCAGACCCAATCATGGCGGTTCGTCACATCCTGATGCATATGAAGTTCAGGGCGTTAGCCAGCCAACAACGATTCAACCATCAACCAGAGAGCAATCCAAGTGATGCAGACGTTTTTCAATAAAGTGTATTGGCTGCTGGCCTTCGGCGTAACCGTGGCCATCGCAGCGCTCGGCGTGGGTGGCAAAGCTTCATCGAGTGCATGGGAAAAGATAAAAGAAATTCAATTATCTGGCAGTATTTATTCGGTAGCTTGGCAACCTGATGGCCGACATATTGCCATAACACTTGACAAAAACAGAGCGCAAGTGTGGGATGTTGAGAAAAATACAGGTTCTGATTTTGTTGTGAGCAAGCGAACGCTGACAAATCAATCTGGAAAAGAAGTTGGATTTAGTCCAGATGGGAAATTTTTGGTGATTCAAGACGAGAACACAAATAAACCTCAAGGAGCTCCATTTCCAAGAACCATAGATGATCCGTTGGAGATGGAATCTCGAGCAGACATTTCTGCATACCAATTGGGACGGGTATTGATGTGGCCTAGTCTTGCGGAGTATAGCAAAATAATGGGACCTGGGTCAGCAATGCATGGAAGTCAAATGACCGGATTCTGCTGGGTAGGCGAATCTCGTTCGATATTTGCCGTTCATAGAAATGCCGCCGTGGCGATTTGCAGCTTTCCTGAGGGCAAGCTGCTGAATGAGATTCCATTGGTGTATCCCCATGCAAGCCACCCAAGCATCGCACATCGATTGTGGTGGCGTATGGCTTGTCATCCAAAAAACTCATTGATTGCTGTCCAAGGTGCCTTGGCGAATGATCGTGATTTGGAGAAAATGGGGCTGCCAGTCAAAAGTGGACCGACCCCTATTGCTATTGTCAATGCGGAAGAGGTTTCGTTAAAAAGAGTCATCATGTCCAACGATGGATTGAATGGTGTATTGTTTACAGCCGATGGGCGTTACTTGACCGCTTTTGGGTTTCCACCCATGCAGGTATGGGACGTTGACAAGGGTTTTGTTGAGTTGCCGCCTGTGAAGGTTCCCAACGACAAAACGGGGACCATGGTGGCCTTGGAAGACGATTGGATCGCTGGCATGGCCAACAGCATGCACATTTGGCGGATTAGCTAACAGCAGAAGGCCCATCAAGATCAGCCGGTTGCAAGATACAGTTGGCGCACGGCATACCATGCCCCAAGCCGCACCATCGCCATTGCCCACTCCAATACATTGACCTTGTACTGCCTGAAGAAAGATGCTGTGTCTTTTGACTCGGCCAGATAGCTCAAAACACCCTAAATGAGGGCAAGAGCCTGTTGAGTGTGGGTCAGTGATGGCTTGGGCCAGCATCGAGCGACATGTGCTGTTCCCTGTAAGCCAGCGCGCCCCATACTGGCTCAGCGCGGTTTACCCGGTGTGTCCATTCTCGCAAGACCATTTCCCACCCATCTCCACGGCGCTGCACCGCTGCGATGAGCGAGCTGCGGGTGCCGTAGCGCCGCTCGGGCCAGTGCACAAAGGCCGATGACAGCTGCTGTTCGGCCTCGGGCGGCAGGCCGGTGTCGGGCCAGGTGGTGCTGGTGTCGCGGTTGGCCAGGGCGTGTGTGAGGTGTTGTGATGTGTGTGGCGTGGGCTGACCGAGCGCGTGTTGCACAGCAGCCATCAGCCGCTGGCTTTTGGGCCAGGGGGTGTTGAGGCTGGCGTTGCTCAGGCTGCCCAGTCCAGGCGCCACGGCCTGTGTGTGCCAGCCCACCGGGGCGTGGGCGCTGTGGCGGCGGTGTGGGTCGGCCGGGTGGCGGTTGCTGCACCAGTGCCAGGGGCCGCCGCGCCAGTCGCCCAGCACCAGGTTAAAGCCGCCGTAGTCGGCAGGGTTCAGCTCGGCTTGCAGCTGCTGCACCGAGATGTCGCTGGCCAGCCAGCGGGTGACCAGTTCACCCCGGCTGCGGGGTGCGGCGGGTATGTGGGCTTCGCGCACATTGGTGAGGAAGGCCAGGCGTCCGCCTTCGCCAAAGCCCATCCAGCTGCCACCGTCGCGCGCGTCTTGTCCAGCCCAGAAGGGCGTGCCGCTGTGGTCGGTCCAGCGCCGCAGGGGCAGGGTGGGGCGGTCCCAGGCTTCGTCGCGGTTGGCGGCGATCAGCAGGGGCAGGCCGTCGCGCGCCTGCAGCGCCCAGGCGATCAGGCACATGGCGGGCGCTGTGGGCGTTCAGATGTCGTCGAGCAGGGCATAGGGCAGGGTGCCCAGGCGCAGCGTCGGGCCGCTGGCCGCGCCGGCGTGCAGGCTGCCGTTGTGGGTGCTGGCGATGGTGAGCGAGGCCAGCGCGTCCCAGCCGCCGGTGGGCGCGGGGGCGGCCAGGGCCACGGTGCCGCAGGCTTGCTCGGCGTCGGCGCTGTGAAACACCTCTTGGCCAGCGGCCAGGGGCTCGGCGCTGTGCAGCACAAAGGCGCGGCGCTTCAAGGTGCCGCGAAACTGGCTGCGCGCCACCACCTCTTGGCCGGGGTAGCAGCCTTTTTTGAAGTTGACGCCGCCCACCGATTCGTAATTGAGCATTTGCGGCACAAAGGCGTCGGTGGTAGCGGCCAGCACCGGGGCAATGCCGGACTGCACCTCCAGCCAGCGCCAGGTGTCGGCGTCCAGCGCTGCGCCCGCTGGGGCGGCGCTGCCACGGGCGCCAGCCACAGCGCGCGGGCCACACCGGCGCCGGGGTACAGGCGCAGCACCTGCGCGTCTCCCTGGCGCAGCTGCTGCCAGGGTGGGGCGGGCAGCTCGGTGGGCACGGTCGCGCCGCACAGGCCATGCAGCGCGAATTCGTCGCTGGCGTCGCTGAGCTTGGCTTTGGCGCGCAACACAAACATCTGCAGGCGCTTGAGGGTGGCGGGCAGCAGCTCGCGCTCCAGCACCAGCAGCACCTCGTCGTGGCTGCGTTTGCAGCCCACAAAACTGGCCAGCAGCCGCCCGTTGGGCGAGCAAAAGCCGGCCAGTCGGGCTTCGGACAGGCCGAGTAGCGAAAAATCTTGGGTCAGCTGGCCGTGCAAAAACTTGGCGGCTTCTTCGCCGCGGGCGGCGATCACGCCCAAATGGGGCAGTGGGGCACACGCCGTCAAAGGCCTTGGGAGCGGTGGTCTCGGTCATGCGCTGAATTATGATGCCCGGTCGCCGCCCGCACCCCGAGCGCTCACTGGGCAACCCTGGCGCGCCGGGGCTTTTTGATGTCCTGTGGGCGGGCTGTGTGGCGGTTTGTGACATTCCTTTTTTCCTCTCTTCGTTTGGCTTGTTCATGCGCTGGTTGACTCGACTGTTCGTGCTGGTGCTGCTGCTGTCTGTGATGGCGGCGGTGGCCGCCGGCGTGTGGTGGTGGCGTTGGCCACAGCAGCCGGTGGCTTTGCAGGCGGACACGGTGGCGTTTGAGGTCAAGCCCGGCGCGTCGGGTCGTCAGGTGGCTGGGGTGTTGCACCGCGCGGGCGTGGGCCTGTCGCCCGAGGCGGTGGCGCTGTGGCTGCGTCTGTCGGGGCAGGCGCAGCGCATCAAGGCTGGGCATTACGAAATTGAAGCCGGCGACACCGCCGCGCGGGTGCTGGACAAGCTGGTGCGCGGCGAACAGGCGCTGGTGTCGGTCACGCTGATTGAGGGCTGGAACCTGCACCAGGTGGTGGCGGCGCTGAGCGCATCGCCCCATTTGCGCAACGATCTGCAAGGTGTGCCGCCCGCGCAATGGCCGGGAAAGTTGGGCTTGGCGGTGCCGCATCTGGAGGGGCGTTTGTTGCCCGACACCTACCGGGTGGCCAAGGGCGCGACGGTGTCGTCGGTGGTGCGCGCCGCTGCCAGCGCCATGGACCGTGAGCTGGCCCAGGTGTGGGCGCAGCGGGCGCCCGATACGCCGCTGCGTTCGGCCGAAGAGGCGCTGATTTTGGCCAGCATTGTGGAAAAAGAAACCGGCGTGGCCAGCGACCGCCCGCTGGTGGCCGGCGTGTTTGTGAACCGCCTGCGCATCGGCATGCGGCTGCAGACCGACCCGACGGTCATTTACGGCCTGGGCGAGCGGTTTGATGGCGACTTGCGCAAACGCGACCTGCTGGCAGACACCCCTTACAACACCTACACCCGGGCCGGGCTTCCGCCCACACCGATTGCCATGCCCGGCAAGGCAGCGCTGCTGGCGGCGGTGCAACCGGCTCGCACGCCGGCGCTCTACTTTGTAGCCCGCGGTGATGGCAGCAGTCAGTTCAGCGCCACGCTGGAAGAGCACAATCGGGCGATTGACAAATACATTCGCGGGCGATGAGCCTCTTTAGTTTTGGACATGTCCCACGGCGGTCTTTTCATCAGCTTTGAAGGCATAGACGGTGCCGGCAAGTCCACGCATGTGGGGCGTCTGGCCGAGTGCTTTCGTGCGGCCGGCCGTCAGGTCACGGTCACTCGCGAGCCTGGCGGAACGCCGCTGGCCGAGCAGCTGCGAGGGCTGATCCTCAATCAGGCCATGGACCCCCTGACCGAGGCCCTGCTGATCTTCGCGGCCCGTCGCGACCATCTCTTGAACGTGATCGCGCCGGCGCTGGCGCGATCCGAGGTAGTGCTCTGTGATCGCTTCACCGATGCCACCTTTGCCTATCAGGGCTACGGCAGGGGATTTGACCTGAGGGTTCTGTCGCAGCTTGAGCAGTGGGTCCAGGCCCTCGCAGGTCCGAAGGTAATCCAACCTGAACTCACCCTCTGGTTTGATCTGCCCGCCCAGGTTGCCGCGCAGCGCCTGGCGGGCGCTCGGGTGCCGGACAAGTTTGAATCTCAGCCGCAAGCCTTTTTCGAACAGGTGGCTGCGGGCTATGCCGCGCGTCTGCGGGCCGACCCCGAAAGGTTTGCGCGTATCCATGCCCACCAAGAGGTGGGGGCCGTCTGGGCCGATGTGCAGGCGGCGGTCCGTTCGCGGGGCTTTCTGCCATGAGCCAGACCCTTGAGCGGCCCTTGCCTGCGTGGTTGCAAAGACAGCTGGAGACGTTGATGCGCCACCAGGGTCATGCCCTGTTGCTGCGTGGGCCGTCCGGCTTGGGCCAGTACGAATTGGGCCTGGCCCTGGCGAGCGCCTGGCTTTGTCTGGATCCGCAGCCAACGGGTGCCTGCGGCCAGTGCAGCAGTTGCCAGGGCTTGGCGGCGCGCGTGCATGCCGACCTCTGTGTGTTGATGCCCGAGGCCCTGAATCTGCAGCACGGTTGGCCGATGGACGAAAAGCTTCAGGCTGAACTCGAAGGCGGCAAGCGCAAGCCCAGCCAGGAGATCAAGGTCGATGCGGCGCGTGAGGCGGTGGCCTTCACGCAGCTCAGTCGATCCGGGGGCACGACCAAGGTGGTGCTGGTGTATCCGGCCGACCGCATGAACGCCATTACCGCCAACACCCTGCTCAAGACCCTGGAGGAGCCCACGGGCGCAGTGCGATTTATCCTGGCCAGTGAGGCTGCTGACCGCCTGCTGCCCACGCTGCGCAGCCGCTGTCAGACCCATACCTTGGCCTGGCCAAGCGAGCAGGAGTGTCTGCACTGGCTGGCCGCGGCCTCGCCCAAGGGTGCACCGGCGGACCCCGAGCATCTCAAGGTGTTGTGGGCCGCCAGTGGCGGGCGGCCCGCCGATGCGCTGGAGATGATGGAGCAGGGCGGGGCGAAGGCGGCTGCTGAGGGCTGGCGGGCTTTGCCCAGAGCCCTGGCCCAGGGTCATGTGGCCGCCCTTTCGGTGTTCAGCCCGGCCCGGGCCATCGGCGTGCTGCAAAAGATTTGTCATGACGTGTGGTGTGTTCGGGTGGGCGCGGCGCCGAGGTATTTCCAGACCTCGGATCTTCCGATTCCCGCCAAGACCGGATCACTGCATCTGCTCAGCGCTTGGTCCAGGGAATTGGCGGCGCAGGCCCGTCATGCGGAGCATCCCTTCAATGCTGGCCTGTTGTTCGAGGCGCTGACCAGTCGCGCGCAGCAGGTTTTGCGTCAGGCCTGAACCGAAGGTTTCGATCCACCATGTTTGTCGATTCGCATTGCCATCTGAGCTTTCCCGAGCTGCGCGAGCAGTTGCCGCAGATCCGGCAGGCCATGGCTGAGTCGGGTGTCGACCGGGCTCTGTGCATCTGCACCACGCTGGAGGAGTTCGAGGCGGTTCACCGCTTGGCGATGACCTACGACAATTTTTGGTGCAGCGTTGGTGTGCATCCGGATCAGGAGGAGGTTCGGGAGCCCACCGTGGATGATTTGCTGGCTCGGGCCGCCTTGCCCCGGGTGGTGGCAATTGGCGAGACGGGGCTTGACTACTATCGCTTGGGGGAGCGCACCGTTTCGCAGATGCAGTGGCAGCGGGACCGGTTCGCCGCGCATATTGAGGCCGCACGCCGCAGCGGCCTGCCTTTGGTGGTGCACACCCGCAGTGCGTCAGAGGACACCCTGGCCCTTCTGAGGGAAAGCGCCAGGTCAGGCGGTCTGCCCGAGGCGACCGGGGTGTTTCACTGCTTCACCGAGACCCTGGAGGTCGCGCGTGCGGCGCTGGACCTGGGCTTCTACATTTCCTTTTCAGGCATTTTGACCTTCAAAAGTGCCGAGGATCTGCGGCAGGTCGCGCGACAAGTCCCCCTGGATCGGCTTTTGATCGAGACGGACAGTCCCTATCTGGCCCCGGTCCCCTATAGAGGCAAGACCAATACGCCGGCTTTGGTGCCTTGGGTGGCCCGACAGGTGGCCGAGCTGCGCGGAGTCGCTGCGGAGGAGGTGGGTCGGCTCAGTTCAGACAACTTTGATCGTCTCTTTAGCCGTGTGGTTTCCGAAACAGGTGCATCATGCTGACTGTTTTCGCCCCGACCCTCTTTACATATCCTTCTGTAAAACGTCAATTTACTCAAATAGTATGTTGATTAGATTGATTTTTTCCTACATTCTTAAAGTAAAGTCTGAGTTCGTTTCGGCCTGGAAAGTGGACCCCGCGGACGTGGAGCGCCAGATCAAGCAGCGCCGCGCCCGAGGCAAGAAAGACTTCAAGTATTTTTTGAAGTATCTCCTTATTTCATTTATTTTTATTGGGTTTTCAAACGCCTGGTCTGGGGTTTATGAGGACTTCTTCAAGGCCGTTGAAAAAGATGCGCACAGCAAGGTGTTGGAATTGTTGGTCCGAGGCTTTGATCCGGACACGCTCAATCCCAATGGCAGTACCGCACTGATGATGGCCATTCAGGAGCCTTCCCCTCGGGTGCTGCAGGTGCTCCTGTCCGTCAATCAGGTCAATGTCAATCTGCTCAATCGCAATGACGAAAGCGCTCTGATGCTGGCCAGTCTGAAGGGCTTGGAGCCCGCGGTTCGAAAGCTGATCGAACGCGGGGCTGATGTCAACAAGACGGGCTGGACGCCGCTTCACTATGCGGCGACCGGCGGTCATGTGAGCATCATGAAGCTGCTGTTTGAGCACCATGCTTACATTGACCCTGAGTCACCCAACGGCACCACGCCGCTGATGATGGCGGCTCGATACAGATGACTTGAAACTTCCAGAAAAAATTAAGGGTGTTTTAGTATCCAGTGGATT
>JBEIEH010000090.1:0-9796 GCA_040383055.1 Burkholderiaceae bacterium
CAGGGTCTGTGGCGACTTGGTGAAATAGAACGGTTGTTCAACGCTCTTGTCGACCGGGCGGCCCATCTCGACGGCGTGTGCGTGGTAGTTGCGACCGACACAAAAGATGCGGTTGATCGGGAAGCGCTCGGTCTTGCCTCGGATAGGCAAGGACTGGACGGCGGGCGGGGTGAAGAGGTAAGAGATCATGGTGAAGGCTAAAAAATACGGTCGGAGCGCGTGTCTCAATCCAGGAACACCGCGGAACCGGCTTTGCCGAGCCGCTGGTGCTGTCCCCCTTCCAGGGGGGTGACGGACGAAGCCCGGCGCGGGGGGCTATCGTGTTTCATACACGCCCAGCTTGCGATGCAAGGGCGATTCATCTGCGATGAAAACGAAGGCTGGCTGGTCGGCCGAGCGGTTTTTCAGCGTCACCGGCTCGTAGCCGGGCGCGCAGCAGGTGTCGGCCTCAACCAAACCAAACGTCTTGCCGCAGGTGGACATGTCCACACCACCTTCGATCAGGTGGAACACCTGCGAGGGCGAGCGCGTTGGCAGCGTCAGCGTTTGGCCGGGTTTGAGCATCAGCGCGTAGAAGCCCAGGATATTCTCGGCGTCGCCACCGGTTTCCGGGTTCACATAGGTGACCTGCACACACTCCAGATCGGGCTCATTGGTGGCCATGTTGAGCAGCGCAGCGCGTGTGTCGACCCACGGATAACGCAGCATCGGGTAACGCTTGTCGCTGCGCGCAAACACCTGCGTCGGCGCCACACCAGCGCGGGTCCAGGCGCGGTCGCCGCTGCCCGGCTTGACGGTTTGGCGCTCCCCGTTGATGTGGTAGCTCGCCTCCATGTAATAGACCAGCGGCAGGTCCAACACGTCTAGCCAGACCACCGGGTCGGTGCCGTCGTGGCCATGTTCGTGCCACAAGCCGGTGGGCGTGAGGATCAGGTCGCCCCGGCTCATCGGGCACTTCTCGCCGTCGACCGTGGTGTAAGCGCCTTCGCCTTCGACGATCATGCGCACCGCGTTGGGCGTGTGCTTGTGGCTCGGCGCCCACTCACCCGGCAGCAGCAGCTGCATGCCGAGGTACATGACGGGGCTGGCCTTCATGTTTTCCAGGCCGTGGCCCGGGTTGGCCAGCACCAGCACGCGGCGCTCGGCCTTTTCGATGGGCGTGAGTTCGCCAGCCTTGAGCAGCAGCGGCTTGATCGTGGCGTAAGGCCAGTGGATGGCCTGCGTGGCACGTGTGGGGGTGCCCGGCGGCAACACCGCGCGCAGGCTGGGCCACAGCGGCACCAAGTTCAGGTTTTTGAGGTCGTCGCGGTAGTCCTGCGGCAGGTCTTCGAGTCGTCCGAGTTCGTGGCTCATGCGTGTCTCCGGAATGGGTGTGTGGGTGCGGTGTCTTGTCCAGCGAACCCCGCAGAACCGGTCTTGCCGGGCCGCTGGGGTTGCCCCCGGATGGGGGAGTAGGCCGTCAGGCCTCTTCGGGGGCGATACAGTTCGTCACATTCCAGCCGTACAGCCATTCCATGGCGTCGTAGAAGCGCTCTTGGCTGCGGCCTTTCCACAGGCTGTTGCGCACCAGGCGCTCGACACCAGCGGCGTGGTACAGGCGGCCCATCTCGCGACCACTCAGCACGATGCGCGCGGTGCGGGTGACGCGGTTCTTTTGGTAGAGCTGCAGGGCGGCGTCCCAATCTTTGTGGGTCACGCGCAAGGCTTCGCCCAGGGTCACCGCGTCTTCCATGGCCATACAAGCGCCTTGGGCCATGTACTGTGTGGTGGGGTGGGCGGCATCACCCAACAGGGTCGCGCGACCGAACACCCAGGTGGCGATCGGTTCGCGGTCGGCGGTGGCCCAACGCTTCCAGCTTTTGGGCAGATCGATCAGCTGGCGCGCTTTGTGGCTGATGCCTTGGAAGTAGCTCTCCACCTCTGCTTTGCTGCCATCGGTCACCCCCCAGGTTTCTGGCTGGCGGCTGTGGAAGGTCACCACCACGTTGTACTGCTCGCCACCACGCAGCGGGTAGTGCACCAGATGGCATTTGGGGCCGGCCCACAGGCTGGCGGCGTTCCACTTCAGGTCGTCGGGGAAGTCGGCCTTGTCCACCACCGCGCGGTAGACCACATGACCGGTCACGCGTGGCGAGTCGTTCACATACTGCGCGCGCACCACACTCTTGCCACCGTCGGCGCCGATCAACGCTTGGCCGACCCAGCGCTTGCCATTCTGGTCAATGGCGGTGACGGTTTGGGCCACGTCGTCCTGCTCGATGCGTTCGATGCGGGTGTTGGTGAAGAACTCGACCCGACCGGTCTCGACCGCTCCTTCGAGCAGCGAACCGTGGACATCCGCGCGGTGGATCACCGCGTAGGGGTTTCCAAAACGCTGGCGAAAAGCCTCGCCGGTCTCGATCTTGCCCACGAGGGCCTCGTCGATGGCGTCGTGCATGCACATGTAGTCGGTGTAGACCGCGCGACCGCGCGCCTTGTCGCCCACGCCCAGGGCGTCAAAGGCGTGAAAGGCGTTGGGGCCGAGCTGGATGCCAGCGCCGATTTCGCCGATCTCGGGTGCCTGCTCAAACACCTGCACGTTGAAACCCTGACGCACCAGCGCCAAGGCGGCGGCCAAGCCGCCGATGCCGCCGCCGGCGACCAAAACAGGGGTGTCGGTTGAAGTGTGTGTCATGCCTTGTCTCGGGTAAATTTCTTAAAGCATGCATATGATAAGCATACTTATCTTTTGTGTAAAGCAGGTGTTGACGACGAACTCAAAGGGAAAAGGCCCACGCAGGGCCCGCCAGCACCGGTACGCCGACCTAAGGGGTCAATCGGCCCTCAGGCCATCAGCAAGGTGCTGGCGATGATGGCCACACCGATGGCCAGATTGACACCCACCCACAGGCGGATGCTGCCGAGCGCCGCTGCGCCGGCCGACCAATCGGTGGCCTGCACCGCGCGGTCCAAGCGCTTGAACAGCGCAAAACGGATGTGGCCAAAAATGGCCATCATCACGATGCCCAGCGAAGCCATCAGCGTCCAATGCAGCGGCATGCTGAAGTCCAGCCCGGCCTGCACGGTCTGTTTGGCCACCCGGCCGATCATCCACAGACCCGAAGCCAACACGATCACCACCGACACCAGCACCGCTTGAAAAAACCGTTGCAGCGCGCCGTGCATCAGCACAATGCGCTGAGGGGGCTCCAGCTGCAACGCGGCAGGGCGCAAAAAGAAATGTGCAAACACCATGCCGCCGATCCAGACGACGATGGCCAACAGGTGCAAGAGTTTGAGGGTGGCGTAGAGCATGGGCACACAGGGCTTGGGTGAATAGTCCCCGCATGCTATCTGGGGCCACCGCGCAGCAGCGGTGCCGCTCGACAAAGCCCTGCCCTGCGGCGGGAGAAGCAGCCGCCCGCCAGACACCCCAGCCTCAGGCGATCAGCCCAGCGAAGATGTTTTGCACGTCTTCGTTGTTGTCGATGGCGGCCAGGAAGGCTTCCACTTCGTCGCGCGCATCGGGACTCAAGCTGGCGGCCGCCACCGGGTTTTTGGGACGGTAGCCCAACATGGCCGACACCACCGTGAAGCCCTGATCCGGCAAGGCGCGACACACCAGATCAAGGTCGCTCGGGTCGGTGAGAAACACGCTGGCCTCGCCGTCCTCGCCAGGTTCCACGTCTTGTGCACCGGCCTCAATCGCCGCCATCTCGGCGTCGGCACCTGGCGCGGCGGGCTCGGCTTCGATGATGCCCACATGGTCAAAGTCCCAAGACACCGAGCCGCTGGTGCCCAGCTGGCCTTTGCGGAACAGCACCCGCATCTCCGATGCGGCGCGGTTGACGTTGTCGGTCAGGCACTCCACCATCACCGGCACCCGGTGTGGCGCAAAGCCTTCGTACATCACCCGTTCAAACTGCACCGACTCGCCACTGAGGCCCGCGCCCTTTTTGATGGCGCGGTCCAAGGTGTCCTTGGGCATGGACACCTTGCGCGCTTGCTCCATCACCAAACGCAGGCGCGCATTGGCCGCCGGGTCGGCGCCGTGGCGCGCGGCGATCATGATGTCTTTGGCCAATTTGCCAAAGAGGCGGCCTTTGGCGTTGGCCGCCAGGTCTTTGTGTTTCGCTTTCCACTGCGCGCCCATGGCGTTTCCTTGTTGGTCATTGACAGAGTGCGTCGAGTGTAGGGCTTGGCCTGGGTCCGCCCAGCGGCGGTGGCAGAATGCGTGCCCCGCACCGCGCGGCGCCTTCACTCCTCACGCCCCATCTGTCCATGCACACACAGCCCGCCGGCACCCTCGGCATCGATTTCGGCACGTCCAACTCCGCCATGGCTTGGGCACCGCCACACGGTCTTGCGCAACCATTGGCTTTGGAGGGGCAGGCCGTGGCCATGCCAACCGCCGTGTTCTTCAACACCGAAGACCAGCGCACCCACTTTGGCCGCGACGCCATCGGCGAATACCTAGGCGGCACCGAAGGCCGTTTGATGCGCTCGCTCAAAAGCCTGCTGGGCAGTCCACTGATCCACGAGACCACCCACATTGGACACAGCACGGTCAGCTTTCTGGACATCGTGACGCTGTTTCTGGCCGAGCTGCGCGAGCGCGCCGGCCAGGCCCTGGGCCAGGCGCCCGACCGGGTGGTCATGGGCCGGCCGGTGTTTTTTGTCGACGACGACCCGGCGCGTGACGCGCAAGCGCAGCAATCGCTGCAACAAGCGGCCGAAAACGCCGGCTTTCGCAGGGTGCGGTTTCAGCTCGAACCCATCGCCGCCGCGCTGGACTATGAGCGCCGGCTCGACAGCGAGACCCTGGTGCTGGTGGCCGATATTGGCGGTGGCACATCGGACTTCACCGTGGTGCGCCTGGGGCCACAACGCATGGCCCACAGCGACCGCAGCGACGACATCTTGGCCACCACCGGCGTGCACATCGGCGGCACCGACTTTGACCAGCGCCTGAGCCTGGAGCAGGTCATGCCCTTGCTCGGCCACCGCCACCTAGGGCCCCAAGGGCGCGAGGTGCCGAGCCGGGTGTTTTTTGATTTGGCCACCTGGCATTTGATTCAGTGGCTGTACACCCCCAGCGCCATCGCACAAGCGCAGTCGCTGCGCAGCAACTACAGCGATCGCCGACTGCACGAACGCCTGATGCAGGTGCTGCGCGAGCGCCATGGCCACCACCTGGCCCACGCGGTGGAGCAGGCCAAAATCCGCTGCTCGGTCAACGACGCCGCCACCGCGGTGGCCCTGCCCTTTGTGGAGCCGGGGCTCGACGCCCCCATGGACCCCGTGGCACTGCAGACCCAGCTGGCGGGTTTGCTGGCGCGGGTGGTGGACTGCGCGCTGTCCTGCACCCGCGCCGCCGGTTTGCAGCCGCATCAGATCGGTGCGGTCTACCTCACCGGGGGCTCGTCGGCGCTCAAGCCTTTTCAAGCGGCGCTGCGCGCGGCCTTTCCCACCGTGCCGCTGTTGGAAGGCGATCTGTTTGGCGGTGTGGCCTCGGGGTTGGCGTATACCGGCATGCACGCCGCCTAAGGCACCACCAACGCCGCCAATCGCTCAGTCCTCGAACTCCACCTTGGACGCGGTAACCACACCGTTGTTGACCGCGCTGCCCTTCACTTCGACGCGAGCGCCCACCCGCAAGTTGGCCGCCGTTCCATCTTCGAAACTCGCCGAGGCGTAGGACACAGTCACACTGTTGACCACAAACGTGCTGGCAGCGGTGTCCAAGGCGCTGATGTTGCCTTTGATCTCATAAGACCGGTTGCCGTCCTCAAAGTCCACCTCAGTGGCTTGAAGCACCCCCCCCACCACGGTGCCTTTGACTTCCACCACATCACCGTTGCTGAGGTCTGCAGCCACGCCATCGTCAAAGCGAGCGGTGCTGTAGCTGACGGTGATACCACGCACCACAAAGGTGTTGGTGCTGGTGTTGAGGCCTTCCACCGCGCCTTTGACTTCAAAACTGCCGCTCGAGCCCCTGTCGTCCAAGCCTTTGAACTCCACTTTGGTCGCCTGCACCACGGTGCCGCTGGCGTTGAGCTGCCCCTTGATTTCCACCCGAACATCCGCGCTCAGGTTGCTGGCAGTGCCATTGTCAAAGATGGCGTTGCTGTAATCGATCAGCATGCCCCGGATTTGGAAGGTTTGTGCCGTCGTGTCCAAGGCCGCGATGTTGCCCTTGATCTCAAACTCGCGGTCCTCGTCGTCCTCCAGCTCTACCTTGCGCGCCACCAGCACCCCATTGTCCAAACGCCCTTTGACCTCGACCGGCACACCCACGGCCACACCAGCCGGGAAGTTGCTGACCGCGCTGGCGTCAACCGTCACGCCGTTGACGACAAAACTGCGTGCGCTGTTGATTTGGGTCACCAGGCCTTCGAGCTCCACCGTGGCCTTGCCGCTGGCAGCGCTGCCCAACGTCGTGGCGCTGTTGAGGCGCGTGGCAACCCATTGGCCTTGACCGTTGGGGCTGATCGCCAACTCCACACGCACCGTCTGACCGTTGACCAGCGCAGCGTTGAGGTTGATCGCGCTGTAGTTGATGGTGGCCAATCCGATGCGGAAAGTCTTGGCCGCGGTGTTCACGTCGGATATCGGGCCTCGAATCTTGTAGACGCTGGCACTGGCTTCTCCCTCCAAGCGGGTGGCCTGGTAGACGCCATTGGCGTCGACAAACCCATACACCTCCACCAAACCACCGACCGACAGGCTGCTCAGGCCGTTGGGCAGATTCAAATCAAAAACGGTTGACGGTCCCACCTGCACGCTTTGACCCAACACGGTCAGTGTCCCGGCGACGCTGTCGATGGCGCTGATGGGGCCTTTGATCTCGCTGCGAAACGTCACGCTGCGCGCGGTGGACGTGGGCAGGCCCACGGCGGGGGTGACGATGTCGTCGCCCTGCACCTCCACCGTCACCCCCAGTTGGAGCTGTTCGCTGCTGCCCGATGCGCCACTGTCGTCGGTGATGGTGGCCACGCTGTCGTCGTACCGAACGCCGTTGACCACAATGGAGCCGAGGCCTCGAATGGCGCCAACCGAAAACGCCCCGGTGCCACCGGTGCCCACACCTGCCACCGAGTCGCCGCCGCCACAGGCCGACAACACGGCCGCACCACCCAGCAATGCACCAGCCAAACACAGGCGCCAATGGCGCGGATGAGAAAACACGTTGGACATGGGAGGCTCCTGCAAATGATCAAAGTTCCGATGGCGGCTCGGCCATCTTTTGGGTGAACGAATAAAAGCCGATGCGCACACGCTGGTCTTGCGCGCGGCCTGCGGCGTGGTCTTGGGCAATCAACTGCTCCAACGCGGGCACCAAATGCTCAAAGAGAGCCGCCCACTGGGCGCTGATCAGCGTGCGCACCTGTTGCACCGACTCCAGCGAGAGTTCATCGGCGTAAATCGCCTGCTCAAAGTGGGTCTGCCCATCGCCCAGCACGTTGTCCACCGCCGCGTGCAAGTGGTCTCCCACGTTGTCGCCCAAGAAGCCCAACATGTGGCTGAAGTCGCTGCGCGGCACCAGCGCGTCGCGCTGCAGTTCGACGGTGTCGCTCGCCTCGTCCCAACGGGCCAACCCCAGGCGCGTCAACTCTTCGAGCAAGCTGCGCGGGTGCATGTCGCGCGTGACCGACAGCGCCAAGGCCTCAAAACTTGGCGCGTCGCCTTGACGGGGCAGCTTGCGCGGTTTGCCCCGGCTGCGGTACTGCGCGTCGCTGAGCCAGCGGGTAAACACCTCGCCAGCGGGCCACCGGCGCGTCGGACGCGGTGCGGCACCGGCGTCCAGCAAACGCGTCACCTCGCGCCGATTGAGGCCAGTGGCCACACTGACACGGCTCACCTCGCCATGGCCGCCCGCGCTTTGGCATTGCTCTCGCGCCGCTTCGACCAGGGCGGCGCGCAGCAGCTCGTCGAGCCTGGCATACGGCAAGCCGCGTGAGACCGCCAGCCGCGCCAGCGGCATCAGCAGCCGTTGGCAGGCTTCGAGCAAAGCCGTTTGATCGGGTGTGTGCATCATGTGACCGACTATACCATCAAATGTGCAAAATGCACATTTGATGGTTGCGGACGTTGTAACCCAGTGTTTCCCAGACAACAAAAAGGGGCCCGAAGGCCCCTTGTGCTGATTGACAGCGAGAGTGGTGTTCAGCCCTTAAGCGCCACCAGCACCTCGTCGAGCATCTTCTTGGCGTCGCCGAACAGCATGCGGTTGTTCTCTTTGTAGAACAGCGGGTTGTCCACGCCGGCGTAGCCGCTGGCCATGGAGCGCTTCATGACGATGCTGGTGCGGGCCTTCCAGACTTCGAGCACCGGCATGCCGGCGATTGGGCTGGTTGGGTCGTCCTGCGCGGCGGGGTTCACGATGTCGTTGGCGCCGATGACCATGGCCACGTCGGTGTCGCCGAAATCGTCGTTGATCTCGTCCATCTCCAACACGATGTCGTAGGGCACCTTGGCCTCGGCCAGCAGCACGTTCATGTGGCCCGGCATGCGGCCGGCCACCGGGTGGATGCCAAAGCGCACCGTCACGCCCTTGTCGCGCAGGGTTTTGACGATCTCGTTGACGGTGTGCTGGGCCTGGGCCACGGCCATGCCGTAACCCGGCACGATGATCACGCTCTTGGCGTCGCGCAGCAGCTCCGCGGTCTCGGCGGCGCTCACCGGCACCACCTCGCCTTGCGGCTCGGCAGCAGCGCCATCGGCCTTGGGCGCGGTGGGCGCACCGCCACCAAAACCACCCGCGATCACGCTCAGGAAGTTGCGGTTCATCGCGTTGCACATGATGTAGCTCAGGATGGCCCCCGACGAGCCCACCAGCGCGCCGGTGACGATCAGGAGGTCGTTGCCCAGCATGAAGCCAGTGGCCGCAGCGGCCCAACCGGAATAGCTGTTGAGCATGGACACCACCACCGGCATGTCAGCGCCACCAATGGCCATCACCATGTGGACACCGAACAGCAGCGCGATCACGGTCATGATGATCAGCGGCGTCATGCCTTCGGCCACGCCGGGGGCGCGCACAAATTCACCGCCGAACCAGATCACCACCAGCAGCGCGGCCAGGTTGAGCCAGTGGCGAGCGGGCAGCAGCAGCGGCTTGCCGCCGATCTTGCCGTTGAGCTTGCCAAACGCAATCAGCGAGCCCGAGAACGTCACCGCACCGATCAGGATGCCGACGTAAATCTCGACCTCATGGATCACCTTCTCAGCACCGGTGTACTGAATGGAGGTGTCCACATAGCTGGCAAAACCCACCAAGCAAGCGGCCAGGCCGACCAGGCTGTGCATGAGCGCGACCAGCTCGGGCATCTGGGTCATCTTGACGGTTTTGGCCGCGTACAGGCCAAGGCCGCCACCGATGACCAAGGCCGCGATGATCCAGGGCACCCCGGCAGCGGCCACACGTGGGCCGAAGATGGTGGCGAGCACCGCCAGCGTCATGCCAATGACGCCATAGAGGTTGCCGCGACGCGAGGTTTCTGGATTGGACAAACCACCCAGGCTGAGGATGAAAAGAATGGCGGCGCCGAGGTAGGCGACCGTGGCCAGGCTGGAGGACATAGGCTTCTCTTTTCTTTCTTATTTGCGGAACATGTCGAGCATGCGGCGGGTGACGGCAAAGCCACCGAACATGTTGATGGCGGTCAGCACAATGCCGGCAAACGCCATCCACTGGATGAGCGCGTCGGGACGCCCATTGGTGCCAGCTTCGGGCGGCAGAATCTGCACCAGGGCGCCAATGACGATGATGCTGGAGATGGCATTCGTCACACTCATGAGCGGCGTGTGCAGCGCG
>JBEIEH010000091.1:0-9759 GCA_040383055.1 Burkholderiaceae bacterium
CAATGTCTGAGGTGCCACCCATCTTGCCCCGGTAAGCGTTCACGTTTTGGCCCAGCAGCGTGATCTCTTTTACGCCTTGCGCGGCCAAGCCCGCTACCTCGACCAGCACATCGTCAAACGGACGAGAAACCTCTTCGCCCCGGGTGTAGGGCACCACGCAGTAGCTGCAGTACTTGCTGCAGCCTTCCATGATGCTCACAAAGGCCGACGCGCCTTCCACCCGGGCGGGCGGCAGGTGGTCGAACTTTTCAATCTCGGGAAAGCTGATGTCCACCTGCGGCTTGGCTTTGGCTTCACGCGCCTTCAGCAGCTCGGGCAGGCGGTGCAGGGTTTGCGGACCAAACACCACGTCCACAAAAGGCGCGCGTTTGATGATGTCTTCACCCTCTTGGCTGGCCACGCAGCCACCCACGCCAATCAGCACCCCCTTTTTCTTGAGGTGCTTGACCCGGCCCAAATCGGAAAACACTTTCTCCTGCGCTTTTTCGCGCACCGAGCAGGTGTTGAACAAAATCAGGTCGGCTTCTTCCACATCTTGGGTGGGCTCGTAACCCTCGGCGGCGCTCAGCACATCGGCCATCTTGTCCGAGTCGTACTCGTTCATTTGACAGCCAAAGGTTTTGATAAAGACTTTTTTGCTCATATTGGGCTCCTGCTCAGCGGGCGGTGGGTGCTTGTTCCAGCCAGACCTCGTGCACCAGGCCTTGCAAGTCGCGCACGTAACGCACCTGCACCGCTTGCCCGAGCAAGGAGGCCGACAACACCAGCTGACGGTTGGGGCCGTAAATGCGCGCGCCCGGTGACAGGCGGTCGGTTTGGCCGTTCAAGGTGATGAGCGGGGGCTGCTCCACCCGCAGGATGGCCGCTTGGGCGGTGGCGGGAATGGCGCGCACGCCAGAGGGGGAGGGTGTGGGCGCTTGGGCCAGCGCGGTGGCGTTTAGCGCACACAGCAACACGGCGGCGCCAGCGGCGCGCGCCCAAAGACAGCGGTTCATGGTGTAGATCCAGAGGCTGATGAAAAAAGTGCCCGCGAAAGGCACAGACAGGCCCGCATTTTCGCACGGGTATTGGCTGGCGCCGTTGTGGCGCAGCGCGGGTCTTTTCACAATCGCCAGTCTGCTGTCGTTCTGGCTCCCTTCATGACTTACAGCGTCGTCTGGTTCAAACGCGATCTTCGGGTCTTCGAGCACGAAGCGCTGCGGCTCGCCCTGCGCGCCGGGCCGGTGTTGTGTGTCTACCTGGTCGAGCCCAGTTTGCTCGCCCAGCCCGACGTGGCGCGTCAGCACCACCGCTTTGCCATGGAATCGGTGGCCGACCTGCGTCGTCAGCTCGCGGGTGTGGGCCTGAGCCTGCAGGTGCTGACCGGCGAAGCGGTGGCGGTGTTCGACCGCCTGCACGCCCTGTCGCCGTTTGCGGCGCTGTATTCGCACCAGGAAACCGGCAATGCGGCGAGCTATGGGCGCGACAAGGCGGTCGCACGCTGGTGCCGGCAACATAGCGTCGCCTGGCAGCAGCCGCGTCAGCAAGGCGTGGTGCGCGGCCCGCTCAACCGCGACCATTGGCAGCGGCAGTGGCAAGCTTTTGTGTCCGAGCCCTGCGCCGAGGCGCCCACGCGCAGGCCCACTGCCGCCCAAGTGCAACTGCCATGGACCGAGCCGCCCGTGCCCAACGACGATGCCCTGGGTCTGCCCGCCGACGACCCACCCGAGCGCCAGCGTGGCGGCCGGGCCGAGGGCCTGCGGGTACTGCACAGCTTTCTCGCCGACCGCGCGGCCGCCTACCGCGGTGGCATTTCTTCGCCGCTCACCGCGCCCGACGCCTGCTCGCGGCTCTCGCCCTATCTGACCCACGGCTGTCTGTCGGTGCGCGAGGTGGTGCAAGCCTGCCAACACGCTTGGGCCGCTTTGCCACCCGGTCGCCAGCGCGAGGGCTTGCGCGCCATGGTCGGGCGACTGGCCTGGCGCGACCATTTCATCCAAAAGCTCGAAACCCAGCCCGACATTGAGTGGTGCAACCTGCACCGCGGCTACGACGGGCTGCGCGAAGGCGGCTGGAACCCCGAGCATTTCCAGGCGCTCACAGAAGGCCGTACCGGCTGGCCCATGGTCGACGCCTGTGTCGCCATGCTGCGCCAGACCGGCTGGCTCAATTTCCGCATGCGCGCCATGTTGGTGTCGGTGGCCGCCTACCCGTTGTGGCTGCACTGGCGCGAGCCCGGCCATTGGCTGGCGCGGCAGTTTCTCGACTACGAGCCCGGCATCCACTGGAGCCAGATGCAAATGCAATCCGGCACCACCGGCATCAACACCACCCGCGTCTACAACCCCATCAAACAGGCGCAAGACCACGACCCGAGCGGCCAATTCGTGCGCCACTGGCTGCCGGTGCTCCAGCGCGTGCCCGACAGCTGGCTGCTGCAACCCTGGCGCATGCCGCCCAGTGTGCAAAGCGCTTGTGGCGTGCGGGTGGGGGTGGACTGGCCCGAACCACTGGTTGATCTGGAGGTGTCTACCCGCGCATCCAAAGCCACGCTGCACCAGCGCCGCGCCTTGCCCGAGGTGCGGGCCGCCCGCCACGCCATCGTGCAGCAGCATGGTTCACGCGGCCGCAACGACCGCACACCGCCACCGCGCCACTCGCCGCCGCGCGCGCCTCAGCCTGGCCCACAACTCGGCTTGTTCGACTGATGCCGGGTGTTGCTGCTCTCAACAGTGGCGATGGACTGGCATTTGCATGCCAACTCGGCTTATTTCCAGCGCAGCGGTTCAATGTGCGCGCTGCCCAAGCCACTGCTCAGCATCAGCGCGCCTTCTTGCACCGTGGCCTGCAGCTGCATGCTGCGCTCGGCCAGCGCCGCCAGATCGGCCATGGCTTCGTGTGGCAAGCGCCAGACCTGCACCTTGTCCAGCCGGGCGACTTTGCTCTCCAGACCCTTCCACCACACCTCGGCCGCTGGGCCAAAAGCGTAGACCACCACCGCGTCGGCCTTGCTGCTGGCCTTGGACAGCGCCTTGTCGTCGGGTTGCCCCACCTCTATCCACAAGCGAATGCGGCCGGTGAAGTCGGTGAGCAGCGCGTCGGGCGAATCGGGGTCTGATAGGCCAGCGCCAAACCCCAGCGTGCCATCGCCACCACACACATCGGCCAACTGGTGCGCTTGCAAGGCCAGCGCCACCAGCCGCACCATCATGCGTTCATCGGTCTCGCTGGGGTGGCGCGCCAAGGTCAAGCTGTGGTCCGCGTAACAGCTGTGGTCGATATCGGCCAGCTGCAGCTGCGCTTTGAAGATGGTGGACTTGAGCGCCATAAAGACCTGTTTGGGGCGGTTTGACCGAACTTGGCCGCAGAAGACGATGCCGCCAAGCGTGGCTTAACAAAGAAAACGGGCTCCGAGGCAAAGCCTGGGAGCCCGTCAAAACCGTGGTGGCGATAGGTGGACTTGAACCACCGACATCAGCATTATGAATGCTGCGCTCTAACCAACTGAGCTATATCGCCAACAGCCCTGCATTATAGACATGTTTTGTGCCGTTGTGCTTTGGCAACGCTTGGGGCGCTTGTCGGTGGGCGGTATACCGGCGCCAACGTTCCGGTCGGGTCCCCACTTCCCTCGCATGAGGGAAATCCCGCAAACGCCTGTGAGCTAGGGCGGTTTGTTGGCCGAATTTGTTGCCCTTGTGCCACACATCGGCAAAAAAACCGGTCAAAAGTTTGGCTCCCCCCCCACCCATCTGGTGCAATAGCAGCAGCTTCCCTGAACGGAGGTTGGCTGACGGGCACCAAGCCCCGGCCTCTTTTTTCAACCTTGGAGAACTTCTCAATGAAAAAGACCCTGATCGCTCTGGCTGCCCTGGCATCCACCGCTGCTTTCGCTCAGTCCACCGTGAATCTGACCGGCAAATTCGGCGCCGCTTACACCAACGGCAAAGGCACCGTGAGCGCTGGCGCTATCACCAGCTCCACCGCCAAGTCCAGCGGCTTCAGCGTGACCGACGGCGACTTCGTGTTGTCGGCTGTTGAAGATCTGGGCGGCGGCATGAAGGCCTCTGCTTCCATGGCTGTGCGCGTGCGCGGCCGTGGCGCTTCTGGTGTGGTGGATGGCCGTGACGCTTCCGTCAACCTGATGGGTGGTTTCGGTACCGTGACCATCGGTGCCGTGGAAGCCGGCAACGGCATCATCGGCCTGGCTTCGGCTGGTGCTCCCACCATCGGCCAAGACAACGGCGTGACCTTGGACGCCGCTGGCAACGTGGACCTGTTCCAGTACACCTCGCCTGCTCTGATCCCGGGTCTGACCGCACGTCTGCAGATCGTTGACTCGATTGGCGCTCCTGGCGCTGGTGGCCTGCAAAACACCGCTGCTACCCAAGACGCTACCGTCGTTGGCGTGGCTTACGGCGCTGGCCCTCTGGCTCTGAACGCCGACTTCACCGCTTTCGGCAAGAACGCCGCCACCGCTGGCACCGATGACCGTACCCGTCTGTCCGCTTCTTACGACCTGGGCGTGGCCAAGCTGGGCGCAGGCTTCCAGTCGAAGAAAGATTTGGCTGGCGTGAAAGACAAGCAGATGATGTTGGGCGTGAGCGTGCCTATGGGTGCCATCACCCTGGGCGCTACCTACGCAACCCGTAACAGCGACAACAACGCCCTGGACGCCAAAGGCTTCGAACTGGGTGCTAACTACGCTCTGAGCAAGCGCACCAACGTGCAAGCCGCTTACCTGAGCCAGAAGATGGACCAAGGCGGCGCCAAGGCCACCAACTTCCGCGTGCGTCTGATGCACTCTTTCTAATTCCCCCGCTGGCGCAAGCCAGTGTGTGAGTTAGAGACCAAAACCCGCTGTGGCAACACAGCGGGTTTTTTCTTGGCTGCGTCCACCATGGGGCATGTGCTGGCTGTGGTGCACGGCGCGCACCACAGTGGTGTGTGGCGCGCACGCATCATTGGCTCTGGGCGGGTTTGCAGCGTGGTCCGATAATTGCGAAGGAAGCTGCGGTTTCCCCTCAACCCACTTGGAGCATTCATGAAACAACAACTCACATCCATCGCACTGGCCGCCGCATTGGGCTTGGCCGCCGCTTCTTCGGCCCAGGCCGAAGGTCTGTCTTTCAACATCGGCGCGGTGTCGCTGTACAAGTCCAACGGTATCGATCAAGACGACCGTGGCGACAAGAGCTTCAACCCCGCTATTCAGGGTGGTGTGGACTACGACTTTGGCAACGGCTTTTATGTCGGCAACTGGAACTCCACCGGCAAGTTTGGCAGTGGCGCCAATCTGGAGATCGACATCTATGGCGGTTTCTCCAAGGAGTTGAGCAACGGCCTGTCGTATGACGTGGGTGTGGCTCGCTACATTTACCCGGGCAACACGGCCGACTACAACTCGAACGAGTGGTATGCCAGCTTCACCTACGGTATCGTGACCGCCAAATACACCCGTGGTTTTGGCAACGGCAACAAGAACGCGCGTTTGGGTCTGAGCATTGAGCAGCCTCTGTCCGACAAACTGACCCTGAAAGCCGGTGTGGGCAAGCGCAACAGCGTCAACAACGACGGTGCCAGTGATTTCAGCTTGGGTTTGGCTTATGACATGGGCAATGACCTGAGTTTGTCGGCTGTGGTGTCCGGTGCGCAGAAGAGCAAGGTTGGTGACGCGGGCAAAACCCGTCTGGTTATCGGTCTGAGCAAGTCGTTCTGATCGTTCGCCCTTGCGAGCACAAAAAAACCCGCTGGGGTGACCCAGCGGGTTTTTTCTTGGGCGTTGCTCGGATCAGGGCTTTTTGGCGACCGCAGCGGCTTCTTTGGGCATGGTTTTTTTCTCTGCGGTCGCGCCGGCGGCGGTTGTGAACGCCGCGCCGTTGACCGTGAGGCCCGCTTCTGAGAGCTTGGCGGCGCGCTTGTCGCCGATGCCTTTGACCCGGCTGGTGAAGTCGGCCCAGTCTTTGAATTTGGCACTGTTGCGCGCTTCAATGATCTGGGCCGAGGTGCCGGGGCCGATGCCTTTGACGCTGTCGAGGTCGGCCACCGAGGCGGTGTTGACGTCGACAGCGGCGTGGGCGATCAGGGCCAAGCTGGCGGCTGCAATGGCGATGATTTTCTTGAGCATGGTTTCCTCCTGAAATGCCGCTCCGAGCGGGGCGCTGTGGCGGCGGTGTGACAGCAAAGGCCTGGCTGGAGCCCGGCCTTGTGGTGGCATTGGGCCGTGTGGTCCAATGACGCGCCGATTGTGGGGTTGTCCCCGCGGATGTGTATTCACTCGTTTGGGGGATGGATGGTGAAGGTGTGTGCGTTTGTGCACGGTACGAAAACGCCCGTGCGTTGGCTTGTGCTGGTGTGGCTGGGCTGGGCGCTGGCCGGTTGTGGCGGCTTGTTGCCCCGCTCCGATGAGGCCGACGGTGCGGACGCTTCGCCGGCGGTGGAGTTGTCGGCGCCCGCGCAGGCGCGCGCGGCATCCCTGCTGAAAACGCCCGTTCGGTCCGACTGGGCGATGTACCGTTGGCCGGGCAAGCGCATGGCGGCGTTTGTGCCCGATCGGGTGATGGGGCGCGATGCGTTGCGGGTGGATGCCAGCAGCACGGTGAGTGTCTTGCGCCAGCGCTTTGACCCGGCCTTGCCGAAAGCGGCGCACTTGCGCTTTGCCTGGAAGGCGCAGTCTTTGCCCGTGGGCGCCAACCTGCGCGACGGGGCCCGAGAAGACTCGGCGGTGCGGGTGGTGTTGGCCTTTGATGGCGATCGGTCGCGTTTGAGCGATCGGGCACTGCGTTTGTCGGACCTCTCGCAGGCCTTGACGGGTGAGCCTTTGCCTTACGCCACCTTGGTGTATGTGTGGAGCGAAACCGAGCCTGTGGGCACGGTGATCCACAACCCGCGCACCGACCGCATCCGCAAATTGGTGGTTTCATCTGGCGCGGATGCGCTGGGGCAGTGGAAAGATCACCACCGCGATCTGCGCGCCGACTTTGAACAGGCGTTTGGCGAACCCCCAGGGCCTTTGCTCAGCGTGGCCTTGATGTCTGACACCGACAACACCCGCTCGCGCACCCGGGCTTGGTTTGGTGCCTTGGAATTGACTGAGGCGCCACGCTGACGCCCGCACGACAGCATGCCCTCAAAGGTGAGTGGGATTACGGGTTAGCCCGATGTGTGGGGGAGCATGGCTGTTGCATAGTGCGGGCTTCTGCATTTCTTTGAGGTGTCAAGCAATGAAACTCCGACTCGCCGTCTTGTCCGCCGCGCTCATGCTGGGCGCTGGCGCTTTGCACGCCAAAACCTTCAAATGGGCCAGCGCCAGCGATATTCCGACGCTGGACATCCATTCCCAGAACAACGCCTTGGGCAATGGCGTGCACGCCGCTGTGTACGAGTCGCTGGTGTACTACAACAGCCGCACGTTTAAAGTGGAGCCACTGCTGGCCACATCGTGGCGCGATGTGTCGCCCACCCAGGTGCGCTTTACCTTGCGTTCGGGTGTGAAGTTCAGCGATGGGTCTGCACTGACGGCAGACGACGTGGTGTTTTCGCTGATGCGCGCCAAGGCCAAGACGTCCAACTACGCCGTCTACACCCAAGGCATCGACAAGGCCGTCAAGGTCAACGACAGCACGGTGGATGTGATGTTGACCGGCCCCAATCCTGTGTTGCTCAACCAGCTCACCGAATTGCGCATCATGAGCAAGGCTTGGGCGGAAAAGAACCGTTCGACCGAACCCAAAGACATCCGCACCCAAGAAGAGAGCTTTGCGCACCGCAATGCGATGGGCACAGGCCCGTACATGGTGCAAGGCTGGCAGCCCGATGTGCGCCTGACGCTGGTGCGCAACCCCAACTGGTGGGGTTGGAAAGACGCCCAGACCAATGTGACCGAGATTGTGTACACCCCCATCAAGGCCGAGGCAACCCGCGTAGCGGCCCTGCTGTCGGGTGAGGTGGACTTTGTGCTCGATCCCAGCCCGCAAGACTTGGCGCGCTTGCGCAGCAACGCCAACCTCAAGGTGATGGACGGTGTGGAGAACCGCACCATTTTCTTGGGCATGGACCAGCACCGCGATGAGTTGCCAGGCTCCAACGTCAAGGGTAAGAACCCGCTGAAGGACGTGAAGGTGCGCAAGGCGCTGTACCAGGCGATCGATATTGACACCATTCAGCGTGTGACCATGCGGGGTTTGAGCCAGCCCACCGGCGCTTTGGTGGCGCCGCAAGTGGCCGGGTGGACCGAGGGCGTGCACAAGCGCTTCCCGTTTGATGTGGCCGCGGCCCAAAAGCTGTTGGCTGAAGCCGGTTATCCCAATGGCTTTGAGGTGGACTTCGCTTGCCCGAACAACCGCTACATCAACGACGAGGAAATCTGCCAGGCGGTGACCGCCATGTGGGCCAAGATTGGGGTGAAAGCCAAGCTGCGCACCTTGCCGCTGGTGACCTATTTCCCGATGATCCAGCGCTACGAAGCCAGCATTTACATGCTTGGCTGGGGCGTGCCGACCTTCGATGCGCTCTACAGCTTGCAGTCGTTGACCCGCAGTGTGGGTACCGGTGGCGACGGCAACTACAACGTGGGACGTTACAGCAACCAGCGCATGGACTATGTGGTGGACCGTGTGAAGACCGAAACCGACCCCCTGGTGCGCAACCGCTTGCTGACCGAAGGCCTGCAGTTGCAGAACGACACGGTGGCGCACATTCCTCTGCACAACCAGATCATTCCCTGGGCCATGAAGAAGAGTGTGGATGTGGTGCACCGCGCCGACAACCGCTTGGATTGGCGTCTGATCAAGGTAAACTGACGCGAAGCTGAACGGCGTACTTTTGGAGTGGGCGCAGGCGGACGGCGTGCTGCCTGACGCCCACTTTCTGTTTACCGAGGTCTCATGTTTGCATTCATTCTTCGGCGACTGATCCAAGCGGTCGTGGTGATGGTGACGGTGGCTTTTGTGGCCTTCATGCTGTTTCAGTATGTGGGCGACCCGGTGGTGTTTTTGCTGGGTCAGGACGCCACACCAGAGCAGATTCGCGAGCTGCGCGAGGGCTTGGGGCTGGACCAGCCCTTTTTTGTGCAGTTCTGGCATTTCTTGCTCAACGCGGTGCAGGGCGAATTTGGCTTGAGCCTGCGCCAAGGCGCCAAGGTGTCGACCCTGATCGCCGAGCGCTTTCCCGCCACGCTGGAGCTGGCGCTGGTGGCCGCCGGTTTGGCGGTGCTGGTGGGTGTGCCGATGGGGGTGTATGCGGCGCTCAAGCGCGGCACCTTTTTGAGTCAGTTCTTTATGACGGTGTCGCTCTTGGGGGTGTCGCTGCCGACTTTCCTTATCGGCATTTTGTTGATCTTGGTGTTCTCGGTGCAGCTGCAGGGCATGTTCCCGAGTTTTGGCCGTGGCGAGGTGGTCGACCTGGGCTGGTGGAGCACCGGTTTGTTGACCGCCAAGGGTTGGCACCACATCACCTTGCCGGCGGTGACCTTGGCGATTTTTCAGCTCACGCTCATCATGCGCTTGGTGCGCGCCGAGATGTTGGAGGTGCTGCGCACCGACTACATCAAGTTCGCGCGTGCCCGTGGGCTCACCAACCGGGCGGTGCATTTTGGCCATGCGCTTAAAAACACCTTGGTGCCGGTGCTGACCATTGTGGGCTTGCAGCTCGGTGGTTTGATCGCGTTTGCCATCATCACCGAGACCGTGTTCCAGTGGCCAGGCATGGGTTTGCTGTTCATTCAGGCGGTGACCTTTGCCGACATTCCGGTGATGGCGGCGTATCTGTGTTTGATTGCGC
>JBEIEH010000092.1:0-9733 GCA_040383055.1 Burkholderiaceae bacterium
CCTAGCGGGGGTCGCGCACAGCGCGGCGGGGGTGATCCTTTCCATGCGAGCTGATCAGTTGCTTGTTGAACGAGGGCTTGCTTCGAGCAAGTCGCAGGCCCAACGCTTCATCGCGTCGGGCGTGCGCTGGCGCCTGTCTGGCGGCGATTGGAAGCGGGTGGCCAAAAACGGCGAGGAGCTGCGCGAGACGGTCGAGTTGGATGTGCTGGACGCAGCCGAGTCGCGGTTTGTGTCGCGCGGCGGCCTCAAGCTCGACGGCGCGCTCAGCGCTTGCGGCATCGACGTGCGCGGCTGGCGTTGTCTGGATGTGGGGCAAAGCACCGGTGGCTTCACCGACTGCTTGTTGCAGCGTGGTGCAGCCCAGGTGGTGGGGGTGGACGTGGGCCAAGGCCAGTTGCACCCGATGCTGCGCGCCGACCCGCGTGTGGTCTGTGTGGAGCAGTGCAACGCGCGCCAACTCACGGCCGAGTCGCTGGAACGAGCGTGCGGCCAGACCGCCGTGCCGTTTGATGTGATTGTGGGCGACTTGTCTTTTATCTCGCAGACCCTGGTGTGGCCGGCCATCGTGCCCTTGCTGGCGCCCACAGGCCACCTGCTGATGCTGGTCAAGCCGCAGTTTGAGTTGCAGCCCGAGCACATAGGCAAAGGCGGGTTGGTGAAAGACGCCGCGAGTTATGCGCTCGTGCAGCAACGCATTGCGCAAGCCTGTGTCGACCACGGTTTGCAGATGCGGGATTATGTTGACAGCGCCATCACCGGGGGTGATGGCAATCGGGAGTTTTTTGTATGGGCCTGCCGGTAAGTTTTGAGTTTTTTCCGCCCAAGACGCCCGAGGGCGCCGAGAAGCTGCGCGGTGTGCGCCAGAAGCTCTATGCGCTTAAGCCCGAGTTCTGCTCGGTGACCTATGGCGCGGGTGGCTCGACCCAGCAAGGCACCTTCGACACGGTGGGCGAGATCTTGGCCGAAGGCGTGAGCGCAGCCTCGCATTTTTCGTGCATTGGCGCCACCAAGGCCAGTGTGCGCGAACAGCTGGCCACCTTAAAAGCCATGGGCGTCAAGCGCCTGGTGGCGCTGCGTGGTGATCTGCCCAGCGGCTACGGTGCGGGTGGCGAGTTCCACTACGCCAGCGACCTGGTGGCCTTTATGCGTGCCGAAACCGGTCGCGACTTTCACATCGAGGTGGCCGCCTACCCGGAGGTGCATCCGCAGGCCAGATCGCCCGAGGCCGATCTGCAGGCCTATGTGACCAAGGTCAAGGCCGGCGCCGACTCGGCCATCACGCAGTACTTCTACAACAGCGACGCTTATTTCCGTTTTGTGGATGACGCGCACAGGCTTGGTGCCGATGTCCCGGTGGTGCCGGGCATCATGCCGATCACCAGCTCGTCGCAGCTGCTGCGTTTTTCAGACGCGTGTGGCGCTGAGATCCCGCGTTGGATCCGTTTGCGCCTGCAGGCTTTCGGCGACGACACGGCGTCGATCAAGGCTTTTGGTCTGGACGTGGTGACCGATTTGTGTGACCAGTTGCGCAACGCTGGTGTGCCAGCGCTGCACTTCTACAGCATGAACCAGAGCGCGCCCACACTGGAGATTCTCGATCGGCTCCAACTCGGTTAAGGTCTCCGGTCGTGATGGTTCCGGGGAGCGAGCGATGCGGTGGGTGCAATATCTGATCGGGTGGTCGGTGGCGGTTGCGCCGGCATGGACACAGCTTGCCGATCTTTCGGCGGATACGTTGCAGCAGGCGCCGTCCTTGGAGGCGCCAGTGGCCATCCCCATACCGCCCGACCCCAAGGGGTTGATGTCCGAGCCTGAGCCGGCACCGGTGGCATCTCCGGCATCGCCTGAACCTGCGGCGACACAGCCCCTCGCCGCGCCTGCTACTGTGTTGTTGAAATCGGGTCTGGCCTCGTGGTACGGCCCCCGTTTTCACGGTCGACGCACCGCCAGCGGTGAGCGCTACGACATGCACGAACTCACCGCTGCGCACAAATACCTGCCTTTTGGCACCTTGATCACGGTGCGCAGCGTCCACACAGGGCAATCCGTGGTGGTCCGGGTCAACGACCGTGGCCCGTACAAGCACCAACGCATCCTCGACCTGAGCCGCGCCGCCATGGACGCTTTGGGTGTGCTGGGCCGGGGTGTGACACAGGTGGAAGTGTGGGTCGAGGCCCAGCTGGTGGACGACTTTCAGGCCCTGGGTGAGCGCTGGAGCCAGCGCCAAGTTGTCAGGCCAACGAAACAAGCCGCAGGCAAGCTCAAGACCGCGCCGCGTCGACAGCGCCGCTGAACCCGTTCCACACACAAGCCCAGGAGGCACACCATGAAACTCGACACCCTCGCCGTGCACGGCGGCTACACGCCCGACCCCACCACCAAAGCGGTGGCGGTGCCCATTTACCAAACGGTGGCCTATGCCTTCGACAACACCCAGCACGGCGCCGATCTGTTTGACCTGAAGGTGCCGGGCAATATCTACAGCCGCATCATGAACCCCACCAACGGGGTGCTCGAAGCGCGGGTGGCCGCGCTCGAAGGCGGCATTGGCGCACTCGCCGTGGCCTCGGGCATGGCGGCCATCGCCTACGCCATCCAGACCATCGCCGAGGCCGGCGACAACATCGTCTCGGCCAGCACGCTCTACGGCGGCACCTACAACCTGTTCGCCCACACCTTTCCGCAACAAGGCATCACGGTGCGTTTTGCCGATCCGCGCGACCCAGCGGCGTTTGCCGCTCTGATCGACGAGCGCACCAAGGCCATCTACTGCGAATCGGTCGGCAACCCGCTGGGCAATGTGACCGATATCGGCGCTTTGGCCAAGGTGGCCCACGCCGCTGGTGTGCCGCTGATCGTCGACAACACCGTGCCCAGCCCCTACCTGTGCCGCCCGTTTGAGCACGGCGCCGACATCGTGGTGCATTCGCTGACCAAGTACCTCGGTGGCCACGGCACCAGCATAGGCGGCGCCATTGTCGACAGCGGCAAATTCCCGTGGGCCGAGCACAAAGCGCGCTTCAAGCGCCTGAACGAGCCCGACGTGAGCTACCACGGCGTGGTCTATACCGAGGCCCTGGGCGCGGCCGCTTACATCGCGCGCGCCCGCGTGGTGCCGCTGCGCAACATGGGTGCGGCGCTCTCGCCGATGAACGCGTTCCAGATCCTGCAAGGCATCGAAACCCTGGCGCTGCGCATGGACCGCATTTGTGAGAACGCGGTCAAGGTCGCCACCCACCTGAAGAACCACCCCAAGGTCGGCTGGGTCAACTACGCCGGCCTGCCCGACCACAAAGACCACGCGCTGGTGCAACAGTACATGGGCGGGCGCGCCTCGGGCATCATCAGTTTTGGCTTGAAGTCTGACGATGCGATCGCGGCTGGCGCGCGCTTCCAGGACGCGCTGCAACTCTTCACCCGCTTGGTCAATATTGGCGACGCCAAGTCGCTGGCCTGCCACCCCGCCACCACCACCCACCGCCAGCTCAATGCCGACGAAATGAAAAAGGCGGGCGTCAGCCCCGACATGGTGCGGCTGTCGATAGGCATTGAGCACATCGACGATCTGATCGCTGATCTGGAGCAGGCGCTGAATCAGGTGTAACCCCCTGGATGCAGGATCCCCCCTGCGCCGCTGCGCGGCTTCCCTCTGAGGGGGGACCACACCGGCGGCCCGGCGGAGCCGGTTCCGCGGTGTGTGCTGGCTCAGTCACGCGCGCCGGATGCTCACTTGGCCATCGTGCTTTGGTCTTTGTGGGTTTGTCACAGCGTGACAGGTTCGTCGAAGGCTTTGCCCCAGAGCAGCAGACGGTAGCTTCGGTGTTCGGGCACAAAGTACGGGTCGGATTCGATGAGTTCGACCGCCCGCTCTCGGCCGCTCACCTCCAGCACCCACAGGCCGCCAACAAACCGGCCTTGGGCGTCTTCGCGCAGGCCACCGGCGATGCGGATTTCGCTGGCGTACTGGCGCAGGTAGGCCAAGTGCGCGGCCTCACGTTCGGCGCGCACCGCCATCATCGCCGGTGTGTCTTCAAACAGGGCCACATACCGCATGATGGCCATGGTAGCGGCTCAGCGCTCGTCGTAACTCACCACCAGCGTGTCGGTGGTGGGCCGCGCCTGGCAACTGAGGACAAAACCCTTGTCGGTTTCCCAAGGCTCCAAGGTGAAGTTTTTGTCCATGGTCACCGCGCCTTGCATCACCTTGGCGCGGCAGGTGCAGCACACGCCGCCTTTGCACGACCAGGGTAGGTCCAGTCCGGCGTTGAGCGCCACGTCCAGCACCCGCTCGTCCTTGTTCATCCACAGCTGGTGGGGTTTGCCGTCGACCACCACCGTCAGTGCCACCTCGCCGCTGTCACGCACCGCCGGCTGCCCCAGCACGGCGGTTTGGCGTTGGCCGGCGGGCAGGGCTTCCAGCGTGGGCGAGGTGAAACGTTCGGTGTGGATGCGATCGGCGCGCACGCCCGCGTCCAGCAGCGCTTGCTCGGTGCTCTCGATCATCGCCTCGGGGCCGCAGATGAACACCTCGTCCATGCTGGCCACGGGCAGCAAGGCGTCGATGATCTGGCGCACCTTGTCGCCGTCGATGCGGCCCTCCAGCAGCGGCACCTCCAGCGCTTGGCGCGACAGCACGTGAATCAGCGTCAGGCGGTCGCGGTAGCGGTCTTTGAGGTCTTGCAGCGCTTCGTTGAACATCACGCTGCCCATGCGGCGGTTGCCGTAGACCAGGGTGAATTTGGCGTCGGCCGACTCTTCGAGCGTGGTGTGCAGGATGGACAAAATGGGCGTGATGCCCGAGCCCGCCGCAAAGCCCACGCGGTGCAAAGCGCGCGGTTTGTGGATGGTGAAGCGGCCGTCTGGCGGCATGACGCGCAAGGTGTCGCCCGCCTTGAGCTGCGTGGCCGCCCAGTTGGAGAACACGCCGCCTTCCACCGGTCGGATGCCCAGCGTCACCTCGCCGTGTTTCACCAACCGGCTGCGCGGGCTGCTGATGGAATAGCTGCGGCGCACGTCCTGCCCGCCAATGTCGGCGCGCAGGGTCAGGAACTGGCCCGGCTCGAAGGCGAAGGTCTCGCGCAGGCCCTCGGGCACGGCCAGAGAAATCGCCACCGCGCCAGCGGCTTCGGGGTCGACGCGGGCCACGGTGAGTTCGTGAAAGCGGGGGGCGGCGGTGCTCATGGTTCAGTACGGCTTAAAGTAATCGAAGGGTTCCAAGCAGTCGAGGCAGCGGTACAACGCTTTGCACGCTGTCGAACCAAAAGGTGCGGTCTGGGTGGTGTTGTGCGAGCCGCATTGCGGGCAGAGCACATCCACCGATCTGGCGGCGTGGCGACTGAACTGGAGCGCACCCGTGGTCTTGGCAGGGGCGCGTCCGCACTGCGGCGGCGCAATGCCATAAGCGCGCAGCTTCTCTTTCGCGGTCTCGTTCATCCAGTCGGTGGTCCAGGCCGGTGAGAGCTGCGTCACCACCCTGCCGGGCAGGCCCGCTTCGCGCAGCGCAGCGACGATGTCGTCCTCGATCTGGCCCATGGCCGGGCAGCCGCTGTAGGTGGGCGTGATGACGACTTCGGGCACGCCGTCGGCGCCAGCGCGCACGTCGCGCAAGATGCCCAGCTCGCTCAGGCTGATGACCGGAATTTCCGGATCGGCCAGGTGGGCCACCGCGTGTGCGACAGCCTCCAGCGCGGTGTCGGTCGCCACTCCCATGGGCTTCACCAGACGGCGGCCGGGTGGGCGCGGGCCAGGCTCTGCATCTCAGCGAGCAGAAAGCCCAGGTGCTCCGAATGCACGCCCACATGGCCTTGCGCCACGTAGCCCTGGTGGGGCTGGTCGCGGCGGGTCAGCGTGGCCTCGGCCAGGGTTTCGTTCACCAAGGTGTTCCAGCCCTCGCACAGCGCACACACATCGGCGCCGGTGCCGTCTTGTGCGGCGGCGCGCTCGGCCGGCCCGGGTGCCCAGAAGGCTTCACAAAACGGCAGCAGGTGGTCGATGGCGGCTTGGGCGCGGCGGTGCGACTCCTCGGTGCCATCACCCAGACGCACCAGCCAGTCGCTGGCGTGCTGCAGGTGATAGCGCACTTCTTTGAGGGACTTGGCGGCGATGGCGGCCAGCTCCGTGTCTGCCGAGGTCTGCAACCGGTCCCACACCAGCACCATCAGCGCGCTGACCAAAAAATTGCGCGCCACCGTCACCGCGTAATCGCGCTCACTCACCGCATAACCCACCAAGGGGCCGTGGTGCGGCAGCTCCATGAGCGTGTGGTTGCGGAACTCGGCAGTGTCGCGGAAATAGGCCAGCGTGTCTTCAGTCACTTGCCCGTTTTGCCGCGCGCCCTGCAGGCGCGCAAAGCGCTGCGCCAACCCGGCGTCGGCGTTGATGCGCGCGGCCGCGCATTGGTAGAGCAGGCGCGCCTGGCCGATCAGGTCCAGGCTGTTGTTGGCCAGGGCCAGGTCCTCTTCTAGGATCGGGCCGTGGCCACACCATTCAGCGTTGCGCTGGCCCAGCACCAGGGCGTTGTCGGCCAGGTGCAAAACGTAGTCGACAGGGGCCTTCATCACATATGCCCCACTTTGTCCGGGATCTCATAAAAGGTCGGATGCCGGTACACCTTGTCGGCCGCTGGGTCGAAGAAGCTGTCCTTGCTGTCGGGTTCGCTCGCGGTGATCGCCGCCGAAGGCACGACCCAGATGCTCACGCCTTCCTGGCGCCGGGTGTACACATCGCGCGCCATCTGCAGCGCGTGGCGCGCATCGCTGGCGTGCAGGCTGCCGCAGTGTTTGTGTTCTAAGCCTTGTTTGCTGCGGACGAACACTTCCCACAAGGGCCATTCTTTTAAAGCGGGTGTTGGCTGGCTCATGCGGCCTCCTTCTGCTGGCGTTGCTGTTGTTTGCGGGCGTGGGCCAGCGCGGCCTCGCGCACCCAAGCGCCTTGTTCATGCGCCTTGACGCGGGTGGCCAGGCGCTCTTTGTTCATTGGGCCGTGGCCGTTGACCGTGGCCCAGAACTCGTCCCAGTCGATGGCGCCGTAGTCGTAATGGCCGCGCGCTGCGTTCCATTTCAGGTCGGGATCGGGCAGGGTCACGCCCAGCACCTCGGCTTGCGGCACGGTGGCGTCGACAAACTTTTGGCGCAGGTCGTCGTTGCTGATGCGTTTGATGCCCCAGCGCATGCCTTGGACGCTGTTGGGGCTGTTGTCGTCCGGCGGACCAAACATGGCCAGGCACTTCCACCACCAGCGGTTGACCGCGTCCTGCACCATGGCTTTCTGCTCGGCTGTGCCCTGCATCATCACCAGCAGGGCTTCATAGCCCTGGCGCTGGTGGAAGCTTTCTTCTTTGCACACGCGGATCATGGCGCGCGCGTACGGCCCATAACTGCAGCGGCACAGCGGGATCTGGTTCATGATCGCCGCGCCATCGACCAGCCAGCCAATCACGCCCACGTCGGCCCAGTTGAGCGTCGGGTAGTTGAAGATCGAGCTGTACTTGGCCTTGCCGCTGTGCAGCGCATCCAGCATTTGGTCGCGGCTGGTGCCCAGGGTTTCGGCGGCGCTGTAAAGGTACAGGCCGTGACCGCCCTCGTCTTGCACCTTGGCAATCAGAATGGCCTTGCGCTTCAAGCTCGGCGCGCGGCTGATCCAGTTGCCTTCGGGCAGCATGCCGACAATTTCGCTGTGGGCGTGTTGGCTGATCTGGCGCACCAGGGTCTTGCGGTAGGCCTCGGGCATCCAGTCGCGCGGCTCAATCTTGCCGTCGGTGTCGATCACCGTATCGAAATGTGCCTGCAGCGCAGCGTCTTCGGCGCGAATGGGCGTGGCGCCGGCCTTGGGGGCGCTTTTGGCGTCGCCGTCGGCGACCGAAAAGGATTGGGTGTACATGCGCGTCTCCTGTGCTGGCGTGAGCCGGTGGATGCGCAGTATAGATAATTAACCGACCGATCGGTTGGTTAATTGACGGGCGGTGCGTTGGGATTTACCCGGTGCTCTCCAGGGTGTGGCCTTGGCCTCTGCCCTGACCCAGCACCTGTTCCAGCCAGGGCAGCGCTTCTTTTAGGCCGGCTTTGAGGGTGTGGGGTGGGTTGATCAGGAACATGCCGCTGGCGCGCAGCGGGGTTTTGCCCTGCACCGCGGCCCGGGTGGGGGTGGCGGCCTCCGAACCCACCGACAAGGTGGCGTGCAGGCTGGGTTTGCCCAGTTGCTGTGCCAACGCTTTTAGCTTGCGCGGCAGTGCGTGGGCCTCTGGCCGGGCGATCACGGGGTACCACACCGCAAAGGTGCCGGTGGCAAAACGCCGCAGGCCTTCGGTCACGGTGGCCAGCACATCGGCGTAATCGGTTTTGAGTTCGTAGCTGGGGTCGATCAGCACCACGCCTCGGCGCGAGGGCGGCGGCAGCAAGGCTTTGAGGCCCTCAAATCCGTTGCGGCGCAGCACCTCCACCTGTTTGCCGCGCTGTAGCTCGGCCACATTGCGGTCCAGCAGCCGGGCGTCGGTCGGATGCACCTCAAACAATTTGAGGCGGTCTTGCTCGCGCAGGTGTTGCACCGTGATCCAGGGCGAACCAGGGTAGTGGCGCAGCGTACCGTCGGGGTTGAGCGCCGCCACCGCGTTCAAATAGTGCGCCACCAGCTCGGGGGCGCTGTCGCTGGCGGCGGCCACTTTGGCCACGCCATCGAGGTATTCGCTGGAAGTAAGCGCCTGCTCCTGATCCAGTCGATAAACACCGGCGCCGGCGTGGGTGTCGATCACCGAAAAGGCGGTGTCTTTGAGCACCATGTGCCGAAGCACGGCCACCTGAACCAGGTGTTTGAGCACGTCGGCGTGGTTGCCGGCGTGGAAAGCGTGGCGGTAACTGAACATGCCCGATGGTACCCCGCCGGTCGGGTCATTGCCAGTTGTGCGCAGTAAAGGTTAGAATGGCAGGCTTCGCAGCGATTTTTTCAGCCCCGCGGCGAAGCGTTACACCCCACCTAAGAGGGCTCCACCAGAGAGCCACCGACCGTGGAAAAGGGCTGGCCAAACCTTTCTTTCGAGAAAACTCATGACCAAAACCATCAGCGCCAAACCCGCTGACGTGGTGCACGAGTGGTTTGTGATTGACGCGACCGACAAGGTCCTCGGACGAGTTGCCAGTGAAGTGGCTCTCCGACTGCGCGGCAAACACAAGGCCATCTACACGCCCCACGTCGACACCGGTGATTACATCGTCGTTGTCAACGCAGCCAAACTCAAAGTCACGGGCACCAAAGCCCTGGACAAGGTGTACTACCGCCACTCCGGTTTCCCCGGTGGCATCTATGGCACCAACTTCCGCGACCTGCAAGCCAAGCATCCTGGCCGTGCGCTCGAGAAGGCCGTCAAGGGCATGCTGCCCAAGGGTCCTCTGGGCTACGCCATGATCAAAAAGCTGAAGGTGTACGGCGGCGCGGAACACCCGCACACCGCCCAGCAGCCCAAAGCCCTGGACATCTAAGGAGCGACCATGATTGGTGAATGGAACAATGGCACCGGCCGTCGCAAATCGAGCGTCGCCCGTGTGTTTCTGAAAAAAGGCTCCGGCAAGATCACGGTCAACGGTAAAGACATTTCCACGTTCTTTGGCCGCCAAACCTCGATCATGATCGCCAAGCAACCGCTGATGCTGACCAACCACGCCGAGACCTTTGACATCCAAGTCAATGTCCACGGCGGCGGTGAATCCGGCCAAGCAGGTGCTTTGCGCCACGGCATCACACG